>JAEUNQ010000309.1 GCA_016790365.1 Thauera sp. | reverse complement strand
CTGGTACTTCCAGTACGCGTCCATGGTCAGGCGGAAGGGGTCTTCCCACTTGTCCCAGTCGTGGATCTTGATCCCCTCGTAGGCGATGTAGGGGTAGATGTCTTCCATCTTCTGGTAGGACGGGGTCCAGTCCAGGCCCCGGGTCATCACGGCATAACGTTCTTTCAGGCCCAGCTTCTTCTTGGCGACTTGCATGTCCATTGTCTTGTCTCCTCGGGGTCTCAGGATTTCCAGAACAGGGTGATCTCGTCGTCGGTCTGATCGAGGTTGCCCGACATCGTGATCATGTTGACCTGCATCTCCTGCAGGTCGTATTCGCGACCGATGATCTCCTCGATCGTCTCGCGGCGAACCACGAGGCGACCGTCGGCGTTGATCTTCACCATCGCCGGCTGCTCATCGACCACGGCGTTCGGGTTGTCCTGCAGGATCGCCTCGATGATCGGGCGGGTTTCTTCATTGGTCTGCAATGCGAGAAATACGGTCGACATGCGGGATTCCCCTCAGAGGGCGACGCCGGCCTTGGCCATGCGCGCGTTGAATTGCTGGACGACCTCGGCGGTCAGTTCATCGGCACGCTCGCCGACGGCGATGCGGGCCACCGGCAGCAGCGCGGAGGCCGCGCGGTCGCGCCAATGCGTCACCCACGTGCCGAGCACCTCCTTGTTGTCACCGGACTCGGCAGCGGCGGTCTTCATCGTCGCGTCGGTCCACTTGCGCGTCTCCGCGTGCCAGTCGGTCATGAACTGGGTCAGCATCGCCACCGGCGTACCACCCTGCGCGGAGAGCACGTCGTCGATGATGGTTTCGTATACCAGCGGGTAGAGCAGGCCATCGAGTGCCACGTTCTGCGCCACGAAGAGCTCGAACGGGTCCTTGAGCACCATGGTGTCCTCGACGTAGCGGCGCAGCCCCTGCCAGGTGTCGTCGTCCATCCACGACTGCTTTGCGGTGTCGAGCACTTCGACGTCGCCGAGCAGCAGGCCGACGCGGGTGAGGTATTGGGCGATGCCGAGCTGGTCCATCGCCTGATAGATGCAGGGCTGGGTGAAGGCGGTGCCGTAGCCATAGGCACAGACCGCGGCGTTGTTCATGTTTGCGCCCCAGGCCACGTGGCGAAGCGGCAGCAGCAACTGCAGAACCGTCGCGCGCAGGTCCTCGGGCAGCGTGGCGGCGAGACCACGGTTCTCGACGAAGTCGAAGTTGGCTTCGGCGGTGTCCTGCTGCTTGGCACGCGCCAAGGTGTAGGCGCCGTAATAGAACTGGCGCGGATCCTTGAAGCTGTACCAGTCCGCCATGCGGATGGCGGTACGGTCGCGGTCATAGATCAGGTGATCGGGATCCCAGGTCGGACGATAGTGGTAGTTCGCCTCCTGCTGCATGTCCAGGGTGCCTTCCTGGTAACGCGAAGCGGGCTTGTCCGCGCCGATGCGGCGGGCGATGTTGTCGAACGTCTGCCGGAGCGGCTTGATGGTGACGGTGCGCAGATCGATCTGCATGGAATCTCCTCCTTATTCGTCGTCTGTCGGCGCTTGGCGGAAGCGCTGATGGGTGGCTTGATGCAGGTTCCAGTTCCAGTCCCCGGCCTCGTCACCTTCGTTCACCGCCTCGTCGCGGGGCTCGAGGAAGATGACGTGGTTCGACTGGCAGAAGGATTCGTAGGCCTCGGACGGCAGCAACATCTCCGCGAACAGCTCGGGATCGCCGATGGCGAACTCGAACTCCACGAAGCCATCCGCGCGGCGCTCGATCAGGCGTACGAACTTTCGGTTCAGGTCCACCGCGGGCTCGCTGTTCTTCATGCCCCACTCTCCTTCGGATTGATCAACACGGGCTGGCCGCAGGGGACTACCTAACAAGTTCCGTGCCAATTTCCGAAAACCCAGGCTTATGGCTGAATTCATCCTCTTTCTCGATATTCACCCCACTGAAGCGGCGACCTCCGACTTCACCAAATGATCAAGTCCTGCATTTTGTTGATTATTTGATTTAGTCTATTTATTGCCCTGCAGCACGGAGCGCTGACCGGGAATCCTCGCGCCCCTCCCACGGATCGGACCGAGCATCGGGCCACCCACACGGATGGCAATGAACGACAGGATCGTCCGGATGGCGAACGATCGGACCTCTTCGGACAAGCCGAATTCTTTTCTCGAGATTTTTGCTGAATTCTGTAGAATTGCTCGCCGACCGAAGCGCCATCGCCTGAGGTAATCTAGCTGCTTCGCCCGGACACCACGACGACCCCGGAAACCAACCGCCGCAGAGCGGAAGCGAAACCAGCCTGGAGGAGACCCCTTGGCCACCATCCAATACCCGGAGAACGCCGACCTGCGCAGCCTGCTGCGCTTCGCGGCGGAGGACGGCCTCATCTGGCTCGGCGAGCACCGCATGCTGCTGCTGCACGCAGGCGCGATGGCCGAGCTGCGCAAGGAATTGATCGAATCGGTGGGCCGCGAGCAGGCGCGCCGCATCCTCACCCGCATGGGCTTCGCCTCGGGCATGCGCGATGCCGAACTCGCACGCAAGACGCGCAGTGGCAGCGACCTCGCCGACGCCTTCGTGATGGGGCCGCAACTGCACATGCTGGAGGGCTGCGCCCGGGTCGAGCCGGTCCGACTGGAGTTCGGCGGCCCCGAGGACAGCTTCTACGCCGAGTTCCTGTGGGAGAACGCCTGGGAGGCGGAAGCTCACGTGCAGGCCTTCGGCGAGTCCGCCGAGCCGGCATGCTGGATGATGATCGGCTACGCCTCGGGATACACCAGCGCCTTCACCGGGCGTTTCATCCTGTTCCGCGAGACCGAGTGCGCCGCGACCGGGCACGAGCGCTGCCGAATCATCGGCCGCCCGGCCGAGGACTGGCCGGACGCGGACACGCTGCTGCCCTACTTCCAGGCCGACTCGATCGTCGGCCGCCTGCTCGAGTTGCGCGAGGAGATCGAGGCGATGCGCCGCACGATTTCCTGTCCTCGCCGCACGCCCGATCTCATCGGCAGCTCCACAGCCTTCCTGCACGCCTACGATCTCATCGCCCGTGCCGCGGCGACCAACGTCTCGGTATTGCTGCTCGGCGAGACCGGGGTGGGCAAGGAGCGCTTCGCACGCACCCTGCACGAGATGAGCGCGCGCAAGGACGAGGCCTTCGTCGCGGTCAACTGCGCCGCGCTGCCCGACGAGCTGATCGAATCGGAGCTCTTCGGCGTCGAGCGCGGCGCCTTCACCGGCGCGCACGCCTCGCGCGCCGGCAAGTTCGAGCGCGCCCATGGCGGCACCCTCTTCCTCGACGAGGTCGGCGAGCTCCCGCTGCCGGCGCAGGCCAAGTTGCTGCGGGCGCTGCAGGAGGGCGAGATCGAGCGCCTTGGCGACGAGCGTACCCGCAAGGTCAACGTCCGCCTCATCGCCGCGACCAACGTCGACCTGCAGAAGGCGGTCAATGCGGGCACCTTCCGGCGCGACCTGTATTACCGCCTCAACGTCTATCCCGTCACCATTCCGCCGCTGCGCGAGCGCACGGGAGACATCCCCGCCCTCGTCGATGCCATGGTGCGCCGCTTCGAAACCCTGCACGGCAAGCGCATCGCCGGCATCAGCGACAAGGCGATGCACGCCCTCAAGCTTCATGCCTGGCCGGGCAACGTCCGCGAGCTCGAGAACGTGCTCGAGCGCGGTGTGATCCTGGCGCCACAGAATGGCCAGATCGAGGTCGAGCATCTGTTCATCGGCGCATTCGAGGAACCTGCACGGGAGCACTCGCTCAGCGCCCAGGGCGGCCTCGAGACCGCGCAGCGCGCGCAGCTCGACCTCGCCTCCGCAGTCCTCGACTCGGGCATGTCGCTCGATGCGTTCGAGCAGCGCCTGCTTCAGCACGCGGTCGCGCGCTCCAACGGCAACCTGTCGGCAGCGGCACGGCTGCTGGGGATGACCCGGCCGCAGCTGAACTACCGCATCAAGAAGCAGGGGGCGGGCGGGTGAGGCGTAAGGGGTGAGGAAAGGGGGGCGCATGAGCGCCCCTCGAAGACGGACCGGAGAGCTCGACTGCGATCTCGGACGGAAAAAAGCCACCGGACGGAGACCGTACGGTGGCTTTTTTAGTGGCGGAGTGGACGGGACTCGAACCCGCGACCCCCGGCGTGACAGGCCGGTATTCTAACCGACTGAACTACCACTCCGCGCTGACCTGCTCCGGCTTTCGCCGGTCGCGGCCCGAACATTTCCGGACCGCCTTGTATGGCGTCCCCACGGGGATTCGAACCCCGGTTATCGCCGTGAAAGGGCGGTGTCCTAGGCCTCTAGACGATGGGGACTGCAAGCCTATCTACTGCAAAA
>JAEUNQ010000271.1 GCA_016790365.1 Thauera sp. | reverse complement strand
GGCGTGAGGTTCTGCGCCTCGTCGATGATGAGGAACTTGTTGAGGAAGGTGCGCCCGCGCATGAAGTTCAGACTCTTGATCTTGATGCGGCTGCGGATCAGGTCGCGGGTGGCGGCGCGGCCCCAGTCGCCGCCTTCGCCGGCGGTGCCGTTGAGCACGTCGAGGTTGTCCTCGAGCGCACCCATCCACGGCGCCATCTTCTCTTCCTCGGTACCGGGCAGGAAGCCGATGTCCTCGCCCACCGGGACGGTGACGCGGGTCATGATGATCTCGCTGTAGCGCTTCGACTCGAGCACCTGCGTGAGCCCGGCAGCGAGCGTCAGCAGGGTCTTGCCGGTGCCGGCCTGGCCGAGCAGGGTGACGAAGTCGATCTCCGGGTTCATCAGCAGGTTGAGCGCGAAGTTCTGCTCGCGGTTGCGCGCGGTGATGCCCCAGACGTTGTTCTTGTGATGGCTGTAGTCGGTGAGGGTCTCGATCAGGGCGCCACGGCCTTCCTTCTCCTTGACCCAGGCCTGCAGCGGGCTGTCGCCGTCCTGGTAGACGAACTCGTTCACCAGCATCTCGGCGGCGACCGGGCCGCTGACGCGATAGTAGGTGCGGCCTTCCTCCTTCCACGACTGCATGCCGCGCGCGTGGCTGTCCCAGAAGTCGGAGGGCAGCTCGCGGGTACCGGTATACAGCAGGTCGCTGTCCTCGAGCACCTTGTCGTTGAAGTAGTCCTGCGCGGCCAGCCCGAGCGCACGCGCCTTGATACGCATGTTGATGTCTTTCGACACCAGGATGACGTCGCGCCCCGGGTGCTTGTCGACCAGGAACATCACCACGGCGAGGATCTGGTTGTCGCCGCGCGCGGTGGGCAGCGCGGGCGGCAGGCGGATCTCGATCGCCTCGGTCTGCAGGTGCAGGCGCCCGGTCGCCAGACCGCGCGAAGGGCCTTCGAGCGCGATCCCCTCGGCGATGCCGTTCTCCGAGGCGCACACGATCTCGTCGAGCATGCGGCTGGCCTGGCGGGCGTTGCGCGCCACCTCGCTGGTGCCCTTCTTGTTGTTGTCGAGCTCCTCCAGCGTCATGATCGGCACGTAGAGGTCGTGCTCCTCGAAGCGGTACAGGCTGGTCGGGTCGTGCATCAGCACGTTGGTGTCGAGCACGAAGAGCTTGCTCGCGACCGCGGGCTTGCGGCTGCGACGGACGCGCTTGGCAGCGGGTGCGCCCGTGTCCGCGGGGCTGGACGGAGTGGCGGCGGATTTGCGGGTGACGGGCATGGCGTGCGGATCCGGGAGGGCGGCAGGACGGCCGCGGGAAGAGGCGAGGCGGCGCCGGGAGGCACCGTGCGTGCGGGACGGCTCGCGGTGCGGAGCCAGCGCTGCTGGGGTCAGAGCGCGCGCGCGGCGGTGAGCACTTCCTCGGCGTGGCCGGGCACCTTCACGCCGCGCCATTCGCGCGCGATCGCGCCTTCGCCGTCGATCAGGAAGGTGCTGCGCTCGATGCCGCGCACCTGCTTGCCATACATGTTCTTGAGCTTCATGACGCCGAAGGCCTCGCAGGCCTTCTCCTCGGGGTCGGAGACGAGCTCGAAGGGCAGCTCCAGCTTGGCCTTGAAGTTCTCGTGGCTCTTGAGGCTGTCGCGGCTGAGGCCGAGAACGGTGCAGTTGGCGGCGGCGAATTCGGTGTGCAGCGCGCCGAAGTCACGCGTCTCGTTGGTGCAGCCGGGCGTGTTGTCCTTGGGATAGAAATAGATCACGACCTTGCGGCCGCGCAGCGCGGACAGGGTGACGGTCTGGCCGCCAGTGGCCGGAAGGGAAAAGTCGGGGGCGAGGGGGGCGCTCAATCGGGTCTCCTGTTCGTCGGGCGATGGTGCTGCGCGATCATGGCGAAAGCGCCGGCGCACGCGGTTCGTGTGTCGCAGGGTAGCCGAAAGCGCCCGCCCGGGTGAAGAGCGTATTGCGGCGGTGTTACCGCCGCGTTGCGGGGTTCAACGTTCGTGCAGCAGTCCGACCACCACCGCGCGGCCCTCGGCCACGAGGATGTTGTAGGTGCGGCAGGCGGCCGCGAAATCCATGAACTCGAAGCCGATGCGCGCCTCGACGAGCCCGCGCAGCAGCTGCGGCTGCGGGAAGCGCTGGCGGCGGCCGGTGCCGATGATGAGGATCTCGGCGCCGAGTTCGGCGGCACGGGCGAGATCTTCCGCGCTCAGCCCGGCGAGATCGCCGCCGGCCTGCGGCGCCCAGTCGTTCACGACCTGTCCGGCGCTGACGAGAACGTTGCCCTCGTGGCGGGTCTTGCTGATCATCACGTGGTCGTCGCCGTAGCCGGTGATCACGTTGGTGTTGGCGTGGTTGTCCTGGTAGAGCTTCATCGTTCGTTCCTGGTCGCGGCGTGCGGCGCACGCCGGCGGGGTGCCCGCGATGGCAGGGTAAATTGCCGCAGTGCGGGAGCGCGGCTAAGATATCAACCTTTTGGCGCGCGGGAAAACTCCCTTGCGCCCCTCCATCTCTCAGGAAGGACTGGCATGAAAGCGGTGAAGACCCTCGAGCTCGCGACGACATCCCCCGAACCGGTGATCAAGGCCGAGGCGGGCGCTGCCGCCGCGCCGCGTCCGATCCGCAAGTCCGCCAAGCT
>JAEUNQ010000202.1 GCA_016790365.1 Thauera sp. | reverse complement strand
GGGCCGGCGCAGGAAGGGCGAATCCGCCGGCGTGGCGCCGCCGAGCACGAAGTGGTTGCCGCCGCCGGTGCCGGTGTGGCGGCCGTCGAGCATGAACTTCTCGGTCGACAGGCGCGACTGGTGGGCCTCCTCGTAGAGCGTGGAGGTGCGCTCGACCAGCTCGTCCCAGCTCGCCGCGGGGTGGATGTTGACCTCGATCACGCCCGGGTCGGGGGTGATGCGGAAGTTCGCGAGGCGCGGGTCGGAGGGCGGCTCGTAGCCTTCGAGCACCACCGGCAGCGCGAACTCGGCGGCGGTGTCCTCGATGGCGGTGACGATCTCGAGGTAGTCCTCGAGCGCCGCCGTCGGCGGCATGAAGAGATACAGCAGGCCGCCGCGCGGCTCGGCGCACAGCGCGCTGCGGGTGATCCAGGCCGCGGACTCGAAGGGCGCCGGGCGGCGGGCGGGGTCGATGCGCTCGTCGCGGCTGGCGAGCGCCGCGGCAGCCGCGCCGGGCAGGGGCTGCGCGGCCTCGCCCTGCATGTCCGCAGCGGCGTGGAAGCCGGCATGCTCGACGCGGCTCGGCGTCCACCCGCCACCGTGGGCGGCGAAGCCGAGGCCGCTGTCGGCACCGAGGGTCGTCCCGGTCGGCCGCAACTGCTGGCGCAGCTCGGCATGCGCGGGCAGCGCGGGAAAGGCCTGGTTGGGATCGGCGGGGTGGATCCAGGGATAATCGCCCTTGCCGGCCCAGGGCTGGGAGTCGAGCGGCAGGCGGTAGCCGATCGGCGAGTCGCCGGGAATCAGGTACAGGCGCTCGGCGCGCAGGAACCACGGGCCGCTCTGCCAGCGCACGGCACCGCCGTATTGACGCACGATCGGCAAAACATGCCCGATGACCTGCTTCAGCCCCTGGTCGAAGACCTTGGCGAGCCGCGCACGCTCGAGCGGATCCTCGACGCGCGCATCGTGCGGATCGACGTTGGCCGGCAGCCTGCGCTCGCGCCACAGGTAGTACCAGGCGTCCTCGAAGGCCGGCATCATCCACTGCGTGGCCACACCCAGGCGCTCGCCGACGCGGGCGAGGAAGCGCGCCGCCAAGGCTTCGTCCACCGCGGTGCCGGAGAGCTCGCGCGCGAACAGCGCCGGGTCGTGCCAGATCGGCTCGCCGTCGCGGCGCCAGTAGCAGTTCAGCGACCAGCGCGGCAGCTGCTCGCCCGGATACCACTTGCCCTGGCCGAAGTGCAGCAGGCCCTGCGGCGCGTAGTGGTCCTTGAGGCGGAACATCAGGTTCTCGGCCAGGGTGCGCTTGCTCGGTTTGCTCGCATCACGATTCTGCGGGTCGAGCGCGTCGCTGTTCCAGGCCGCGCCGTCGCGGTCGTCGAGCGAGACGAAGGTCGGCTCGCCGCCTTGCGTGAGGCGCACGTCGTGGGCCGTCAGGTCACCGTCGATGCGATGGCCGAGCACCTCGATCGCCGCCCATTGCTCCTCGGTGTAGGGCTTGGTGACGCGCGGCGCCTCCCATACGCGCTCGACCTTCATGTGGTGCTCGAATTCGCACTCGCATTCGTCGCTGAAGCCGGTGATCGGCGCCGCCGAGGAGGGCTCGGGCGAGCACGCGAGCGGGATGTGGCCTTCGCCGGCAAACAGCCCCGAGGTGGGGTCGAGGCCCACCCAGCCCGCACCGGGCAGGTAGACCTCGCACCAGGCGTGCAGGTCGGTGAAGTCGACCTCGGTGCCCGAGGGGCCATCGAGCGACTTGACGTCGGGCACGAGCTGGATCAGGTAGCCGGACACGAAGCGCGCCGCCAGGCCCAGGTGGCGCAGCAGCTGCACCAGCAGCCAGGCCGAGTCGCGACACGAGCCGCTCGCCAGTGTCAGCGTCTCCTCCGGCGTCTGCACGCCCGGCTCCAGGCGCACCAGGTAGCGGATGTCCTGCTGCAGGCGCTGGTTGAGCGCGACCAGGAAATCCACGCTCGCACACGGCGCGCGCGGGATGGATTCGAGGTAGTCGATGAACTTCGGCCCGAGCGCCGCCGCGGGCGCCTTCGCCAGATAGGGCGCGAGCTCGACGCGCAGGGCCTCCTCGTAGGC
>JAEUNQ010000196.1 GCA_016790365.1 Thauera sp. | reverse complement strand
TTCGGGGCGATGTCGACGCGCCCCGGGACGATGTAGGAGCGGCGCAAGCCGCGAATTCGGCCGTGCCGCCGGCGACGTCGTCCGGGGAAATCGACGCCGCATTCGCGCCTTGCGGCGCTCCTACGGGAACCGGCGCGGTTTGGGACGACGTCGACGCGGCCCGGGACGATGTAGGAGCGGCGCAAGCCGCGAATTCGGCCGTGCCGTCGGCGACGTCGTCCGGGGAAATCGACGCCGCATTCGCGCCTTGCGGCGCTCCTACGGGAACCGGCGCGCCCCGGGACGATGTCGACGCGCCCCGGGACAATGCCGACGCGGCCCCGGACGATGTAGGAGCGGCGCAAGCCGCGAATTCGGCCGTGCCGCCGGCGACGCCGTCCGCGGAACTCGACGCCGCATTCGCGCCTTGCGGCGCACCTCGGGGAACCTGCGGGCCGCTGTAAGTTGTGGACGCGCCCGGGGCCGATGCCGACGCGGCCCGGGACGATGTAGGAGCGGCGCAAGCCGCGAATTCGGCCGTGCCGTCCTCGATGCGGCAGACGCGGTACAGCACGGTCAGCCGCGACACGTGCAGCACGGCCTCCACACGCAGGCCGTCGAGCGTGTCGCCCTCGGCCAGGCGCGGCGGCAGCGGCCGGCGGCGGCCGGCGGCGAGGCGGTCGTGCAGGTTGTCGGCGGGTAGCGAACGCACGCGGGCGACCAACGCGCTGGCGTTGTCGTTGCCGCCGGCGCGCAAGGCGGCGTCGACGAGCGCGTCGGCGGCGGCCTGCGGGTCCAGGCCCGCTCCCCTCGCCGGCGCTCCACCCGCCCAGGATATCCCCACGCGACTTCCCTCCGCCGCCTTCCCCTCCGCCGCCTTCCCCTCCGCCGCCTTCCCCTCCGCCTCGCCCCCCTCCTCCGCCGTTCCCCGCGCAGCGGGGTCCGGTGCCGCCATCCCCACCGCAGCCCGCCCCGGGTCCTTCTTTCCCTCCTCCCCCGCGTGGCGCGCGAGGAGCGCGGCGATCTCGACCTCGCCGAGCGCGTTCCACACGCCGTCGGTCAGCAGCACGAAGACATCGCCCGCCGCCAGCTCACCGTCGTCGTGATCCACCAGCAGGCGCGACTCCAGCCCGACCGCGCGGCGCAGCACGTTGCTGAGCTCGGGATGCGGCCAGGTGTGGTCCTCGCTCAGGCGCAGCAGCGCGCCGTCGCGCCACAGGTAGGCGCGCGAGTCGCCCACGTGGGCGAGATGCCAGCGCCGCCCGCGCAGCACCAGCGCGGTCAGCGTGGTCGCCATCCCCGCCGTCTCGGCGCTGCGCGCCGACTGTGCGATCAGCCAGCGGTTGGCGGCGCCGAGCACGGTGTCGAGCGACTTCTCCACGCTCCAGGTGTGGGCCGTGGAGAAGTAGTCGGCGAGCAGGCTGCGCACGGTGTATTCCGCCGCCTCGCGGCCGTGCGCGTGACCGCCGACGCCGTCGGCGATCGCCAGCAGCACGCCCTTGGCCGCCCGCTCCGCGCCCTCGGGCATGGCGGCGGCGACGAAGTCCTCGTTGGCGGGACGCGGGCCGGCCTTGCTGGCGTGGCCCAGCTCCACCTCCAGCGCGGTCGCCGCCGGCCGCGCTGCCCCGGCCGGCGCGCTGCGGCCGGCGGCCGGGCTGCCAGCGGGCGCCAGGGAGTCGATCGCGCGCACGATGCCCACCCTGGCTCAGATCTTCGCCGACGTCAGGTGCGCCGCGCCCCAGGTCGTGCGCCACCGCGTCTTCACCGCGGTGAGGCCGACCAGCGCGAACACCGCCAGCGCCGCGAAGATCAGGAAGCCCGCCTGGTAGCTGCCGGTAAGCTCGCGCGCAAAGCCGAGCGAGGACGCCAGGTAGAAGCCGCCGATGCCGCCCGCCATGCCGACCAGGCCGGTCATCACGCCGATCTCGCGGTGGAAGCGCTGCGGCACGAGCTGGAACACCGCGCCGTTACCCATGCCCAGCGCCAGCATCGCGCCCACGAACACCGCGAGCGCCATCCACGCCTCGGGCAGGCCGACGCTGACGATGGCGAGGAAGATCGCCGCCAGGATGTACATCACGGTCAGCGACTTCACCCCGCCGATGCGGTCGGCCACGTTGCCACCGATCGGGCGCACCAGCGAGCCGGCGAACACGCAGGCCGCGGTGAAGTAGCCCGCCATCTTCGGATCGAGCCCGTACTGGGTGTTGAAGTAGATCACCAGCGACGAGGCCAGGCCGACGAAGCCGCCGAAGGTCACCGAGTAGAAGAACATGAACCACCACGCGTCCTTGTCCTTGAGCACCGCGAGGTATTCGGCGAAGCGCTTCGGCGGCGGCGCGTCGGGCGCGTCCTTGGCCATGAAGCAGAAGGCCACCAGCACGATCACCAGCGGGATCAGCGCCAGGCCGAAGACGTTGTGCCAGCCGAAGGCCATCGCCAGCCCGGGCGCGAACAGCGCCGCGAACGCGGTGCCGGAGTTGCCGGCGCCGGCGATGCCCATCGCCGTGCCCTGGTGCTCCGGCGGATACCAGCGCGAGGCCAGCGGCAGCGCCGCCGCGAAGGACGCGCCCGCCACGCCGAGGAAGACCCCCAGCACCAGCACCTCGGAGAAGGAATGCACGCCCGCCACCCAGGCATAGGCGAGCGCGCCGATCACGATCACCTGGCCGATGATCGCCGCCTTCTTCGGCGACAACCGATCGACCACCACGCCCATGATCATGCGCAGGATCGCCCCCGCCAGCACCGGCGTGGCCACCATCAGGCCCTTCTGCGCGTGCGACAGGCCGAGGTCGGCCGCGATGCCGACCGCGAGCGGGCCGAGCAGCACCCACACCATGAAGGCGAGGTCGAAGTAGAGGAAGGCGGCGATCAGCGTCGGCGTATGGCCGGCCTGCAGAAAGGATTTCTTGTCCATGTCGGGCTCCAGGGTCGTGCTTGAAACGCACCATCGGTGCGGGAATTTCCAGCGCGAACCTCGTCGCCCGACCGCCCCGCCGCCGTTGGCGGGACTACGCTGTGCCAAGGAGCCTTATGCAAGGCTCGTGCCAGCGATGAATTCCTTTGTTTTCTGGGGTTTGTGCTGCGGAATTGAGCCCGGTCATGCACCAGCGTGGTGTGCAGTGCACAAACGCGGTGCGCGATGGTTCATGCAGGCGCGCCGCAAGGCTCGAATGCGGCGCACACGGACCGATCACACCCCCAGCCACACCTCCCCGCCTTCCACCTTCACCTCGAAGCGCTCGCAGCGCCCCTCATCGGGAGCGACCACGTGGCCGTCCTCCAGGCCGATGTTCCAGCCGTGCAGCGGACAGGTGACCTTGCGGCCATGGACGATGCCCTGCGACAGCGGACCGCCCTTGTGCGGGCATTTGTCGTGCAGCGCGAAGACCTCGTCGTCGGCGTTGCGGAAGATGGCGATGTCGCTCGCGCCGGGGCGCCGCACGACGCGCGAGCCGAGGCGGGGGATGTCTTCGAGCGGGCAGATGCGTTTCCAGTCGGTCATGACGAATTCCTTTATTGGCAGCGGATGGATTTCATGTAGGAGCGCCGCGAGGCGCGAACAGGGCGATCGTTCGTGCGTGGGCGCCGGTTTCGTGCGCCGCATTCGCGCCTTTCGGCGCTCCTACAGGGGAAACCACGCGCGGCGATCCCGTCGACGGTTTCATGTAGGAGCGCCGCGAGGCGCGAACAGGGCGATCGTTCGTGCGTGGGCGCCGGTTTCGTGCGCCGCATTCGCGCCTTGCGGCGCTCCTACAGGGGAAACCACGCGCGGCGATCCCGTCGACGGTTTCATGTAGGAGCGCCGCAAGGCGCGAACAGGGCGATCGTTCGTGCGTGGGCGCCGGTTCCGTGCGCCGCATTCGCGCCTTGCGGCGCTCCTACAGGGGAAACCACGCGCGGCGATCCCGTCGACGGTTTCATGTAGGAGCGCCGCGAGGCGCGAACAGGGCGCACGGTTCACGCCTCGACCTTGATCGGGATGAACTGCTTGACCGCCTCGCCCTCACGGCTGGTCTGCCACGGGTCGCGGGCGTCCTTGAGCGCGTCGAGCAGGCGGGCGTGCAGGCGGCGGCGGTTCTCGCCGTCCTCGACCACCTGCGACTTCACGTAGTCGAGGCCGACACGGTTCAGCCAATGCACCGTGCGCTCCAGATACCAGCCCTCCTCGCGGTACAGCTGCAGGAAGGCGCCGGAGTACTCCATCACCTCCTCGTCGCTGCCCACCTTGCACAGGAACTGCGCGACCTCGGTCTTGATGCCGCCGTTGCCGCCGACATACAGCTCGTAGCCGGAATCGACGCCGATCACGCCCACGTCCTTGATGCCGGCTTCTGCGCAGTTGCGCGGGCAGCCCGACACCGCGAGCTTCACCTTGTGCGGCGCGTACATGTCGAACAGCATCTTCTCGAGCTTGACCCCCATGTCCATCGCCAGCTGCGTGCCGAAGCGGCAATGCTCGGCGCCGACGCAGGTCTTCACGGTGCGGATCGACTTGCCGTAGGCGTGTCCGGACACCATGCCGGCGGCGTTGAGGTCAGCCCAGATCGCCGGCAGGTCCTCCTTCTTCACCCCGAGCAGGTCGATGCGCTGGCCGCCGGTCACCTTGACCGTGGGCACCTGGTACTTCTCGGCGGCGTCCGCGATCGCGCGCAATTCAGAAGGCGTGGTCAGCCCGCCCCACATCCGCGGCACCACCGAATAGGTGCCGTCCTTCTGGATGTTGGCGTGCGCGCGCTCGTTGATGAAGCGCGACTGCGGATCGTCCCTGGCCTCGTGCGGCCACGACGAGATCAGGTAGT
>JAEUNQ010000143.1 GCA_016790365.1 Thauera sp. | reverse complement strand
CAGTCCGCAACTGGTCGCGGTGAAGCAGGGCGAGACGGTGTCCACCGAGGACATCGTGGTCAAGTCGCTGCAGACCAAGCCGCCGGCGCGCTTCAACGAAGCCACGCTGCTGTCGGCCATGGAAGGCGCGGGCAAGATGGTCGACGACGAGGAGCTGCGCGCGGCGATGGCCGAGCGCGGCCTCGGCACCCCGGCCACGCGCGCGCAGATCATCGAAGGCCTGATCAGCGAGCAGTACATCCACCGCGACGGCCGCGAGCTCATTCCGAGCGCCAAGGCCTTCTCGCTGATCACGCTGCTGAAGGGCCTGGGCGTCACCGCGCTGACTTCGCCGGAACTGACCGGCGGCTGGGAATACAAGCTCGCGCAGATGGAGCACGGCAAGCTCAGCCGCGAAGCCTTCATGAACGAGATCGCCGAGATGACGCGCGAGGTGGTCGAGCGCGCCAAGCGCTACGAGTCCGACACCGTGCCGGGCGAGTTCGTCACGCTGCAGACGCCCTGCCCGAAGTGCGGTGGCGTGGTGAAGGAGAACTACAAGAAGTTCGCCTGCCAGGCCTGCGACTGGAGCACCTGGAAGATCGTCGCCGGTCGCCAGTTCGAGTACGACGAGATCGAGACCCTGCTGCGCGCGGGCAAGGTCGGACCGCTGCTCGGCTTCCGCAACAAGATGGGGCGCCTGTTCAACGCCGACATCGTGCTGAACGAGGACAAGCAGCCCACCTTCGACTTCGGCCAGCCCAAGGAAGGCGAGGAAGCCGAGGCGGTGGACTTCTCCGCGCAGGAGAGCATCGGCGCCTGCCCCAAATGCGCCAGCCGCGTGTTCGAGCACGGCATGGCCTACGTGTGCGAGAAGTCGGTCGGCCCGGGCAAGAGCTGCGACTTCCGCTCCGGCAAGATCATCCTGCAGCAGCCGATCGAGCGCGAACAGATGGCGAAGCTGCTGATCGAGGGCAAGACCGATCTGCTCAAGGGCTTCGTGTCGGCGCGTACGCGGCGCAAGTTCTCCGCCTTTCTGGTGCGCGGCAAGGACGGCAAGGTCGGCTTCGAGTTCGAGGCCAAGACGCCGAAGGCGGGTGCAAAGACTGCGGCCAAGGGCGACGAAGCAGCGGGCGAGGACGCCGCGCCCGCCGCACCGCGCAAGCGCGCGCCCGCGCGCAAGGCGAGCTGAGACTTTCCAACACAGGATCGCGATCGCAGCGACGAGAATTTGCGCCTGCGCTGATCGAAAGGTCGGTTCGCGGTTTCCGCTGCTCCTGCAGACGCCGCTACGCCTCCCAGAGCACCTCGCCCCCTGCGTCGCGGTACGTGAGGTAGGTGCGCAGGTCGAACTCGTACTGGTGGTAGTCCGGCTCCATGTGCAGGCAGAGCTGGTAGAAGGCCTTGTCGTGCTCCCGCACGCGCAGGTGGGCCAGCTCGTGTACCACGATCATGCGCAGGAAGGCCTCCGGTGCGGCGCGGAACAGCGTGGCGATGCGGATCTCGCGCTTGGCCTGCAGGCGCGAGCCCTGCACGCGCGAGATCGCGGTGTGGGTGCCGAGCGCGTTGCGGATCACGTGCAGCGTGTTGTCGAAGCGCACCTTGGAGAGCGGCGGCGCGCTGCGCAGATGCGCGGCCTTGAGCGCCTGCACGTAGTCGTGGAGCGCGCTGTCCGAACGCACTGCGTGCGCCTGCGGGTAGCGTCGGCGCAGCGCGTCGGCCAGCCTGCCCTGCTCGATCAGCGTCCTCACCTGATGCACCAGCGCCGGCGGATAGCCAGCCAGATAGTCGGGGCTGTGTCGGGTATTCACTGAATTCCTCCCCGGTCGCTTCGTCTCACCGCGGGCACGCTCACGACGCCTCCCAGGCCAGCATCGCCAGCTTGCGCTCGCTGCCCCAGCGGAACTCGCCCGCGTCGCCGTCCGCGCGGATCAGGCAATGGCAGGGGACGAGGTAGCCGAGGGTGTTGGCCGCGATCGCGCTGCCGACGCTGCGCGGAGCCGCCGGCATGCCGAGCAGGGTGGCGAGCTGGCGGTAGGACAGCAGGCGGCCGCGCGGGATGCGCATCAGGGCGGACCAGACGCGGACCTGAAAGGGCGTGCCGCGCAGCAGCAGATGGACGCCGCCGCGGTCGGAGTCTGCCTCGTCGATTTTTCCGGAGGGCAGGGCGGCTGCAGTCGCCGAGGTGGAAGGCGAGCGCGACGGAAAGATCCGCGGCGCCAGGCTACGCGCGTGCGCATCGTCGCGCACGAGCGTGGCCGTGGGCCATAGCTGGTGCAGTTCCGCGAGCAGGGCCGCCTCGTCCGTGCTGCGAAAGGCGAGATGGCACAGGCCGCGCGCGGACCAGGCCAGCAGCGCGTCGCCGAAGGGCGTGGTGGCAAGACCGTGGCCGAGCTCGATCCCTCGGGCGGCGGCTCGGATCGCGGCTGGCGTCATCGCTTCCCAGGTGAGCGGGCGTGAGTGCTCCGTGCGTTCGGCACCGCCGCCTTGCAGTTCCGGCAGCAGCTCCGGCGTCAGTGCCAGGCGCTCGCGTGCGTACTCCCGGCCCAGGCAGTGCAGGAAACGTTCGGGGGTGATCCCCGCCCATTCCGCCAGCACCTGGCGCCACTGCCCCAGGTCGAGCCCGAGCGCATCCGCGACGACGTCGGGGGCCGGCGTGCGATGGGGGTGGGCGCGCGCGAAGGCGATCGCGCGGGCGATGGCGTCGTAACGGAAGGCGATGGAGGCGGTCATCGTGGGCGGCAGGGCGGATGGGGGGCGAGGGTAGAATGATCGACGAGTTCCGAGCCCTTGCGAACCTCGATAATGCCGTGGGCCGCCGTTCCCGGGCTATCCGGCCCGCGCCCTCCCTTCGCTCCCCGCGCAACAGGAGATCCCCCATGCCCATCCTTCTTCAAGTCGATTTCCCTTACCAAGGCCCCTGGGGCGAGGACATGGCGCAGGCGATGCAGGGCCTGGCGCAGTCCATCGCGCAGGAGCCCGGCCTGCTGTGGAAGATCTGGACCGAGAACCGCGACACCGGCGAGGCGGGCGGGATCTACCTCTTCGCCGACCGCGCCGACGCCGAGCGCTACCTGGAGATGCACCGCGCGCGCCTGCTCGGCTTCGGCGTGCCCGAGGTGCATGCGAAGCTGTTCGAGGTCAACGCGCCGCTGTCGGCGATCGACCGCGCGCCCCTCGCCGGCCTGAAGTGAGCGCGCAGGCGCGTTTCACAGCAGCCTCAGGCCCGGCGGCAGCGCCTCGCCGAAGCTGCGGCGGCGGTCGGCGTCGTCGAGGCTGACCACCTCGCGCACCATGGTGATCCAGCTCTGCGGGGCGCGGATCGCCGCCAGGCGGCGGGCGACCTCGTCGCGCAGCGCGGGCGCGAGGTCGCGCGAGCGGTCGCCGGTGAGGCGGGCGAGCTGGGCGGCGGCGAATGCGGCGGGCTCGACCGCCTTCCAGTCGAGCGCAAGCACGGCCTGCAGCCACTCGGCGGCGGTCTCCGGCGGCACCACGGTGTGCGCGCTGCCGTACAGCGACTCGCGCGCGCCGACGCGGCCGAGCGCCCACCAGGTGTGTGCCTTCTCGGCGGGGCGGGAGAGGCGCTCGAGCAGCCACTTGCCGACCTCGATGCGGTGCATCGCCGGCACGCGCTCGAGCGCGGCGGCCAGGCGCACCATGTCGTCGTAGCTGCCCTGCACCGGATCGCCGCGGCGGCGGGCGGCGTCGCAGTCTTCCAGGTGTTCGGCCAGCACCTCCAGCACCTGCAGCTGGCGCGCCTCGTCGAGGCCGCCGGCGCAGCGCCGCCACAGCGTCCACCACTCGCTCCAGTTGTTGCCCTCGCGCACGTACTGCAGGCCCTGGCCGAACAGCGCCCACAGCTGGTCGATGCGCCAGTCGTCGAGCGCCGCGCCGAG
>JAEUNQ010000084.1 GCA_016790365.1 Thauera sp. | reverse complement strand
GGCAACTGAACGCTGAGGCCATTGACCCGGTAATACAGATCCTCGCGGAAGCGCCCGGCCTTGACCTGCTCGCCGAGCAGGCGGTGGGTGGCGCAAAGCAGGGCGATGTCGACCGGCACCGCAGTACCCGAACCGACCGGCTGCACGCAGCGCTCCTGCAGCACGCGCAGCAGGCGCGCCTGCATCGCCAGCGGCATGTCGCCGATCTCGTCGAGGAAGAGCGTGCCGCCATGGGCCTGCTGGATGCGGCCGACCGCCCCCTCCTTGCGCGCGCCGGTGAAGGCGCCGCCAACGTAGCCGAAGAGCTCGGACTCGATCAGGGTCTCGGGGATGGCCGCGCAGTTGACCGCGACGAAGGGACCGTCGGCGCGTGGCCCGCTGTTGTGGCAGGCCCGCGCGAGGAGCTCCTTGCCCGAGCCGGACTCGCCCTGGATCAGGATCGGGATGTTGCGCCCGACGATACGCGCGCAGCGATCGAGCGCGAACTGTAGCGCGGCATCACCGGTGGACAAGGCAGCGAGCGTGACGCGGCCGCGCGCCGAGCGCGAAGGGTCGGGCGCGGCGGCCACGCGGGCCGTGGCGGCCGGCATTCCCTGCACGCCGACCTGCCAGGCGGGGCTGACGCGGACGCGCGCGTGGATGCACGCGCCGGAGCGCAGCTCGAGTTCGATCAGGGCCGCCGGATCGCGCGCCGCGCGTCCGATCAGAGTGCCGAAGCCGCCACGGAACAGGTTGGAGAACGCACCCAGGCCCGCGAGCCGACGCTCCTCGACGCCCAGCAGCGCACGCGCCTGGCGGTCGGCGGCGACGATCTCGCCGTCCGGATCGATCGCCAGCAGGCCTTCCTGCAAGCCGCCGACGCCCTCGGGGCGCGGGTGGAAGGAGAGCAGCGCGTGGCGCGCATGTTCGCTCTCGAACAAGCGGCGCTCGACCAGGCGCACCCCCATGCGCGCGAGCCCGAGGGTATGGGGCTGGTGGCTGCGGTGGTCGCCCGAGATGTCGAGCGCGCCGAGCAGTTCGCCGCGCCAGTCGAAGATCGGCGCCGCGCTGCAGGTGAGCACGCCGTTGCAGTCGAGGTAGTGCTCGGCACCGAGCACCTCGACCGGCGCGCGCTCGATCAGGGAAGCGCCGATCGCGTTGGTGCCGCGCTCGCATTCGCTCCAGTTCGCGCCGGCCTGCAGCACGACGCGGCTGGCGCGGTCGACGAAGGCGGGATCGCCGATGCCGTGCAGGATCATGCCGCTCGCGTCGGCGAGCAGCACCATGCTGCCCGAGGCGCGGATCTGTTCGTGCAGGTGCTCCATGACGCCGCTGGCGTGCTCGAGCAAGGCCGCGCTGCGCTCACGCGCCACCATCAGGTCGCCGCGCGTGGTGCTGGGCGGGCGCACACGCTCGCCCATCTCCAGCCCCAGGCGCTGGCAGCGCGCCCACGAGCGCAGCACCGGAACGGGCAGGCCCGCGTCGGGCACCTGACCGGATGCGGAAAACTGCCTGCGCAGCGACTCGACCACCGCCGCCTGCGCGGCACGCGTCGTGTTATCGACCATCGTCTCCTCTCCACCTGCGGCCGCGGTGCATCGGCGTTCGGCACGCCGCGCCCGGGCTCTTCCGTTGTCGTCCCGGCCGCTCCGGGGGTCGGATCGCGGCCGTCTCGTCAAACGACTGAAGCAAGCATCATGCCGTAAGTCCGGCCCAGGAAGCGTGGAGCCGTGGAGGAAAGGTCGACGGCCGCAGGGTCTCAGCGCCCGAGGGCGCGATCCTCCGCCTCGACCGCCGCCATCTCAGCGTCGTCGTAGAGCCGCGAGCGGGTATGGAAGGCCTTGCCCGTGCCGCCTTCCAGCGAGAAGGTGCCGCCGTGCCCCTCGACCACGTCGATGATGAGCTGGGTGTGCTTCCAGTATTCGTACTGCGAGGCGCTGATGTAGAAGGGCACGCCGCCGATCTCGCCCAGATGCACGTCGTAGGGGCCGATGGTGAGGTCGGTGGGCAGGTAGCAGTTGGCGGCGCTGTTGTCGCAGCAGCCGCCGGACTGGTGGAAGATCAGGTCCGGGCCATGCTCGGCCTTGAGCTGCTCGATCAGCTCGAGCGTCGCGGCGGTGGCAGTAACGCGTTCGACCATGTCATG
>JAEUNQ010000076.1 GCA_016790365.1 Thauera sp. | reverse complement strand
CTACAAGCTCTTCATGTGGACGCTGTCGGCGATGCTGTGCGGGCTGGCGGGCGCGCTGTACGTGCCCCAGGTCGGCATCATCAACCCCTCGGAAATGTCGCCGGCGAACTCGATCGAGATCGCGGTGTGGGTGGCGGTGGGTGGGCGCGGCACGCTGGTAGGCGCGGTGCTCGGCGCGGGCATCGTGAACCTCGCCAAGAGCGTGTTCACCGTCTATCTGCCGGAATACTGGCCCTTCGTGCTCGGCTTCCTCTTCATCGTCGTCACCCTCTACCTGCCCGACGGCGTGGTCGGCCTCTGGCGCAAGCTGCGTGCGCGGCGCGCGGCGGCGACGCTCGACGACGCCTCCGCCGCAGCGGGCGCCGGCCGCGCGGCGACAATCGGCGGAGCGCCGGCCGAGGTGCTGGCCACCGAACGCCAGGCCGCCCGGTCCGCGGCCGACACCCCCATCGCCAAGGGAGCGAACGCATGATCCCCACCCTCGAGATCGAACGCGAGAGCGCCCGCCTCGACGCCGAGCGCGAGAACCTGCGCGAGCACTGGGACGGCTCGGCCGCGGACGGGCGGGTGTACAAGCCCGGCGAGCTCGACCTGTCGCACAAGGTGATCCTCTACCTCGACGACATCACCGTGAGTTTCGACGGCTTCCGCGCGCTGAACAAGCTCAGCCTGACCATCGACGCCGGCGAGCTGCGCTGCATCATCGGCCCCAACGGCGCCGGCAAGACCACGATGATGGACGTCATCACCGGCAAGACGCGACCCGACTCCGGCACCGCCTTCTTCGGCCAGACCATCGACCTCACCCGCCTGACCGAGCCCGAGATCGCCCACGCCGGCATCGGCCGCAAGTTCCAGAAGCCGACCATCTTCGAGCACCACAGCGCCTTCGAGAACCTCGAGCTGGCGATGAAGGCCGACAAGCGCGTGCGCCGCACCCTGTTCGCCAGCCTCCTCGACGACGAGCGCGACCGCGTCGCCGACGTGCTGCGCCAGATCCGCCTCGACAAGGCCGCCGATCGCCCCGCGGGGCTGCTCTCGCACGGCCAGAAGCAGTGGCTGGAGATCGGCATGCTGCTGATGCAGGAGCCGCGCCTGCTGCTGCTCGACGAGCCGGTCGCCGGCATGACCGATGACGAGACCGAGCGCACCGCCGAGCTCTTCGTGAGTCTCGCCGGCAAGCACTCGCTGGTGGTGGTCGAGCACGACATGGCGTTTGTGGAGGCGCTCGGCGGCAAGGTCACGGTGCTGTGCGAGGGTTCGGTGCTGGCGGAGGGGGATCTGGCCACGGTGCAGACCGATCCGCGGGTCATCGAGGTTTATCTGGGGCGGTGAGAGGGCTGGGTGGTTGTTCTAGAGGCAACCCGGCGCGTTGAACCGCCGGCTGCGCGGGGTATTCCTTCCAGGGGCTGCGGAACTCGCCCTGCGGGCTCGGACAGTCCTCGCCCCTTTCAGGAATACCCCACACATCCGGCTTGGCGTGGGGGCGCGGTCGATCGCTGGCGCGGCCACGAACGAAACCACGGGTTCTCGCAGCGCCGAAGCTTCGCCAGCGTCGAGCGTGACATGTGGGGTATTCGTGGAGAGGGCGAGGACTGTCCGAGCGAGCGCAGCGAGCGAGTTCCGCAGCCCTCGGAAGGAATACCCCGCGTGGCGCGCGGTTTGGAACACGAGCCGGCAAGCTGCGCCAGGCAGGAGACGTCACGCGGCAACAAACCACCCCACCGAAATCCCGCTGCACTCCACGGCGACTTGCAGGCAGGCCGAACGCGCAACCCAACAGCCGCAGCGCCCAACACCGCGGCGAGGCATAAAGTGAAGGATCGAACATGCTGAAAGTGGACAACCTCAACCAGTACTACGGCGGCAGCCACATCCTGCGCGGCCTCTCCTTCGACGTGCCCGTCGGCCAGGTCACGACGCTGCTCGGCCGCAACGGCGTCGGCAAGACCACGCTGCTCAAGACCCTGATGGGCCTCGTGCCCGCCGCCAGCGGCAGCATTTCCTTCGACGGCCAGGACATCACCCGCGCGCCATCGTACAAGCGCGTCGCCGCCGGCATCGGCTTCGTGCCGCAGGGGCGCGAGATCTTTCCGCGCCTGAGCGTCGAGGAGAACCTGCTCATGGGCCTGGCCATCAAGCCCGGCGGCAGCGCCATCCCGCCGCGCATCTTCGACATGTTCCCGGTCTTGAAGCAGATGATGAACCGGCGCGGCGGCGACCTGTCCGGCGGCCAGCAGCAGCAGCTCGCCATCGGCCGCGCGCTCGCCTTCGGCCCGAAGCTGCTGATCCTCGACGAACCCACCGAGGGCATCCAGCCCTCGATCATCAAGGACATCGAGCGCGCGATCCGCAGCCTCGCCGAGACCGGCGAGATGGCGATCCTGCTCGTCGAGCAGTACTACGACTTCGCACGCGCGCTCGCCGACCAGTACCTGGTGATGGAGCGCGGCGAGATCGTCATGCGCGGCGCCGGGGCGGACATGGACCGCGACGGGGTCCGCGAGGCACTCGCGGTCTGAGGATCGCCACACCGCCGCACCGCACTGGTGCGCCCGCAGGCGAACGCACCAGCCTGGGGCGTCGACCGTGCCCCGCCGCAGCGCGCAGCCCTGCCGCCGCACCCGCAACGCCCCTGCAAGCCCCGGCCGGCGCGCCTTCGGGAACCTGGCCCGGGTCTTGCTAAGCGCCTCCCATGTACCTGCATCCGCCCCCCCTCGCCGCATGCCTGCTCGCCCCCGCCGGCGCCGCCGCACCCACGCCCTGGCGCGCCGGACTGAGCCTGGACTACGAGCGGCGCGGCGCACGCAGCGTGCTCGCACGCCGCGAGCACTTCGGCCCGCTGCGTGTGCAGCGCGCGCTCTACCCGGAAGGCGAGGACGTCTGTCACACCCTGCTGGTGCACCCGCCCGCCGGCATCGTCGGCGGCGACGAGCTGCGGGTGGACCTGCGCGTCGGCCCGGGCGCGCACGTGCTCCTGACCACCCCGGGTGCCGGCAAGTGGTACCGCAGCGCTGGCGCACGCGGCGTGCTCGAGCAGCACATCGCGGTGGCGCCCGGCGCGGTGTGCGAGTGGCTGCCGCAGGAGAGCATCGTGCATGAGGGCGCGCTCGCCCGGCTCGCCACCGAGGTTCGCCTGGCGGGCGATGCCTGCTTCATCGGCAGCGAGATGCTGTGCTTCGGCCGCACGGCCTCGGGCGAGCGCTTCGCGCGCGGCGAGCTGGAAATGCGCACCCGCATCGAGCGCGACGGCCGGCCGCTGTGGCTGGAGCGCGGCGTGGTGCGTGGTGGCGGCGGGCTGCTCGCCGCCGCGCCCGGCCTGCGGGGCCAGCCGGTGAGCGCCAGCCTGGTGATCGCCTCCCCGCGCTGCGACGAGGCCTTGCGCGACGCCTGGCGCGCGCTCGCACCCGCGGCGGGCGAAGGCGCGGTGAGCCTGCTGCCGGGCGTGCTGGTGGCGCGCTGGCTGGGGCCGGCCTGCGAGCCCGGCCGGCACTGGTTCGCCCGCCTGTGGGCAGCGGCACGCCCGGCGGTGGCGGGGCGGGCGGCGCACACGCCGCGGATCTGGAACACCTGAAGAGCCATGGGCGGCACCCCGCCGCCACGGAGGAAGACGATGGAACTGAGCCCACGCGAGAAGGACAAGCTGCTGGTGTTCACCGCCGGCCTGCTCGCCGAGCGCCGGCGCGCGCGCGGCCTGCTGCTGAACTATCCGGAGGCGGTGGCGCTGATCACCTGCGCGATCCTCGAAGGCGCGCGCGACGGCCGCAGCGTCGCGGAGCTGATGAGCTTCGGCGCGACCCTGCTGACACGCACCGACGTGATGGAGGGCGTCGCGGAGATGATCCCCGACATCCAGGTGGAGGCGACGTTTCCCGACGGCACCAAGCTGGTGACCGTGCACAACCCGATCGTGTGAGGAGCAGGTCGATGATCCCCGGAGAACTCCTCGTCGCCGACGGCGACATCGAACTCGCCGTAGGCCGCGCCACGCGCACGCTGGTGGTGAGCAACACCGGCGACCGCCCGATCCAGGTCGGCTCGCACTACCACTTCGCCGAGACCAACACCGCGCTCGACTTCGACCGCGCGGCGGCGCGCGGCTTCCGCCTCAACATCGCCGCCGGCACGGCGGTGCGCTTCGAGCCCGGGCAGTCGCGCACCATCGAGCTGGTGGCCCTGGCGGGCGAGCGCGAGGTGTATGGCTTCAACGGCCTCGTGATGGGGCGGCTGGACGAGCCGGCGAGGGCGCCCACCGCGCACCACGGCGAAGGAGGCCTGTGATGGCGAAGATCTCGCGCCGCGCGTACGCGGAGATGTTCGGCCCCACGGTGGGCGACCGCTTGCGGCTCGCCGACACCGCGTTGATGGTCGAGGTCGAGCACGACTTCACGATCTACGGCGAGGAGGTGAAGTTCGGCGGCGGCAAGGTGATCCGCGACGGCATGGGCCAGGGCCAGGGCGTCTCGGCCGACGTGGCCGACACCATCGTCACCAACGCGCTGATCATCGACGCGGTGGCCGGCATCGTGAAGGCCGACGTGGGCCTCAAGGACGGCCGCATCTGGAAGATCGGCAAGGGCGGCAACCCGGACATCCAGCCCGGAGTCACGATCCCGATCGGCGCCGGCACCGAGGTGATCGCCGGCGAGGGCATGATCCTCACCGCGGGCGGCATCGACAGCCACATCCACTGGATCTGCCCGCAGCAGATCGAGGAGGCGCTGAGCTCGGGCGTCACCACCATGCTCGGCGGCGGTACCGGGCCGGCGACCGGCACCTTCGCCACCACCTGCACGCCGGGGCCGTGGCACATCCACCGCATGCTGGAGGCGGCCGAGGCCTTCCCGATGAACCTCGGCTTCTTCGGCAAGGGCAACGCCAGCCTGCCGGCGCCGCTGAAGGAACAGGT
>JAEUNQ010000049.1 GCA_016790365.1 Thauera sp. | reverse complement strand
GCCTACTCGCGCCAGGTGAACCTGCCCTCGGGCGGCGCCGTGGTGATCGACCACACCGAGGCGCTGGTGTCGATCGACGTCAACTCGGGCCGCGCCACCAAGGGCTCGGACATCGAGGAGACCGCCTTCCGCACCAACTGCGAGGCGGCCGACGAGATCGCCCGCCAGCTGCGCCTGCGCGACCTCGGCGGCCTCATCGTCATCGACTTCATCGACATGGAGTCGGCCAAGAACCAGCGCGAGGTCGAGAACCGCCTGCGCGACGCCTTGCGCCACGACCGCGCGCGCGTGCAGACCGGCAAGATCAGCCGCTTCGGCCTGCTCGAGCTGTCGCGCCAGCGCCTGCGCCCGGCGCTCGCCGAGACGAGCTACATCACCTGCCCGCGCTGCAATGGCACCGGCCACATCCGCAGCACCGAGTCGTCCGCGCTGCACATCGTGCGCATCCTCGAAGAGGAAGCGATGAAGGACAACACCGGCGCGGTGCACCTGCAGGTACCGGTCGACGTCGCCACCTTCCTGCTCAACGAGAAGCGCGTCGACATCGCCCGCATCGAGATGCGCCACAAGGTGCAGCTCATCATCGTGCCCAACCGCCATCTCGAGACGCCGGCGCACGAGATCATTCGCCTGCGCCACGACCAGCTCAACACCGAGGACATCGCCCTGGCGAGCTACCAGATGGTGCAGAAGCCCGCCGAGGAAGACGAGCGCCTGCCCTCCAAGGCCAACGAACGCCCGGCACGGCCCGAGGCTGCGGTGAAGGGGATCGCCCCTGCGCAGCCCGCCCCGATGGCGGCACCGGAGCCGGCTCCTGCTCCCGCCCCCGCCGCAGCAGAGCCCAAGGGCCTGATCGCACGCATCATGGGCTGGTTCTCCGCCGGCAAGGGTGCCACGGCACCTGCCCAGGCACCGGTCGCGGAAGAAGCACCCAAGCGCGAGGCGCGTCCGCGCGGAGAACGCAGCGGTGAAGGTCGCCGCACCGGCGGCGGCAACGGCGGCCGCGGCCGTCGCAGCGAACGCGACGGCGAGGCCCAGCCCTCCAACCGCAGCAATCGTGGCGAGCGCACCGAGGGCGCGGAGCGGCCGCAGCGCGCCGCGGCTGAACGGCCCGAGCGTGCCGAACGCCCGGAGCGCAGCGAGCGCGCGGAACGTGGTGAGCGCACCGAACGCACCGAGCGTGGTGAAGGCGGCCGCCGCGGTCGCGGCCAGCGCGGCGAGCGCGCCCAGGAGGGCACGGAGCAGCGCGCCACGCAGGCCGAGGACGATCTGCTGAAGACGGCCACCGCCACGGCGATGGCGGCGGCCGCCACCACGACGGAGGCCACCACGACGGAGGCCACCACGACGGAGGCCACCGCGACCGAGAGCGCCGCTGGCGTCGAAGGCACCGAGGAGGAAGGCACCCCCACCGAGAAGCGCCGCCGCCGTGGTCGCGGCCGCGGCCGTCGCTCGGGTGAAGCCCAGGGCGCGGCTGGCGTCAACGACGCCGGCAGCGAGGCCGAGATGGAAGCTTCGCCCACCGAGGGCGAGCAGCCGGCGAGTGCGGCCCCCGTCGCCGACGCGGCAGTCGAAGCGTTGAGCCCGGTTGCCACCGAACCGGTGACCGTGGACGCCGACACGGCCGCCGAGACCGTGACCCGGACCGCCCCGGCCGCCGCCGAGGAAGTCGCCGAGTTGCCGATCGCCCGCAGCGTCGCGCAGGACGTCGCGCCGGTCGTCGCCGTGGAGCCGGAAGCGCCGCTCGCACCGGTAGCGGTCGGTGACGCCGTGGAAGTGGTCGCGGAAACCGTGCCCGCACCCGCGGCAGCCGTCGCCGACAACGCCGCGGCGGTCGAGGCGGGGCTCGTCGAAAGCGGCCCTGCGGCCGAAGCGGTCGCTGCCGAGGGGGTTGCCGAGGTCGAAACGGTCGCCGCCGAGACCACCGCGGCGATCGAAGCGGTCGCCGCGGACACGCCCCGCGCCGAGACGGCTGCCCTGACGGAAGCGGCTCCCGCCGAGGAAGCCTCCCCTGCGGCGCGCGCGCACACGGTCGAGCTCGCCGAACCCGCACTGGCCAGCGAGCCCGAGCCTGCCGCAGCGGCGGACGGCAGCGCATCGCCCGAGGCAGCAGCCGAAGCGCGGGCCGGGGATGCGGCAGCGGAAGCCGCGCAGGCTGTGGTCGCAGACTCCACCGCAGCGACCGAGCCAGCCGCGCCCACGACCTTCGAATCGACCGTGGTACGCGCAATGGAAGCCGACCGTGCCGCGCACGCGCCGAGCGCGCCGATCTCGGTGCCGTCCGGGGACAGCGGGTTGATCAAGATCGAGACCGATCCAGCCAAGCGCACTCAGTTCGGCAGCGGCGCCCCTGAGCAGCCGGTCCGCCTCGGTCGCAAGCCTCGCCCCGCGCCGGTGATCGTCGAAGAGCCCCTGCAACAGGTCGAGACGCACAAGTAAGCGACTCGAGCGATCCGCGGCGGGGAATCGAACCCCGCCGCGGTGCCAGCAGCGCTCCCATCCAGGTGGGACTCAGCGCTCGCGCCTGCCGGCGCTCCTAGCAAAGGCCGCGCACCCGCTCCATGATCCCGCGCGCGCCGTCCTCGCACATGTCGAGCACCAGGTCGAATCCCTTCGGCCCGCCGTAATAGGGGTCGGGCACCTCCTCGCCGTGACGCTCCGCCCCCGTGAAGGGCAGGAAGAGCTGAAGCTTGGGCCGATACACCTCGGGACAATGGCGCTGCATGTGCTCGAGATGCCCGCGGTCCATCGCGAGCAGCAGGTCGAACTCCTGGAAGTCGCGCAGCTCCAGCTTGCGCGCGCGCAGGGCCGAGAGGTCGTAACCGCGCAGCTTGGCCGCCTTCTGCGTGCGTGGATCGGGCGCCTCGCCGACGTGGTAGCCCTGCGTGCCGGCCGAGTCGAGCAGTACCTGCGCGCCGAGCCCGCCGGTCTCGACGAAATGACGCGCCACCGCCTCCGCGGTCGGTGATCGGCAGATGTTGCCGGTGCACACGAACAGGATCCTCTTCATCTCCTCCCCTCCTTTTATTGTTGTTTACACGCTGCCGTGCTGGTCGGCGCCGAAGGCGCGCTCGCGCAGCCTGAAGAGCTCGTCGCGCGCCGCCGCCGCCTTCTCGAACTCCAGGTTGCGGGCGTGCTCCTGCATCTCCTTCTCCAGCCGCTTGATCGCGCGCGCCAGCGACTTCTCGTCCATCGCTGCGTAGTCGCCGCCCTTCTCCGCCACGCGCGCGACGTCGCGCTTCGCACCATCGGCATCGTACACGCCGTCGATGATGTCCTTGATGCGCTTCGTCACCGACTTCGGCACGATCCCATTGGCCTCGTTGAAGGCGATCTGTTTCTGGCGGCGACGCTCGGTCTCGCCGATCGCCGCCTTCATCGAGTCGGTGATGCGGTCGGCGTAGAGGATCGCCGTGCCGTGCAGGTGGCGCGCGGCGCGGCCGATGGTCTGGATCAGCGATCGCTCAGAGCGCAGGAAGCCCTCCTTGTCCGCATCCAGGATCGTCACCAGCGAGACCTCCGGGATGTCCAGGCCCTCACGCAGCAGGTTGATGCCCACCAGCACGTCGAACTCACCCAGGCGCAGGTCGCGGATGATCTCCACGCGCTCCACGGTGTCGATGTCCGAGTGCAGGTAGCGCACGCGGATGCCGTTGTCGGCGAGGTAGTCGGTGAGGTCCTCGGCCATGCGCTT
>JAEUNQ010000020.1 GCA_016790365.1 Thauera sp. | reverse complement strand
CACCGCCAGGCTGTCGGACGGGGTGACCACGAAGTCGCGGCCGAGGATCATGTTGCGGTCGGCGTCGCCGTCCGAGGCCGCGCCGAAGTCGGGCGCGCCGGGGCCGGACATCGCCGCCATCAGCTCGGCGGCGTGCGCCGGGTTGGGGTCGGGGTGGTGGCCGCCGAAGTCCTCCAGCGGCTCGCCGTTGATCACCGTGCCCGCGGGCGCGCCGAGCTGGCCCTCGAGGATGGCGCGCGCGTACGGCCCGCTCACCGCGCTCATGGCGTCGAAGCGCATGCGGTGGCCGGCGGCGAACCAGGCGCGCATGGCGTCGAAGTCGAAGAGCTGCTGCATCAGCTCGGCGTAGTCGGCCACGGGGTCGATCACCTCGACGGTCATGCCGCCGAGCGTGCGCGTGCCGAGCGTGTCGAAGTCGATGTCCGCGCCTGCGTCCTCGATGCGGTACTCGGCGAGCTCCAGGCTGCGCGCGTAGATCGCCTCGGTGAGCTTCTCCGGCGCGGGGCCGCCGTTCGATGCGTTGTACTTGATGCCGAAGTCGCCGTCCGGCCCGCCCGGGTTGTGGCTGGCCGACAGGATGAGGCCACCGAAGGCGGCGCGGCGGCGGATGACGGCGCTGACCGCCGGCGTCGACAGCAGCCCGCCGCGGCCCACCAGCACCTCGGCGAAGCCGTTGGCCGCCGCCATCTGCAGGATGGTGCGTACCGCCGTGCGGTTGTGGAAGCGGCCGTCACCGCCCAGCACCAGGGTCTGACCCTCGTGTCCGGGCAGGGTGTCGAACACCGCCTGGACGAAGTTCTCGAGGTAGTGCGGCTGCTGGAAGACTGCGACCTTCTTGCGTAGTCCGGAGGTGCCGGGGCGCTGGCCGGGGAAGGGGCGGGTGGAGACGGTCTGGATGCTCATGAGCGTGTGGGCGGATGGCCGGAGAGGAGGATCGGGCACTTCATCAGTTGCGCATGTTGCGCTGCAACCGTCATTGAACGTCTTCGCGGGGAAGTTCTCAAGGGGCTTTGTCGCGGGAGCATGGCGGGACCTCGAAAGCGACCGCGCCGCACCGTCGCTGTCCTTCCGGTGGGTTGCGTTCTCGGAAAAGCGATGGATCGACCTTCGCCACTGCGGCTGCCATGTCGGCCTGGCGCTCGCCCTCGGCGAACGGCCGCTGCGCCCAAGGGGCAAGCCACATGCAGAAGCATTCGTTGCCGACAAGCCCGACAAGCCGCGTTTTGAGGGGCGTGTTGCGCAAGCAGGGCGGCGTGCTCTCTCCTTCCCTGTAAGAAATACGCTGTTCGTCCGACCAAGCCCTGCGACGCGCCGGACTGCTGGCGTTCGTCATATCGATCAGAACACATGGCCCCGGAGAGTCCCCGATGCGACGTCCTGCACATCTTCTGGTTCTTGCACTCATCAGCCTCGCCGTTCCGGCTGCGCCTGCGGCCGAGCCGCTGCGCCTGGGCGTGGGCCTGTTCCAGCCCGACAAGGACAAGAACGACGCCACCTACCGGCCGCTCGCCGACTACCTTGCGCGTGCGCTCGAGCGTCCGGTGCAGTTGCGCACCGTCGACAGCTGGGAGGGGCTGGCCAAGTCGCTGGCCAATGGCGAGACCGACATCGCGCTGATGGGGCCGTGGGGCTATGTGCTGGCCAACCACCACGCCGGTGCGCAGGCGGTGGCGACCATCCTGTACGACGGCAAGCCGGAGTACTTCGCGATCATGGTGACGCACCCCGAATCCGGCATCGAGTCGATCGCCGACCTGAAGGGGCGAACCTTCGCCTTTGGCGACAAGGGCTCGACCTCGGGCTACCTGATCCCGCTGCACCACCTGATGACGCTGGGCATCACGCCGGAGTCGTACTTCGGCAAGGTGCTGCACACCGCGCACCAGGCGATCGAGACCCAGGTGACCCAGCGCGTTCTCGACGCTGGCGCCGACTACAACCGCAACCGCAACGCGATGATCGCGCAGGGGCTGATCCGGGCGGAGGATTCCAAGATTTTCTGGACCTCGGCGCCCTTGCCCAACGATGCGGTGGCGCTGCGCAAGGAGCTTGCCGACGACGCCGACTTCGTCGTCCGGCTGCGCGCGGCGCTGGTCGGGGTGGGGCCGGCGCTGGCGCAGGAGCCGGCGCTGCTGCCGCCGCACTACACCGGCTTTGTCGAGAGCGACAACCGCTTCTACAAACCCATTCGTGACGCCGGGCTGGCCACCGGCAAGCTGCAGGCGCGGCCATGAACCTGGCCACCGTGCGCCTGGGTGTGCGCCCGCGCCTGAGCGGGCGTGGGGGCTTTCTGGCGCTGGTGCTGGTGTATGCGCTGCTGGTCGCTGCCTGCCTGGGCACGCTCGCGCGCGAGGGCGAGCTGTCGCTGGGGCGCTCGCCGATCGCCAACCTGATGAAGACCGCGGGCGAGTTCGCGCGCCCGAGCTTGCTGGATGTGTGGTTCGGCAACCCCGCGCTCGAGTACCGCAGCGACGACGGCACCCTGCTGCGGGTGGAGAACCGCCAGGCGGTGGAGCGCGCGTGGCTCGAGGGCCTGGGGCGGGCCACCTGGACCACGATCCGCATCGCCACCCTCGGCTCGCTGCTGGGCGCGCTGCTTGCGCTGCCGCTGGCGGTGCTCACCGCGCGTAACCTGGCGGCGCCGCGGGCGCTGGCCTGGGGCGCGAAGGCGGTGCTCGACACCAGCCGCTCGATCCACACCCTGGTGTTCGGCCTGGTGCTGGTGGGCATCGTGGGCCTGGGGCCGACCGCCGGCATCCTGGCGATCGGGCTGCACTCGATGGGTACCTACGGCAAGCTCTTCGCCGAGGCCATCGAGTCGCTCGACATGGCGGCGATCGAGGCCGTGCGCAGCGTGGGCGCGGGGCCGGCGCAGGTGTTCTTCAACGCGGTGTGGCCGACCGTGCTGCCGCAGTTCGTCTCGAGCCACCTGTACATCTGGGAGTTCAACATCCGCGACTCGACCATCCTCGGGCTCATCGGCGCGGGCGGGCTGGGCTTGCTGATCACCGAGGCGACCGCGCTGTTCCAGTGGGGACGGCTGGCGACGGTGCTGATCGTGATCGTGGTGATGGTGTCCGGCTTCGACGCCATCAGCCGCCGCATCCGGCAGGCACTGGCATGAGTGCCTGCATCGACCTGTACGACGTGCGCTGCACGCTCGCCGGGCGCACGGTGCTGGACATCGAGCGGCTGGTGGTGGGCGAGGGCGAGCGGGTCGCCATCGTCGGCCACAACGGCGCGGGCAAGTCGACCCTGCTGCGCGTGCTGAGCGGCTTCACGCGGCCGACGGCGGGGCAGGTGTCGGTGCTTGGGTTGCGGCTCGACGCGTCGCTGCCACCCGCACGGCTGCGCGCGCTGCGCTGCGAGGCCGGGCAGGTGCTGCAGGGCCTGCATCTGGTGCCGCGGCTGAGCGCGCTCGAAAACGTGCTCATCGGCAGCCTCGGCCGCGTGACGGGCTGGCGCAGTTGGGTGCGCCGCTATCCAGCGCACGAGGTGGAGCGCGCTCGCGCGGCGCTGGCGACGGTCGGCATGCTGGACCAGGCGTCGATGCGCACCGACGGGCTGTCCGGCGGCGAGCGGCAGAAGGTGGCGATTGCCCGCATGCTGGTGCAGGCGCCGCGGCTGATCCTGGCCGACGAGCCGACCGCAGCCCTCGACCCGGCTGCGGCGCAAGTGATCTGCCGGGTGCTCGGCATGGCGGTTGCCGGCAAGACGCTGGTGTCCGTGGTGCACAACACGACGCTGCTGCCACTGCTGGCGGAGCGGGTGATCGGCTTGCGGAAGGGGCGGATCGCGTTCGATCTGCCCCAGTCGCAGGTCGATACCCGGCAACTGGCCGCGCTGTATGGCGGTCCATCGGTTCCGGTGCGCGACCGCGTGGATGAGCACTTCAAACGGAGACAACACACATGCCTGCATCCCGATGCGTCCGCCGGGCGATCGCCCTGTCACTGATATTCACCGCCAGCATGGGGCATGCCGCCACGGTGTGGGTCGGACGTTTTCCTGCCGGTGCTGAGGGACTGCCCGAGCCCTGGCGCCTCCAGCAAATCGACGAGCGCATCGCACCGACGCAATACGCGCTCAAGACCTGGGACGGCGTCGCCGCCGTCGAGGCGGTGGCCGAGCGCAGCATGGCCCTGCTCGGGCGTCCGCTCGATGTCGACCTCGCGGCCACGCCGCACCTGTGCTGGCTGTGGCGCGTCGATGCGCCGCTGGCCACCGCCGACATGACGACGAAGGCCGGCGACGACTACGCGGCGCGGGTGTATGTGAGTTTCAAGGTTGAACCGGGTGCGCTCGGCTTCGGCACCCGCGCCAAGCTGGCGCTGGCGCGCTCGATCTATGGCGACCAGGTGCCGGATGCAGCGCTCAACTACGTGTGGGACAACCGCCAGCCGGTGGGTACCTTCATGCCCAATGCCTACACCGACCGCACCCGCATGATCGTGCTGCGCTCGGGTGCGGGTGATGCGGGGAGCTGGGTGACGGAGCGGCGCGATGTGGCGGAAGACTTCAAGCGCGCCTTCGGTGAGGTCCCGGCACAGCTCAGCGGGATCGCGCTGGCGTCCGACACGGACAACACCGGGGAAAGCGCACGGGCAGGGTTTGCCGAGTTTCGGTTCGTATCGCGGGACGAGGCATGCGTGGGGCCGGATTGAGGTCTCGAACGCAGGAGCGTATCGCCTGGCGACCGCTGCTGCGGTAACTGTTTTGGTCCGGCGTGGCGCACTATCCGCTTGACGATGCATTGCATCAGGCGGGGGTCCGCGTAACCCGGCCGACGAGCGGTTTCAAGAATCGACAGCACCGAACAGGAGCCATGGATGAGCAACGCAAGCGCCCAGGCCGGCGCGCCCCCGTGGGACGACGCGTCCATCGCCGCGATCCGGCGCGACATGCTGCGCTTTGCGCGCATGCAGCTGCGCGACGGCGGCGCCGCGGAGGACATGGTGCAGGAGGCGCTGATGGCGGCGATGACGAGCGCGAAGAGCTTCGCCGGGCGGTCGGCCTTCAAGACCTGGATGTTCGCGATCCTGCGCAACAAGATCGTTGATCACATCCGCGCGTCGTCGCGTGAGATCTGCGGCTCGGATCTGGTCGGATCCTCGGAAATGGACGCCGGGCTGGAGGCGTTCGACGTGCTGTTCAAGCGCGGGGGGCACTGGAACCCCGACGATCGGCCCTCGACCTGGTCCGACCCGGAAGCCGCCTTCGAGCAGGACGCCTTCTGGGCGGTGTTCGACATCTGCATGAACAACCTGCCCGAGCACATCGCTCGCGTCTATACGATGCGCGAGCTGCTGGAGCTCGAGACCGCCGAGATCTGCGCGGCGCTGGGCATCACCAGCAACAACTGCTTCGTGATCCTGCACCGTGCGCGGCTCGGGCTGCGCGTGTGTCTGGAGAATCGCTGGTTCCGGGGAGAGGCCCGATGAAGATGATGAACTGCAAGGACGCGACCCGGCTCATGTCCGAACGCTACGAGCGCACGCTCAGCCTGCGTGAACTGCTGTCGCTGAAGGTGCACACGGCGATGTGCAAGGGCTGCTCGAACTACGGCCAGCATCTGGACGTGCTGCGCCTCGCCGCCAAGCGGCTGCGTGAGGGCGGCGAGGGCTGAGCTTCAGCGCAGCAGCAGGGTCGGGATCGTCGCCGCGCGCAGCAGGTCGGCGGTCTTGCTGCCGAAGATCAGCGCACGCAGCGGCGAATGCGCATAGGCGCCCATCAGCAGCATGTCGATGTTGCGCGCCTTGACCTCGCGGGCGATCACCGTCTCGGGGTCGCCGGGGAGGACATCGGCGACCACCTCGAAACCGGCGGTGGTGAGCGTGTCCTTGGCCCAGGCGATCTGTTTGGGTGCGTCCGCACTCTCCTTGCCGGCCATCACGATGTGGACGGGCAGGCCCTTGAACAGCGGGCTGTTGGCGATCATGTCCACGCCCTTGCGGGTGACTGCGGTGCCGTCATAGGCGAGCAGCACGCGCTCGGGCGCCTTGAAGCCTTCGGTGACGGTGAGGATGGACTTGTGCACCGCGCGCACCACACGCTCGACGTTGCGGCCGAGCATGTTCGAAGCGCCCGGCTGCGGGGTCTCGGCCGAGGCGCCGCGACGGCCGAAGACGAAGAGGCGCACGCTGTCCTCCTGCTCGGCCAGGGTGTCGTCGAGCGCGCCGTGGCGCTGGCGCATGTCGGCCGCGGGGGCGCCTGCGGCCAGCGCGCGCTCGCGCAGGCGGTTGAGGAAGCGGCGGCCCTGTTCGCGCTCGGCGCGCGCGACGGCGGCGTCCTTGTCGCTGAGCTCGTGGAGCAGCTGCTCCTGCGCGTTGATGCCGATCGCGCCGCTGTGGTCCTCGCCCGAGCCCCGCTCGAGGTGGCGGTCGATCACGTGCAGCAGCTCGAGCGGCGCGTCCATGCGGCGCGCGGCCCAGGCGGCGTAGTCGGCGACGGTGTCGGCGTAGTGGGACTGGTCCACGCAGGCCAGCACTTTCCTGTCTTGCTTGTTCATGCGGCTTCTCCTCAGTGGCCCGCCAACAGGTCGTCGGCGCCGTCCTTGTCGTGCACGCCGAACTTGTCGACCATCGTCGCGCTCGCCTCGTTGAGGCCGATGACCTCCACATCCGTGCCTTCGCGGCGGAACTTCACCACCGCCTTGTCGAGCGCGCTGACCGCGGTGATGTCCCAGAAGTGGGCGCGCGACACGTCGATGACCACCTTGTCGATCACCTCCTTGAAGTCGAAGCCGGCGACGAAGGCGTCGGCCGAGGCGAAGAAGACCTGGCCGCTGACGGTGTAGCGCCGCAGGCGGCCTTCGTCCTCTGCGGCGGAGCGGATGTGCAGGATGCGGCCGACCTTGTGCGCGAAGAAGAAGCCCGAGGCCAGCACGCCCACCAGCACGCCTTGCGCCAGGTCGTGGGTGGCGACGGTGACCGCCACGGTGGCGATCATCACGATGCTCGAGCTCGGCGGGTTCTCGCGCAGCTTGCGGATCGAGTTCCAGTCGAAGGTGCCGATCGACACCATGATCATCACCGCCACCAGCGCCGCCATCGGAATCTGCGCCACCCAGTCGCCCACCAGCATCAGCAGCGCGAGCAGGAAGAGGCCCGCGGACAGCGTCGACAGCCGGCCGCGGCCGCCCGATTTCACGTTGATTACCGACTGGCCGATCATCGCGCAGCCCGCCATGCCGCCGACGAAGCCGCTGGCGATGTTGGCCACGCCCTGGCCGACGCATTCGCGGTTCTTGTCGCTGGGGGTGTCGGTGAGGTCATCGACGATGGTCGCGGTCATCAGCGACTCGAGCAGGCCCACCACCATCAGCGTCAGCGCGTAGGGGAAGATGATCGCCAGCGTCTCCAGGTTGAGTGGCACGTCGGGAAGCAGGAACACCGGCAGGCTTTCGGGCAGCTCGCCCATGTCGCCGACCGTACGGATGTCGAGCTCGAGCACGATGGCGACCGCGGTGAGCACCACGATGGTGACCAGCGGCGAGGGGATGGCCTTGGTGACGTAGGGGAAGAGGTAAATGATCCCCAGGCCGGCGGCGGTCATCGCGTACACGTGCCAGGTCACGTTGGTGAGCTCGGGCAGCTGCGCCATGAAGATCAGGATGGCGAGCGCGTTGACGAAGCCGGTGACCACCGAGCGCGACACGAAGCGCATCAGCCGCCCGAGCCGGATCCAGCCGGCGACGATCTGCAGCACGCCGGTGAGGATGGTGGCGGCGAGCAGGTATTCGAGGCCGTGCTCCTTGACCAGCGTGACCATCACCAGCGCCATCGCGCCGGTGGCGGCCGAGATCATGCCGGGGCGGCCGCCGGTGAAGGCGATGACCACCGCGATGCAGAAGGAGGCGTAGAGGCCGACCTTGGGGTCGACGCCGGCGATGATCGAGAACGCGATCGCCTCGGGAATCAGCGCCAGCGCGACCACGAGGCCGGCGAGCAGGTCGTTGCGGACGTTGGCGAGCCAGTCCTGGTGGAAGGATTTCATGTGTCGTTATGGGTCCGGCAAGGTTGCGTGCGTCCCGTGCAGGGACGCGATGAAGTCGGGCGAGACGGGTTCGCAATGAAGGAAGCAGCCCCCGAGGGGCTTCGCGATGCCAGAACGCGCGCATCGCGGCAGATGCGCAGGTGGCGCCTTGTCATGGCGCGGGGTGTCCGGCAGGGACGGATCAAGCGAACGCGTTGGAGCAAGCCTCGCGCGAGCGGGAAGGAGGTGAGCAGCTCGCAGGCTGGGGCAAGGCTTACATGGGTCGCTTGTCGGTGCGTTGGGGGAGCGGAAGGCGTTCGTGTCGGCCGAAAACGGGCCTGGGTGGCCCTCGCCGAGAGTCCCGATAGAGTAGCGGAATTGCTGTATTGCAGCAAAAACCTGAAGTCGCCGTTGCGCTTGCAGTGTTGTCCAGCTCGCCTGTGTCTCAGTTAAACTGCGATCGAAATATGCGTTTGGCAAGTTTGCTGGCGGGTCGATCTTGCTGCGTCAAAGCTACGAGAAGCTTCGCCCAAGCCCTCGCCCTTTAAAAGTAACTTATCTGTTACCATTGATCAGCAATGTCCTACCAGATCAGAGAGCTTGTTCTCCCGGATGGCAGCAGCCCCTACGCCGACTGGTTCTCGACGCTCGATGCCGTTGCGGCCGCGAAGCTTACGGTTGCAGCGGCACGGATGGAGCGGGGCAACCTCTCCAACGTGGAGTGGTTTCGCGGCATTGGAGAGTACAGGATCGATTGGGGCCCCGGATATCGCATCTACCTGGCGAAGGATGGGCTCGAGTTCATCGTGCTGCTCGGCGGCGGAAGCAAGAAGCGCCAGCAGCGCGATCTCGATGAAGCGGTGGCCTTGTGGGAAGACTTCAAGCGGCGCAAGGCCCGGATGAAGAAAGGAGCCTGACCATGGCACTGACCCGTGACTTCAAGCAGACGATCGCAACTCGGGTGCAGCGCGATCCCGCGTTTGCGCAAGCGCTGCTCGACGAGGCGATCACCCTGTTCATCAACGGTGAGCCCGACACCGCAAAGCTCGTCCTGCGCGATCTTGTGAACGCGACCGTCGGCTTCGAGTCCCTCGCCGAGGAGATCCACAAGCCCGCGAAAAGCCTGCACCGGATGTTGTCGGCATCGGGCAACCCGACGATGAGCAACATCTCGGCGATCTTCGCCGCCATCAAGCGGGCGCTCGGGGTCGAAGTGCGCACGACCGTCTTCGTGGCATGAGTGCGAGCGTCCAGCGGGATGCTCGCTCCCACCTTCGGGCCTGAGGAGGCCGGGCGCGCGCGTCAGTCTGCTGCGGTCCCTGCATTCCCGCCCACATCCTCCAGAAACGCCACGTCCGCGCGTACGAACCCGAGCAGCAAGGCCGCCAGCGCCGGGTAGACGTCGAAGCGCGGGCGGGCCTGCTGGCAGCGCTCGACGAAACGTGGCAGCCAGTCGAGCAAGGCGGTGCGCAGGAAGTCCGCCTGGGACGTGGCTGCGCTGGGGATGTCCTCTGCGCTCGACGCCGCCCCGGCCAGCTTCGCCATCAACGCCAGTGGCACCGTAATCGGGGTACGTCGCCGACTTTTTTACCATGAGATATGCTGATGGCAATTTGATCGGCTCTTGATTAAGTGTAATCATTTCACTGTTCTGGCGATGACCCACTACGACATCGTGGGCGACTGGCGGACCCGCATCAACGGCATGGAGCCTGGGGTTCCTCACGTCCATGTGATCTTTCGCGATGGAAGCCGGGTGTCGGTTGCGATCGAGACGGGCGAAGTGTTGGCGGGCGGGGTGCAGCCACTGAAGCGGCTGGTTGCCGCGCTGGCGGACATCCGCGCAAACAAGGCGAAGTACCTGGACGAATACCGGAGGCTCAATCCATGAAGACGCCCCCCTGTATCGAGACAGCCCGTGTGGCGGGCGATCTGAAGCTCGAGATCGGCTGGAGCACGGGTGAAACCTTGCCGGTCGACCTGTCCGATCTCGCCCAGCCGCCCTTCGATGCGCTGCGCACCCCGGACTTCTTCGCACGCATGACGCGTGACGAGTGGGGGCACGGGCTGGATTGGCCGGACGGGCTGGGTCTGGGCGCCGACCGGCTGTACGAACTGTCCCGCCGGCAGGCCGGCCTGCCGACGGCCAGCGAGTTCAACGACTGGATGCAGCGCAATGGCCTGTCGCTTGCGAGCGCAGCCGAATCGCTCGGCATGACCAGGCGCATGATCGCGCACTACCGCACCGGAAGCCGGCCGATTCCGAAGGTGGTCGGGTTGGCCTGCCTCGGGTGGGAATCGCGCAGGCGGCAGCGGGCGGCGTGATCGCTGCCCCTGCCTGGGGTGGCGCGATTCAGGAGACTGCCGCACTCCCGCCCACATCCTCCAGAAACGCCACGTCCGCGCGCACGAACCCAAGCAGCAGGGCGGCCAGCGCCGGATAGACGTCGAAGCGCGGGCGCGCCTGCTGGCAGCGCTCGACGAAACGCGGCAGCCAGTCGAGCAAGGCGGTGCGCAGGAAATCCGCCTGGGTCGCGGCGGCGGTGTAGATGTCCTCTGCGCTCGACGCCGCCCCTGCCAGCTCCGCCATCAGCGCCAGCGGCACGGCGAGGTGGTCGGCGGGTTCGCGGAAGTCGGCCTGGATCGCCAGCTCGCGCGCGGCGAGGAAGTCGCGCATGCGCGCCTCGGCCGCGCCGAAGAGCGGCGAGGCGCTGTCGGTGCCTGCGTAGGCCGAGGCGTAGGGCAGGGCGCTGGTCTTGCCGTCGAGCAGGAAGAGCTGGGCGAAGTCCGCGGCCAGCTCCAGGCGCGGTAGCTGTTCCGCGCGCAGGGCGATGATGGCCGCGTCCAGGCGTTGCACCTCGGCCTCGAGGCCGAGCTCGGCCAGCCCCGTGAAGGGGGCGAAGCCCCCATCGGCGAAGTGGCTGCGGTAGAGCGGCTCGGAAACCTCCTCGGCGTACAGGCGGGCGAACCAGCCGTACAGTCCGGCGCGCTGCGTGCCGGCAAACTGCCACTCAGCAGGGGAGAGCGCCGCGCCTTCGGCGACTTCGGTCGCGCCGGGCGCTGCAACCGCCTCGAATTGCGCATGCTTGTCCATCACGCCTTCACCTCCCGCCCTTCCGGATCGACCTCGATCGGGCCGCCGAAGGACGTCACCGCCGGCGCGGTGCCGACGAACTTCTCGATCTGCACCAGGCAGGTGTTGGCGCTGGTGGCCTGCGCGAGGCTGGAGGTGCCGATGTCGAGCGTCAGCGTGTTGGGGTCGCCGTAGGTGTCGAGGGCGCCGATCTCCGGTCCGGTCGGTCCGTACCAGGCGCCTTCCTGGATGCGCACCACGCCGCGCGGGAAGTTGTCCGACACGTGCGCGCCGGCGAGCAGCTGGCCGCGGTCGTTGAACACGCGCACCAGGTCGCCGTGCCGGATGCCGCGTGCGGCGGCGTCCTCGGGGCCGATGAACACCGGCTCACGGCCGGCGATGGCGTAGGTCTCGCGCAGCGGCTCGGACTCGCACAGCTGCGAGTGCAGGCGCTTGTCCGGGTGCACCGACTGCAGCCACAGCGGGAAGCGGTCGGAGCCGGGGCCGCCGTGCGAGCGCTCGGTCTTCTCCATCCACACCGGGTGGCCCTTGCAGTCGGCGTAGCCGTA
>JAEUNQ010000002.1 GCA_016790365.1 Thauera sp. | reverse complement strand
TGGCAGAACACACGAGTAAAGACACACATGGCTCTCGATATCGCATCCAAGTCGAAGATCGTCTCCGACTTCCAGCGCGCCCAGGGCGACACCGGCTCCCCGGAAGTCCAGATCGCGCTCCTGACCGCCCGCATCAACGGGCTCGCCCCTCACTTCAAGGAGCACGCGAAGGATCACCACTCCCGCCGCGGCCTCCTGAAGATGGTCAGCCAGCGCCGCAAGCTGCTGGACTACCTGAAGGGTCGCAACGCTGACAGCTACCGCACTCTCATCGAGCGTCTGGGCCTGCGCAAGTAATTGCCGTCCGTGACGAGTCCGACAGCGCCGATCAGGGCGAAGTAAGCCAGCAAAGCCGGTGCGTGCCCCTGCGGCCGCGCCGGCTTTTTGCTATCTGCGCATCCCGGTCGTCGATGCCCGTCGACCGCGTCTTCCCGTGGCGCCGCGCTGCCCGTTCGGGTTGCCCGCCACAAGCAGTTGTAGTCCGCTGCATCAACCGAAAAAGGAAATCATCTTGCCTACCGCAATCAAGAAAACCTTCGCCTACGGCGCCCACACCGTCACCCTGGAAACCGGTGAAGTCGCCCGCCAGGCCGGCGGCGCCGTCATCGTGAACATGGACGAGACCGTGGTGCTGGCCACCGTGGTCGGTGCCAAGGAAGCCCGCCCGGGCCAGGACTTCTTCCCGCTCACGGTCGACTACGTCGAGAAGTTCTACGCCGCGGGCCGCATCCCGGGCGGCTTCTTCAAGCGCGAAGGCCGTCCGAGCGAGAAGGAGATCCTCACCTCGCGCCTGATCGATCGCCCGATCCGCCCGCTCTTCCCCGATGGCTTCATGAATGAAGTCCAGGTCATCATCACCGTGCTGTCGCTGAACCCCGAGATCGACTCCGACATCCCGGCGATGATCGGCGCCTCGGCCGCGCTGGCGATCTCCGGCCTCCCCTTCAACGGCCCGGTCGGTGCCGCGCGCGTCGGCTACCTCGACGGGCAATACATCCTGAACCCGACCGCCACCGAGTTGCAGTCGAGCGGCATGAACCTCGTCGTTGCCGGCACCCAGACCGCCGTGCTGATGGTCGAGTCCGAAGCCCAGGAGCTGCCCGAGGACGTGATGCTCGGCGCGGTGGTGTTCGGCCACGAGCAGATGCAGACCGCGATCAAGGCCATCAACGAGCTGGTCGAAGTCGCCGGCAAGCCCGAGTGGGACTGGCAGGCGCCGCCCGCCAACGAGCCGCTGATCGCCAAGGTGGCCGAGCTCGCCAAGGCCGAGATGGAAGAGGCCTTCCGCATCACCAGCAAGCAGGAGCGCTCGGCCCGCCTGTCCGAGATCCGCAAGCGCGTGATCGGCCAGCTCACCGAAGGCGTGGAGAACGCGCCCTCGGTCAACGAGCTCAAGGACCTCTTCTTCAACCTCGAGTCCGGCATCGTGCGCAGCCGCATCCTCAATGGCGAGCCGCGCATCGATGGCCGCGACACCCGCACCGTGCGCCCGATCGAGATCCGCACCGGCGTGCTGCCGCGCACCCACGGCTCGGCGCTGTTCACCCGCGGCGAGACGCAGGCCCTGGTGGTCGCCACCCTGGGCACCGGCCGCGACGAGCAGATCATCGATGCCATCGCCGGCGAGTACAAGGAGCGCTTCCTGCTCCACTACAACTTCCCGCCCTTCTGCACCGGCGAGACCGGCCGCTTCGGCGTGACCAAGCGCCGCGAGGTCGGCCACGGCCGCCTGGCCAAGCGCTCGCTGGTCGCCATGCTGCCCAAGCCCGAAGAGTTCTCCTACACCGTGCGCGTGGTCTCCGAGATCACCGAGTCCAACGGCTCCTCGTCGATGGCTTCGGTGTGCGGCGGCTCGCTCGCCATGATGGACGCCGGCGTGCCGCTGAAGAACCACGTCGCCGGCATCGCGATGGGCCTGATCAAGGACGGCAACCGCTTCGCGGTGCTGACCGACATCCTGGGTGACGAGGACCACCTCGGCGACATGGACTTCAAGGTCGCCGGGACCGAGAACGGCATCACCGGCCTGCAGATGGACATCAAGATCCAGGGCATCACCAAGGAGATCATGCACGCCGCGCTCGAGCAGGCCAAGGCCGGCCGCCTGCACATCCTGGCCCTCATGCAGCAGGCCCTCGGCAGCAGCCGTGGCCAGGTGTCCGAGTACGCCCCGCGCATGATCAACATGAAGATCAACCCCGAGAAGATCCGCGACGTGATCGGCAAGGGCGGTGCGGTGATCCGTGCGCTGCAGGAAGAGACCGGCACCGTGATCGAAATCGAGGACGACGGCTCGATCAAGATCTCGTCGGTGAGCGCCGAGGGCGCGCAGGCCGCGAAGGCCAAGATCGAGGCGATCACCGCCGAGGTCGAGGTCGGCAAGGTCTACGAAGGTCCGGTCGTGCGCCTGCTCGACTTCGGTGCCATCGTCAACATCATGCCGGGCCGCGACGGCCTGCTGCACGTGTCGCAGATCGCCAACGAGCGCGTCAACAACGTTTCCGACTACGTGAAGGAAGGCCAGGTCGTGCGCGTCAAGGTCCTCGAGACCGACGAGCGCGGCAAGATCCGCCTGAGCATGAAGGCGCTGCTGAACGAGAACGCCGGCTAAAGGCTGCGGAGGCGGGCTTCGGCCCGCCGTGCACTGCAACACGCGCACACCCGACAAAAAAGGACGCACTCGGCGTCCTTTTTTGTTGTCCGTCCCGGTCCGCGACCGGGGTGGAACGATTACTTCGCGACCTGGCGCTCGCGCATCTCTTCCAGTGTCTTGCAGTCGATGCACATCGTCGCGGTCGGGCGCGCCTCGAGGCGCTTGAGGCCGATCTCGACGCCGCAGCTGTCACAGTAGCCGTACTCGCCGGCCTCGATGCGGCCGATCGCCTCGTCGATCTTCTTGATCAGCTTGCGCTCGCGATCGCGGTTGCGCAGTTCGAGCGCGATGTCCGACTCCTGGCTAGCGCGGTCGTTGGGGTCGGCGAAGACGGTCGCTTCGTCCTGCATGGTGTGCACCGTGCGCTCGATGTCATCCACCAGCTCGCCCTTGAGCGAATCCAGGATGGCGCGGAAGTGGGCCAGCTGCTTCTCGCTCATGTATTCCTCGCCTGCGGCGGGAACGTAAGGCGGGAATTGCTTGTGCAGGGTGTCTTCAGCCATGGATCGACTTCCGTAGATGGGTGTTGATTGGTGAGGTCCGACTTAATAACAGAATCAACCCGGGGCAGCAAGCATACCCCGGATCGCCACTGCGTGCCCCGGTCGTCGGGTTGGTGGCCCTGACGGCGTGCGCCGGGCGGCCGCGCCCGGGTAACGGCAAGGCCGGGCTTCGGGCGCGAGCGGACCGCTCCGAAGCTGTGGCGGTCAGTCTGCGACCGGGGACTTGCTGCCGAACTGCAGCAGCAGGTCGCAGCTCTTGCCGCCGGCGAACCAGCGCGACACCACGCGCACGTCGCCCGCGAAGGGAAACACGAACTCGTGAGAGACCGGCCGATCGCGCACCGACCAGGCGAGCGCCTCGCCGAGACGGGGGGCGAGCCGGGCGGCGAAGGCGGCACCGTGGGCGCGGCAGGCCTCCGCATCGGCCAGCGTGACCGCGCCGGCGCCGTCGGCGGGGATCGCGAGGATCTCCTCGATGTTGGCGTCGGCGCCGGCCATCGCCATGACCGACAGCGACTCGCCGGCGGCGCGCAGCACCACGCTGATCTGGTCGCGCTCGTCGCAGCCGGGGCCGATCTGCCCGGCGGCGGGATCGAAGCGCTGCGTGTCGCGCGCAGCCTCGGCAAGCGGCACGCCGAGCTGCATCGGACCGATGCCCCGGGACGTGACCGCCGCTTCGCCGGCAGCGGGCGTGCAGCTTGCGCCGCCCACCGCCAGCACGAGCACGAGAGCGAGCGTGCATGCTGAAGGCGGCCGCTTTCGCGGTCCGTCCTTGCAGAAGGTTGCGGCGGCCGCCTCGTTCACCGGGCTCCGATCACGCCGCAGAAGAAGCGTCCGCCGGCGCCGCCGATCGGCTGGCTGGCGTGATCGTCCCGGTTCTCGTGGATCACCAGCGCGGCGCCGTCGGCGTCGAGGATGTTCGCGCGTCCGCCTGCACCCGAAAGGCTGGCGAGGGTGGTGAAGAACTCCGCTTCCACGCTGCCATCGGCATGCACGAAGAGGTTGGGCAGGTCGCCGGCGTCCGGGCCGTCGGGATTCATCAGCCCGTGCGGCTTGGCCGCCGGGTTCAGGTGGCCCTTGGAGGCGACGAAACCCTGTGCGCCGTCCTCGCAGGTGCCCACCGAGTGGATGTGGATCGCCTTCGGCCCCGGTGGCAGGCCCTTGGCGACAACGTGGATCAGTACGCCGTGCGGGCCTTCGACCAGAGTCGCGGTGCCGACCTCGGCGCCCTGGCGGTCGAGGATGCGGGCACCCGCACGCTCGGCCGCGGAGGCGGGCAGGGCGAGCGTGGTGGCAAGCAGGGCGGCGAACAGGCTGGCGGTCGGGGTGGAGGGCTTGATCATCGGGTCTTCTCCTATTGGATTGAGTCCAGAGTCTCAAGCATAGGACAGATCGGCGGACATGCATCGCCTTGCGGCGGCAGGCCACGATGGTACATCGTGTGGCACGCGCCGCGGCGAGGGCTTAACATCGGCAGCTCATCAGAAACGGAGATTTCCATGGCTTCCTCCCCCGACAGCATCAGCATGGCGCTGTTCTGCGACTTCGAGAACGTGGCGCTGGGCGTGCGGGACGCGAAGTACGAGAAGTTCGACATCAAGCGGGTGCTCGAGCGCC
>JAEUNQ010000368.1 GCA_016790365.1 Thauera sp. | reverse complement strand
CATCATCGCCAGCGCGGTGCTGTTCTCCTTCATCCTGACCAGCGAGCAGATCCCGCAGCGCATGGCCGACGCGATCGTCGCCAGCGGCATGGGCCCGATCGGCTTCCTGATCGTGGTGAACCTGCTGCTGCTGGTGGCCGGCGCGCTGATGGAGCCGTCGTCGATCATCCTGATCCTCGCCCCGATCCTGTTCCCGGTGGCGGTGGCGCTGGGCATCGACCCGATCCACTTCGGCGTGATGATCGTGGTGAACATGGAGATCGGCATGATCACGCCGCCGGTGGGCCTGAACCTCTTCGTGGCGAGCGGCATCACCAAGGCCGGCCTCACCGAGATGAGCAAGGCGGTCATGCCCTGGCTGTACACGATGCTGGTGTTCCTGATGATGATCACCTACATCCCGAGCATCTCCACCTTCCTGCCCAGGGCGCTGGGCATGATGTAAGCACTCGTGCCGGGGACCGCCGCGCGCGGCCCCCGGCAAAGAGGCTGGTTCGATCCCCGCCTTGCAGCGATGCCGGCGGGGATCGTGTTTTTCGTCGCTGCGCTTGCGTCGCCTTACAGTCCCGCGCCGAGCGCGCGCATCGGTGTCATCCGAAACCTGCTAAAATTTCGCGCTTTTTTCCAAACCTCACGCTTTATCCAAGCGCAGTCCCGGAGTTATCCATGGCAATCGAACGCACCCTGTCCATCATCAAGCCCGACGCCGTCGCCAAGAACGTGATCGGCCAGATCTACGCCCGCTTCGAAGGCGCCGGCCTCAAGGTCATCGCGGCCAAGATGGCGCACCTGTCCGAGCGTGAAGCCGGCGAATTCTATGCCGTGCACAAGGAGCGTCCCTTCTTCAAGGACCTGGTCTCGTTCATGACCTCCGGCCCGGTGATGATCCAGTGCCTGGAAGGCGAGAACGCCATCTCCAAGAACCGCGAGCTGATGGGCGCCACCGACCCGAAGAAGGCCGACAAGGGCACCATCCGCGCCGACTTCGCCGAGTCGATCGACGCCAACGCGGTGCACGGTTCCGACGCCCCCGAGACGGCCGCCGTGGAAGTGGCCTTCTTCTTCCCGGGCATGAACGTTTATTCGCGCTGAGCGGTCCGTACCAACGGCCCGTCGCGCACGCTTCGCGGTGCCTCCCGTACCGCGCGCGGCGTGTGCGGGCCGTTTGCATTACGGTCGGCCCGTCATCGCGGGCCTCCGCTCCCGACAGGTGAAGTTTCAGGCATGAGCACTCCCAATCCGGTCAATCTGCTCGATTTCGACGTCGACGGTCTCGTCGCCTGGTTCGCCGGGCTGGGCGAGAAGCCGTTCCGCGCCCGCCAGGTGATGCGCTGGATGCATCGCGAGGGCTGCGACGACTTCGACGCGATGACCGACGTCGCCAAGTCCCTGCGCGCCAAGCTGAAGGACGTCGCCGTGATCCGCCCGCCGGTGCCGGTGCGCGACTCGATCTCGGCCGACGGTACGCGCAAGTGGCTGCTCGACGTGGGCAACGCCAACGCGGTCGAGACCGTGTTCATCCCCGAGACCAGCCGCGGCACGCTGTGCGTGTCCTCGCAGGCGGGCTGCGCGCTCGACTGCGCGTTCTGCTCCACCGGCAAGCAGGGCTTCAACCGCAACCTGAACGCGGCCGAGATCATCGGCCAGCTCTGGCTGGCCAACAAGCTGCTCGGCGCCGCCCGGGCAGACGCCGGCGCGGACGTGCCGGAGCTCGAGGCCGGAGAGAAGGACAACGGCCGCATCATCAGCAACGTGGTGATGATGGGCATGGGCGAGCCGCTGGCCAACTTCGACAACGTCGTCACCGCGCTGCGCCTGATGCTCGACGACCACGCCTACGGCCTGTCGCGCCGTCGCGTCACGGTGTCGACCTCGGGCATCGTGCCGGCGATGGACCGCCTGCGCGACGAATGCCCGGTGGCGCTGGCGGTATCGCTGCACGCCTCCAACGACACCCTGCGCGACCGCCTCGTGCCGATCAACCAGAAATACCCGCTGCGCGAGCTGATGGCTGCCTGCCAACGCTACCTCGAGCGCGCGCCGCGCGACTTCGTCACTTTCGAGTACGTGATGCTCGACGGCGTGAACGACAGCGACGCCCACGCGCGCGAGCTGGTCGCGCTGGTGCGCGACACGCCGTGCAAGTTCAACCTGATCCCGTTCAATCCCTTCCCGGACTCCGGCTTTCAGCGCTCGCCCGCGGAGCGCATCCGGCGTTTTGCCGGTATCCTGATCGATGCCGGCATCGTGACCACCACGCGCAAGACGCGTGGCGACGATGTCGACGCGGCGTGCGGCCAGCTCGCCGGCCAGGTCCAGGACAGGACGCGGCGCACCGTGCGCCTGCACCAGGCAAGGGAGAACATGCGATGAAATCGACACTGGCACCCGTCGTGCTGGCGGTCGCGCTCGCGCTCGGCGGCTGCGCGGGGGCACCCGGCGTGCCCTCCGGTGCGGCGACGATCAGCCGGCCGATGTCCGACACCACCCCGGCCACGCCGGCCGATGCGCGCGCTCGGGTGCACGTCGAGCTCGGCATGGCCTACTTCGAGGTGGGGCGCTACGATGTCGCGATCGACGAGGCGAAAGTCGCGCTGACCGACAGCCCGTCCTACGCGCCGGCCTACCACCTGCTCGGTCTCGCGTTCATGTACGTCGAGGAGCACGGCGCCGCGCGCGAAAACTTCGAGCGTGCGCTGCGCGAGGCGCCGGGCGACCCCGACTTCAACAACAGCTACGGCTGGTTCCTGTGCTCGCAGGGACAGGAACGGGAAGGCCTCGAGCGCCTGGCGGTCTCGGCGCGCAACCCGTACTACCGTCACCAGACGCGTCCGCTCACCAACGCGGGCCTGTGCCACCTGCGCCTCGGTGAGGAGACCGCTGCCGAGGCGCAGTTCCTGCGTGCGGCGCAGGCCGACCCGGCAAACGCCCAGGCGCTCTACCTGCTGGCCGACATCGCCTATCGCGGCGGCCGCTACGAGCAGGCGCGCAGCCAGCTGATCCAGCTGCACCAGGCGCACGGCCCGAGCGCGGCGTCCGCCTGGCTGGGCCTGCGCACAGAGCGCAGGCTCGGCAATGCTGACGCCGAGGCGAGCTACGCCGCACAGTTGCGCAGCCGCTTCGCCGAATCGGAGGAGTTCAAATCGATGACTCAAGGGAAGTTCGAGTGAGCAGCATGCAGTCCGACAATCTCGCCGCGGCGACCAATTCAGCGGCCTCGCCCGGAGCCCGCCTGCGCGTTGCGCGCGAGGCGCGCGGCGAGTCGGTGCACGAGGTGGCCTTCGCCATCAAGCTGAGCCCTCGTCAGGTCGAGGCCCTGGAGAAGGACGATTTTGCCGCCTTGCCCGGAATGGCCTTCGTGCGCGGCTTCGCGCGCAACTACGCACGCTACCTCGGGCTCGACGCGGCTCCGCTGCTCGACGGCATCGAGCGCATGGGGGGCGCCGACCAGCCCGATCTGTCTCCGATCCGCAACGCCGACGGCGATCTGCCTGCCGGCGGGGCCGGGCGGCGTGGCAGTTTCCCTGCCGGCGCGGTCGTGGCCGTGCTCCTGGTCCTGCTCGGCGTAGGCTGGTATTTCGACTGGTTCCGCACCGAGCCGCCAGCAACGCTCGAACTCCAACCCGAGCCGGCGCCAGGCTTCGCGCCCGCGCCGACCGAGGGTGGAAGCGCGTCCGGGGCCAGCGGCGAGCCGGTGGTCGCGCCAGCACTTGTGCCGCTCGCACCGGTCATGGAGGCCGCTACACTACCTCCGGCCGAGGCTCCGGCCGTGACGACGGTGGCGGTCCCGGCCTCGCCGGCAGCTCCGGTCGGCGCGAGCGTTTCCGATGCGACAAGCGCGGCCCCGAGCAGTACCACGGCGCAGGCGGGTGTGTCCGCCGCGGTGCAGCCGCCGGCCGACGCCGTTGCGTCCCCCGCCGACGAGCGTGCCGGCGGGAATCGCCTGAGCTTCCGTTTCGGCGGTGATTCGTGGATCGAGGTGCGCGATGCGAGCGGTACCCTCCTGCATTCGGGTACAAATCGCGCCGGCAGCAGCCGTGTGGTGCAGGGCACGCCACCCTTCCGTCTGGTGGTGGGTAATGCCGCCAACGTCGTGCTCGAGCAGGACGGCAAGACGGTCGATCTCGCAGTACATACCCGCGGTTCCGTCGCCCGCCTGACGCTTCCCTGACCCGAACGCCATGAACAGCCAACACGAACTCCAGCCGATCGACGCCAGTCCGCTCGCCCGCCATCGCACCCACCAGGTGCGCGTCGGCAAGGTCCGGATAGGCGGCGAAGCCCCGGTCGTCGTGCAGTCGATGACCAATACCGACACGGCCGACGTGCTTGCCACCGCGATGCAGGTTGCCGAACTCGCCCGCGCCGGCTCCGAGATCGTCCGCATCACGGTCAACAACGAGGCGGCTGCCGCGGCGGTGCCGAAGATCCGTGACCGCCTGTTCGCGCTCAACCTGGACGTGCCGCTGGTCGGCGACTTCCACTACAACGGCCACAAGCTGCTGACCGACTTCCCAGCCTGCGCAGAGGCGCTTGCCAAGCTGCGCATCAACCCGGGCAACGTGGGCGCCGGCCGCAAGCGCGACCCGCAGTTCGCCGCCATCGTCGAACTCGCCTGCCGCTACGACAAACCGGTGCGCATCGGCGTCAACTGGGGCAGCCTCGACCAGTCGGTGCTCGCCCGCATCATGGATGCCAATGCCAAGCGTGCCGAGCCGCGCGATGCCGGCGCGGTGATGCGCGAGGCGCTGGTCGTGTCCGCGCTCGAATCCGCCGCCAAGGCCGAGGAATACGGCCTCGGCCGCGACCGCATCATCCTGTCGGCCAAGGTCTCGAGCGTGCAGGACCTGATCGCGGTGTACCGCGACCTCGCGCGCCGCAGCGACTACGCGCTGCACCTCGGGCTCACCGAGGCCGGCATGGGCAGCAAGGGCATCGTCGGCTCCACCGCCGCGCTCGCCGTGCTGCTGCAGGAAGGCATCGGCGACACCATCCGCATCTCGCTCACCCCCGAGCCGGGCGGCAGCCGCACGCAGGAGGTCGTGGTCGCGCAGGAGATCCTGCAGACCATGGGCCTGCGCGCCTTCACGCCCATGGTCACCGCCTGCCCCGGCTGCGGGCGCACCACCAGCACCTTCTTCCAGGAGCTCGCCTCCGGCATCCAGGACTACGTGCGGGCGCAGATGCCGGTGTGGCGCGAGCAGTACGACGGCGTCGAGAACATGACGCTGGCGGTGATGGGCTGCGTGGTCAATGGTCCGGGCGAGTCCAAGCACGCCAACATCGGCATTTCTCTCCCGGGCACCGGGGAGACGCCGGCGGCGCCGGTGTTCGTCGACGGCGAGAAGGTCGTCACCCTGCGCGGCGACAACATCGCCGCCGAGTTCAAGGCGCTCGTCGACAACTACGTCGCCACCCGATACGTGAAGAAGGGCGCCTGAGCGCCGCAACGGACAACGATTGCCGCGCCCGAGCGCGGCACAAACGAAAAGAACCTCATGAGCCAGACCTTCCAGGCCGTGCGCGGGATGAACGACATCCTGCCAACCGACGCCGAAACCTGGGAGTACTTCGAAGACATCGTGCGTGACTGGCTGCAGAGCTACGGCTATCGCCCGATCCGCATGCCGCTGGTCGAGCCGACGCCGCTGTTCAAGCGTGCGATCGGCGAGGTCACCGACATCGTCGAGAAAGAGATGTACTCCTTCGAGGACGCGCTCAACGGCGAGCACCTCACGCTGCGCCCGGAAGGCACGGCCTCCTGCGTGCGTGCCGCGATCCAGCACAACCTGATCCCCTCGGGCGGCCCGCAGCGCCTGTACTACTACGGCCCGATGTTCCGCCACGAGCGCCCGCAGAAGGGGCGCTACCGCCAGTTCCACCAGATCGGCGTGGAGGCGCTCGGCTTCGCCGGCGCCGATACCGACGCGGAGCTGATCCTGATGTGCGCACGCCTGTGGGAGGATCTCGGGCTCGAGGACGTCGCGCTCGAGATCAACTCGCTCGGCTCGCCCGAGGAGCGCGCCCAGCACCGTGCAGCGCTGATCGCCCACCTCGAGCAGCATCAGGACAAGCTCGACGAGGATGGCAAGCGTCGCCTGCACACCAATCCGCTGCGCATCCTCGACACCAAGAACCCCGAGCTGCAGGCGATCGTCGAAGCCGCGCCCAGGCTCGCCGACTACCTCGGCGACGAATCGAAGGCGCACTTCGACGCGGTGCAGGTCTTCCTCAAGGACGCCGGCATCCCCTACCGCATCAACCATCGCCTGGTGCGCGGCCTGGACTACTACAACCGCACCGTGTTCGAGTGGGTCACCACGCGTCTGGGCGCGCAGGGCACGATCTGCGCGGGCGGCCGCTACGACGGCTTGTTCGAGCAGCTCGGCGGCAAGCCGCAGCCGGCCGCGGGCTTCGCGATCGGCATCGAGCGCCTGCTGCTGCTGTGGCAGGCCTGCGGTGGCGAGGCCGAGCGCCCGGTACCCGACGTGTATGTGGTGAGCGTGGGCGAGGCCGCCCAGCGCCTCGGTTTCCGTGCCGCGGAGACCCTGCGCGAGCACGGCTTCGCGGTGCTCATGCACTGCGGTGGCGGCAGCTTCAAGTCGCAGATGAAGAAGGCCGACGCGAGCGAGGCGCCGGTGGCGATCGTGATCGGCGAGGACGAGGCCGCAGCCGGCGAGGTCGGCCTCAAGCCGCTGCGCGGCAGCGGCGCCCAGCAGCGGGTGGCCATCGACGACCTCGTCGAGGCGATGGCGGCCCTGATGTTCCCCGAAGAAGACGAAGAGGTTTGATGATGGCGGTCTACGATCTCGAAGAGCAGGAACAGATATCCGAACTCAAGGCCTGGTGGGCGCAGTACGGCAACTTCGTCGTCACCCTCGCGGTGGTGGCGGCGCTCGCCTCGGTGGGTTGGCAGGGCTGGAACTGGTACCAGAGTCGCAACGCTGGCGAGGCCGGTGCGTTGTATTACGCGGTGCAGCAGGCTGTGGAGAAGAACGAGCCACAGAAGGCGCGCGAGGCCGCCGGTCGCCTGATCGGCGAGCATGGCGGCAGCGTTGGCGCCCAGCTCGGCGCGCTGCTGTCGGCGGCGATGCAGTTCGAGGCCGGCGATCTCGCCAACGCGCGCGCGCAGCTCGAATGGGCCGCCGACAAGGGCTCCGATCCTGCGCTGCGCGAGCTCGCCCGCCTGCGTCTGGCTGCGGTGCTGCTGCAGCAGGGTGAGCTCGACGCCGCGCTCGCGCGCCTGCAGGCCGCGCCTTCGGCCGCCTACAAGGCGCGCTTCGACGACCTGCGCGGCGACGTGCTCGCCGCCCAGGGCAAGGTCGCGGAGGCGCGCGCCGCCTACCAGGCCGCGATCGACGCGCTGACTGCCGCGGGTGACGATGCGGTCACGCTGCGCGAGGTCGTCCGCGTCAAACTCGAATCCCTCGGAGCCTGAGCGATGAAAACCCCCTCGCCGCGTCTCGTCCCGCTGCTCGTCGCCGCGCTGCTCGCCGCCGGCTGCTCCTCGCTCAACCCCTTCGCCAGCTCCGGCCCCAAGCCTGCGGAACTGGTCGACTTCAAGCCCGCCGCCCAGCTCGTGGCTACCTGGCGGGCCAGCATCGGCGAGGCCGAGCACTACCGCTTCCAGCCCGCGGTGTGGAGTGACAGCGTCTATGCCGCAGGCAACGAAGGTGAGGTGGCGCGCTTCGAGGACGGCCGCGCGCTTTGGCGCATCGACACCGGCAGCGAGCTCTCCGCCGGCGTCGGCACCGACGGCCGCCTCGCGGTGGTGGTCGCCGCCGACGGCTCGGTGATCGCGCTCGATGCCGCCAACGGCAGCGAGCGCTGGCGTGCGCCGATCGGCGCCGAGGTGCTGGCGCCGCCCGCGGTCAGCCTCGAGCTGGTGGTCGTGCGCGCCTCCGACAACCGCCTGATCGCGCTCAACGCGCGCGACGGCAGCCGGCGCTGGGTGTACCAGCGCAACAACCCGCCGCTGGCGCTGCGCAGCTTCGCCGGCGTGGTGCTCGAAGGTCCGGTCGTGCTCGCCGGCTTCCCCGGCGGCAAGCTCGCCGTGATCAATGCCGCCAACGGTGGCGCGATCACCGAGCTCAACGTCGCGGTGCCGCGCGGGGCCACCGAGCTCGAGCGCGTCGCCGACGTGGCCGGCATGCCGGTGGTCGGTCGCCGCGAGGTTTGCGCGGTCGCCTACCAGGGTCGCGCCGCCTGCTTCGACACCTCGAACGGCAACGCGATCTGGTCGCGCGACTTCTCCAGCAGTGTCGGCATGGACCGTGACGCGCGCTTCGCGCTCGTCACCGACGACCGCGACGCGGTGCACGCGCTCGACGCCAGCACCGGCGCCAGCGTGTGGAAGCAGGACGCGCTCGCGCGTCGCCAGGTTTCCAAGCCCCTGATCGTCGGCGACCATGTGATCGTCGGGGACCTCGAGGGCTATGTCCATGCGCTTTCGCGCGAGACGGGCGCCTTCGCGGCGCGCGAGCGCGCCGGCAGCGATCCGATCGTGGCCGATCCGGTCCCGTTGCGCCGCGGTTTCGTGGTCCAGGGCGCCGGCGGCGACATCACCGCGTACGAAGTACGCTGAGGTACGGTAGCAAGTGAAACCCACCATCGTTCTGGTCGGTCGGCCCAATGTGGGCAAGTCGACCCTGTTCAACCGCCTGACGCGCACCCGCGACGCGCTCGTAGCCGATCAGCCTGGCCTCACCCGCGACCGCCACTACGGTATCGGTCGCGTCGGCGACCGCGATTATCTGGTCGTCGACACCGCCGGCTTCGACCCGGTGGCCAAGGACGGCATCATGCACGAGATGGCGCGCCAGGCCGAGCAGGCCATCGCCGAAGCCGACGTGCTGCTGTTCCTGGTCGACGGTCGCGCCGGGCGCACACCGCACGACGAGAACATCGCCGCGCGCCTGCGCCGCGCCGGGCGTCCGGTGCACCTGGTGGTCAACAAGGCCGAGGGCATCGACCGCGCGATGGTCGCTGCCGACTTCCACGCGCTCGGCCTCGGCGATCCGCTGCCGGTCTCGGCGGCGCACGGCGACGGCGTCAAGCAACTGGTCGAGCTCGTGCTCGCGCCCTTCCCGACCGACGACGAGAAGGAACACTCGGACGACGAGGGCCCCAAGGTCGCGATCGTCGGCCGCCCGAACGTCGGCAAATCCACCCTGGTGAATACCCTGCTCGGCGAGGAGCGCGTGATCGCCTTCGACATGCCCGGCACCACGCGCGACGCCATCTCCATCCCCTTCGAGCGCGGCGGCAAGCGCTACACCCTCATCGACACCGCCGGCCTGCGCCGGCGCGGCAAGGTCTTCGAGGCGGTGGAAAAGTTCTCGGTGATCAAGACCCTGCAGGCGGTGCAGGAGTGCAACGTGGTCGTGCTCGTGCTCGACGCCGCGCAGGACATCTCCGACCAGGACGCCCACATCGCCGGCTTTGCGCTCGAGGCCGGGCGAGCGCTGGTGGTGGCGATCAACAAGTGGGACGCGGTGGACGACTACCGTCGCGACCGCCTCAAGGCCGACATCGCGCGCAAGCTCGCCTTCCTCTCGTTCGCGCGCTTCCACCAGATCTCGGCGCTCAAGGCCGAGGGTATCGCCGGGCTGCTGAAGTCGGTCGATGCCGCGTACGCCGCAGCCACCGCCAACCTGCCCACGCCGCGGTTGACTCGTGCGCTGCAGCAGGCGATCGCGCGCCAGGCGCCGCCACGCCACGGCCTGGCGCGGCCGAAGATGCGCTACGCCCACCAGGGCGGCATGAATCCGCCGGTGATCGTCATCCACGGCAATGCGCTCGACGACATCCCGCAATCGTATGTGCGCTACCTGGAGCGTTGTTTCATGGATGCCTTCGACCTCAAGGGCACGCCCTTGCGCATCCAGTTCCGCACCACGCACAATCCCTACGCGACGCGGAATTGAGCATTTTTCGGTCGAGAACCTATTTCCACGCCTGGATTTCGTTGCATACTGCCATGCGGCAGTGCACAACGCGTCCATAACATTCTTATAAACACAATATAAAGAGGTTCCACAATGAGCAACAAAGGGCAACTCCTCCAGGACCCCTTCCTGAACACCCTTCGTCGCGAACACATTCCTGTGTCGATTTATCTGGTCAACGGCATCAAGCTGCAGGGGCAGATCGAATCCTTCGACCAGTATGTCGTGCTGCTCAAGAACACCGTCACCCAGATGGTCTACAAGCATGCGATCTCCACGGTCGTGCCCGCCCGCCCGGTCGTCATCCAGCAGGAAGAGGGCGCCAACTGAGGCCGCGATCCCGCCGGCGCGGCCGGCACCTGTCGGCCGCGGGAGACGCGCATCGTGTTTGAGCGTCCCGCCTCCGGCGAACGTGCGGTCCTCGTCCAGCTCGATCTCGGCCAGGGCGCCATCGACGAGCGTCTGTCCGAGCTAAAGCTGCTCGTCCTCAGCGCAGGCGCCACCGTCGAGGCGGTCGTCCAGGGGCGCCGTGCCGCGCCCGACCCCAAGCTTTTCGCCGGCAGCGGCAAGGTCCAGGAGATTGGCGAGGCGCTTCGTGCGTACGGAGCAGACATCGTCATCTTCAACCACGCGCTGTCGCCCGGGCAGCAGCGCAACCTCGAGCGCGAGCTGCAGTGCATGGTCATCGACCGCACCGCGCTCATCCTCGACATCTTCGCGCAGCGTGCGCGCAGCCACGAAGGCAAGCTGCAGGTGGAGCTCGCCCAGCTAGAGCATCTGGCCACCCGCCTGGTGCGCGGCTGGACCCACCTCGAGCGCCAGAAGGGCGGCATCGGCCTGCGCGGCCCGGGAGAGAAGCAGCTCGAGACCGACCGCCGCCTGCTCGGCAACCGGGTCAAGATGCTCAAGTCCCGGCTCGCCCAGATCGAGAAGCAGCGCAAGGTTCGTCGACGCGCTCGGGAACGCCGCGACGTTCTGTCTGTCTCTCTCGTCGGTTACACCAATGCGGGCAAGTCGACGCTGTTCAACGCGCTGACCAAGGCGGGCGCCTACGCGGCCGACCAGCTCTTCGCCACCCTCGACACCACCTCCCGCAGGTTGTACGTCGGAGGCGAGGGGGCGGGAGCGAGCGTGGTGCTTTCGGACACCGTCGGCTTCATCCGCGACTTGCCGCACGCCCTCGTGGCCGCCTTCCAGGCGACCCTCGAGGAAACGGCGCAGGCCGATCTGTTGTTGCATGTCGTCGACTCGGCGAGCGAGGACCGCGACGCGCAGATCGAGGCGGTGAACCAGGTTCTTGCCGAGATCGGTGCGGCAGAAGTGGCGCAGATCCTGGTGTGGAACAAGATTGATCTCACCCGGGCCGTCGCGGCGGTCGAGAGGGGGGACTGTGGTACCATCAGGCGCATTTTTTTGAGCGCCCGAACCGGGGAAGGCCTCGATCTGCTTCGTGATGCACTTGCCGAAGTAGCTCGGCAGACCTTTGGTGACAACGCCGACCGGCCCGCCGGTTCGGATGACGAGCGACGACAAGAAACGTGATAACAGGCATTCTCATGTCACTGAACGACCCACGCTGGGGTGGCCAGGGCGGCGGCGACCGCGAAGACGGCAATCGCGGCGACGACAACCGCAACGACGACTTGCGCGGCGATCGCAATCGCGGTGGCAACCAGGGCCCGCCCGACCTCGAGGAGGTCTGGCGCGACTTCAATCAACGGCTTTCCGGCATGTTCGGCGGCAAGCGCTCCGGACGTGGCAATGGTTTCGGCGGCGGTGGCGGCGGGGGCGGTGGCAATCGTCCCGAACTGCCCGGCTTGTCGTTCAAGCAGTTCCGCGGCGGCTTTGGCGTGCTGGCGGTGCTGGTTCTGCTCGTCTGGCTGGCGAGCGGCCTATACACCGTAGACGCGAACCAGCGCGGTGTGGTGCTGCGCCTCGGCGAATACGTGGCCACCACCGAGCCCGGCCTGCGCTGGCGCTTGCCGGCGCCCCTCGAGACCCACGAGATCGTCGACCTCACCGGCGTGCGCACGGTCGAAGTGGGCTATCGCGGCTCCGAGCGCAACAAAGTGCTGCGCGAGTCCCTGATGCTCACCGACGACGAGAACATCATCAACATCCAGTTCGCCGTGCAGTGGGTGCTGAACAGCCCGGAGAACTACGTCTTCAACAACCGCTTCCCCGACGAGGCGGTGGCCCAGGCCGCCGAGACCGCGATGCGCGAGATCGTCGGCAAGAGCCGTATGGACTTCGTGCTCTACGAGGGCCGCGAGGAGATCGCGACCACCGCGCACGAGCTCACCCAGCGCATCCTCGATCGCTACGAAACCGGCATTCAGGTCAGCCGCGTCACCATGCAGAACGCCCAGCCGCCCGAGCAGGTGCAGGCCGCGTTCGACGACGCGGTCAAGGCCGGGCAGGACCGCGAGCGCCAGAAGAACGAGGGCGAGGCCTATGCCAACGACGTCGTGCCGCGCGCCCGTGGTACGGCTTCGCGCCTGATCGAGGAGGCCAATGCCTACCGCGAGCGCGTGGTCGCCAACGCCGAGGGCGAGGCGAGCCGCTTCAGCCAGGTGTTCGCGGAGTACAGCCGCGCGCCCGAGGTCACCCGCGAACGCCTGTACATCGACACCATGCAGCAGGTGATGTCCAGCACACCGAAGGTGATGATCGATGCGAAGGGTAACGGCAACCTGCTGATGCTTCCGCTCGACAAGCTGATGCAGCAGACGGGCGCCAAGCCCGCCGCCGCGGCGCCGCAGCCCGACTCGCAGTCGGCCGCAGGCCTGGCGGCCAACGCACCGGTGCCGGTCTTCGATCCGCGCAACCGGGATGGAATGTTCAGTCGTGAGCGGGGAGTGCGTTGATGCGTGACAAGATGTCCCTGATCGGCGGCACGCTGCTGCTGATCGTCGTGATCGCCTCGATGTCGCTGTTCACTGTCGACCAGCGCCAGTACGCGATCGTATTCCAGCTCGGCGAGGTCAAGGAGGTCATCTCCGAGCCAGGCCTCAACGCCAAGCTGCCCTTCATCCAGAACGTGCGCTACTTCGACAAGCGCATCCTGACGATGGACACGCCCGAGCCCGAGCGTTTCATCACTTCCGAGAAGAAGAATGTCCTGGTGGACCATTTCGTGAAGTGGCGGATCGTCGACCCGCGCCTCTATTACGAGTCGGTCGCTGGCGACGAGGCGCGCGCGCGCACCCGCCTGACCCAGACCGTCAACGCCGGCCTGCGCGAGGAGTTCGGTCGCCGGACCGTTCATGATGTCGTCTCCGGCGAGCGCGACAACATCATGGAGCAGATGCGCGAGCGCGCCGACCGCGATGCGCGCACCATCGGCGTGCAGATCGTCGACGTCCGCCTGAAGCGGGTCGATCTGCCCAACGAGGTTTCGGAGTCGGTCTATCGCCGCATGGAAGCCGAACGCAAGCGGGTCGCAAACGAGCTGCGCTCGCTGGGTGCCGCCGAGGCCGAGCGCATCCGCGCAGACGCCGACCGCCAGCGCGAGGTGATCATCGCTGAGGCGTACCGCTCTGGACAGCAGGCGATGGGTGAGGGCGATGCCAAGGCGACCGCCATCTACGCCGAAGCCTTCGGCAAGGACCGCGAGTTCTACTCGTTCTACCGCAGCCTCGAGGCCTACCGCTCGAGCTTCGCGGGCAAGGACGACGTCCTGGTGGTCGATCCGAGCTCGGACTTCTTCCGCTTCATGAAGGATGCCGGGGGCGCGCCGCGCAACTGACGTCTTCATGGCAAGTTCTCTACTCACGGCCTTCGCACTGATGCTGATCATCGAAGGCCTGCTGCCCTTCATCGCGCCTGCTGCATGGCGCGATACCTTTCTTCGCCTCGCCAGCATGGCGGACGGCCAGATCCGCTTCATCGGTCTGAGCTCCATGCTGGCGGGGCTTGCAATGCTTTTCATCGTTCTCTGACATCGCCATGCGCTGGGTACTGCCCGACCACATCCAGGATGCACTGCCGTCCGACGCCTACCGGCTGGAGAGCCTGCGCCGCCGCCTGCTCGACGCCTTCCGGCTGCGCGGTTACCAGCTCGTGATGCCGCCGTTGCTCGAGTATCTCGACTCGCTCACCACCGGTGCCGGCAAGGACCTCGAGCTGCGCACCTTCAAGCTGGTCGACCAGCTCTCGGGCCGCAGCATGGGCGTGCGCGCCGACATGACGCCCCAGGTCACGCGCATCGACGCCCACCTGCTCAACCGCCGCGGCGTCTCGCGCCTGTGCTATTGCGGCAGCGTGCTCCACACCCTGCCATCCACGCTCACCGGCACCCGCGAGCCGCTGCAGCTCGGCGCCGAGCTCTACGGCCACGCCGGTATCGAGGCCGACGTGGAGATCCTGCGTCTGCTGGCCGAGGTGCTGCGCCTTGCCGAGGTGCCCGCGTCGCGCATCGACATCGGCCATGTCGGCCTCTTCCATGCGCTCGCCGCGCGCGCGGGTTTGGTGCCGGGCCGCGAGGAGGAACTTTTCGGGTTGATGCAGGCGAAGGACGTCCCCGAGCTGCGCCGGGTGCTCGCCGACGTGGCCGAGCCGGCACGCAGCGCGCTGCTCGCGCTGCCCGAGCTCTACGGCGGTCCCGAGGTGCTCGCCGAAGCCGCCGCCCGCCTGCCGCAGGATGCCGAGATCGCCGGCCCGCTCGCCGAGCTGAGCCGGCTGGCCGATGCGCTGGCCGACCTGCCGGTGAGCTTCGATCTCGCTGACCTCCGCGGCTACCACTATCACAGCGGTGTCGTGTTCGCCGCCTACGGCGCCGAGTCGCCAGCCGCGCTCGCGCTCGGCGGTCGCTACGATCGCGTCGGCAAGGCCTTCGGGCGTGCGCGCCCGGCCACCGGCTTCAGTCTCGATCTTCGCGAGCTCGCCTGGCACCTGCCTGCGCCGGTCGCGCCTGCCGGAGCGGTACTCGCGCCGCTGGACGGCGACGCGGCGCTCGCCGCCGAGGTGTCGCGGTTACGAGCACACGGCGAGGTCGTGCTGGTCGCGCTGCCCGGACATGAAGGAACTTGGAACGAAGCCGGCTGCGACCGGCAACTGGTGAAGCGGGGCGATCGCTGGGCGATCGTGCCGTTACAGGGAGAGTAAGAAAATGGCAAAGAACGTTGTCGTCGTCGGCACCCAGTGGGGTGACGAAGGCAAGGGCAAGATCGTCGACTGGCTGACCGACCACGCCAAGGGCGTGGTGAGGTTCCAGGGCGGCCACAATGCGGGTCACACGCTGGTCATCGGCAAGACCGAGTACAAGCTGAACCTGGTGCCCTCGGGCATCGTCCGCGAGGGCGTGGCCTGTTTCATCGGCAATGGCGTGGTGCTCGACGCGCACCACCTGCTGTCCGAGATCCGCACCCTCGAAGCCGGCGGCATCAAGGTGCGCGACCGCCTGCGCGTGAGCCCGGGCTGCCCGCTGATCCTCGGCTATCACGCCGCGCTCGACCGCGCGCGCGAGGCTGCCAAGGCCGCCGGCGACAAGATCGGCACCACCGGCAAGGGCATCGGTCCCACCTACGAGGACAAGGTCGCCCGCCGCGCGCTGCGCGTGTACGACCTCTTCGACCGCGAGCGCTTCGCTGCCAAGCTGCAGGCCAACCTCGAGTACCACAACTTCGTGCTCACCCGGCACCTCGGCGCCGAGCCGGTCGACTTCCAGGCCGTGTTCGACCAGGCCATGGCCGACGCCGACGAGCTGCTGCCGATGGTGGCCGACGTCTCCGCCGAGCTTTACGCGATCAACAAGTCGGGCGGCTCGCTGCTGTTCGAAGGCGCGCAGGGCACCCTGCTCGACATCGACCACGGCACCTATCCCTTCGTCACCTCGAGCAACTGCGTCGCCGGCCAGGCCGCGGCCGGCTCGGGCGTCGGTCCCGGTCGCCTGCACTACGTCCTCGGCATCACCAAGGCCTACTGCACCCGCGTCGGTGGCGGTCCCTTCCCGACCGAGCTCGATATCGAGACCAAGGGCGTGCCAGGCGAACAGATGTCGACCAAGGGCCGCGAGTTCGGCACCGTCACCGGTCGCAAGCGCCGCTGCGGCTGGCTGGACCTCGCCGCGCTCAAGCGCTCGATCATCATCAATGGCGTCACCGGCCTTTGCATCACCAAGCTCGACGTGCTCGACGGTCTGGAAGAGCTCAAGCTGTGTACTGGCTACATGCTCGACGGCAAGCGCATCGACCTCCTGCCCATGGGCTCGGAAGAGGTCACGCGCTGCGAGCCCATCTACGAGACGATGAAAGGTTGGAGCGGCACCACTTTCGGTGCGCAGAGCTGGGACGCCCTGCCGCAGGAGGCGCGCGCCTACCTGCACCGCATCGAGGAGATCTGCGAGATCCCGATCGATGTCATTTCGACCGGGCCCGAGCGTGACGAGACGATTCTCCGCCGGCATCCGTTTGGCGCCTGATCGGGTCTTGTCGGCAGAACCGATCGCTGCAGGTTTCGTGGAAGCTGTGGGGGCGGGCCTGCCCGCGGATGTCGCCGGCACGGCCGGCATTCGCGGGCAGGCCCGCCCCCATGGTGTTTTCGACAAACTCGTCGCGGACGCGAGGGTGAACGAAAAAAGCCGGCTTTTAGCCGGCTTTTCCCTGCAACTGGTGCCCAGAAGAGGACTCGAACCTCCACGCCTCGCAGCGCTAGTACCTGAAACTAGTGCGTCTACCAATTCCGCCATCTGGGCAGGGACGCGCATAATAGCAAAGGCTTTCACTTCCGCAAAGGTTTTTTTGCTTCGCGTGGCGCGGACTGCGCTCGTCGGCCCGCTTCGGCGCCAACTCGCGAGCCGCCGCACGCCCGCACGGGAGCGGTCTGCGCGTACCGCCGGTTTTCCTGTACGAGCGGCAGCCCCTGCGAACCGCACGCGCGCCACGGCGGCCAAAAAACAAAAAAGCCGCTCCGAAGAGCGGCTTTCCTGTGAAACTGGTGCCCAGAAGAGGACTCGAACCTCCACGCCTCGCGGCGCTAGTACCTGAAACTAGTGCGTCTACCAATTCCGCCATCTGGGCAAGAA
>JAEUNQ010000263.1 GCA_016790365.1 Thauera sp. | reverse complement strand
GGCGTCGGCAAGCCGATGCAGCGCTACTTCCAGAAATACGAGAAGGCGCAGGACGCGCTCGACGCCATCATCCGCGACCTGCAGGGCGGCGCCGACATGCTGCGCCGCGACAACCTCACCCTGGCCGACGACCAGCAATCGCTGCGCGCCATCCTCGCCCAGCTCGAGCGCCAGGTCGAACTCGGCCGCATGATCGACCGCCGCCTCGCGCGCGAGGCCGCCTCCGCCAGCCTGCCGGCGCCACGCCGCGCCTTCGTCGAGGAAGAGCTCCTCTTCCCGCTGCGCCAGCGCATCGTCGACCTGCAGCAACAGGTCGCGGTGAGCCAGCAGGGCGTGCTCGCGCTCGAGGTCGTCATCCGCAACAACCGCGAGCTGGTGCGCGGCGTGGACCGCGCGATCAACGTCACCGTGTCGGCGCTCAACGTCGCCGTCACCGTGGCGCTCGGGCTGGCCAACCAGCGCCTGGTGCTCGACCGCGTCGCCGCGCTCAACGAGACTACCTCGGCGCTCATCGCCGGCACCGCCCAGGCCCTGCGCACCCAGGGCGTGGACATCCAGACCCGCGCGTCCTCGTCCATGCTCGACATGGGCCGGCTCGAACAGGCCTTCGGCGACGTGCTCGGCGCCATCGACGACCTCTCGCGCTACCGCCGCGAGGCCTTGCCCAAGCTCGACGCCCAGATCGACCGCCTCGCCGGCCTCGCGCGGCACGGCCAGGAGACGATCCGGCGCATGGACGAAGGGCGGCGGGCGGATGGCGACGCGCCGCTCGGCAAGGCCTGAGTCGACACGCCCTGCGCGGGTGCCCAGGTCATGCAGAAGGGATCATTCCGAATGCGAAGTCGGCTGGATATACTGCCCCTCCGTGGTCTTGTACGGCAGATCCAGCAGGAGGCGTCGCTCGCGTCGAGGTGGAAGAGCCCGCCAAGCTCCGCGCCGAGCATCCTTGATGCCGACCGCGGTAGAGCCATCGTCATCGGGACGCTCGGGGACCCGGTCGAAGAAGGCGTGCGATTGAACGCTTGTTCCATTTCAAAGGAGTGGTGCCATGCTCACGAAGTTCTCATCCGCCGCCGCGCTGATCGTCACCGCCCTGCCGCTGATCGCCGGCTGCGTATCGGGTGGCGGCTACAAGCCTGTATCGGAGCGCCTGCCCGCATTGGAAGTGAGCTTTGCCGAGCCGGCGTGGAATGGGAACACCATCCCGGCCGGACAGCATTGCCAGATGTTCGGCGGTAAAGGGCAAACGCCCGCGCTGAAAGTGGGGAAGATCCCCGCGGGCGCAAACGCGATCATCGTGGAATTCAACGACCTCAGCTTCGGTCCGCTGTCCTCTGGAGGTGGTCACGGCAAGATCGGGTACTGGCTCAAGGGTGCAGATAGTGCAGTCCTCTCGTCCGTGCCAGGCGAAACTGCGGATCTGGGCGTTGAGGGCAGTTTCATCGAAGCAAGGGCACTTTCCACGGGGCAATATGCTTCACCGGGTTACCTTCCCCCCTGTTCCGGTGGTCGTGGCCACACTTACGTGGCCGACGTGAAGGCTGTATACAAGGCGACCAAGCAAGGCGAGGAGAGCCGGTTGCTTGCCGTACAGCGGATCAAGCTGGGCACATATTGACAGGAACGACTACTGCCGCGCCCGGCCAGAGAATGGTCGGCTTGCGGCAGGTCGCAGTGAGCCTTTGGGGCGTACTCGTGCTTGAGCTTGCCAACCTGCGCTTGCGGGCGCGGTTCATGTGCGAGATGACGTCGGGCCGCCTGGTTTCGGCGTGTGAGGCTTCATGCGGTGGGGCGGCACGGGGTGTCGCCCGGCGGCCAGTTCGGCAGGGCGGCGGGTAGCAGCCCGCGCAGACCGTGGCCGAGCGTGCCCGCGCGTTCGAGTTCGTGCGCCACGCGCTCGATCGTGGCCCAGACGTCCGGCTGCTGCAAGGTGTTCACTGTCAGCGCGGCCGCGTCGGCAAATGCATCGCGCGCCGGCAGCAGCCAGGACAGATCCTCCGCCTGCCGCACTTCATCGAACTCGCCCCCCGGATACAGGCGCGCCGCCTCGCCCCGGAAGATCTGCTCGGCCGCTGGCCCGGCCATCAAGCCCACCATCTGCGCACGGATCTCGCGCTGCTGGCGGGCGCTGAAGCCCTCCACCTGCGCTCGGCCTTCGGGGCGCTGCAACAACTGCGGGTGACCCTTGGCGTCCGGGTGCAGGCAGCCCTCGTTCATCAGCCAGCGCAGGAATTGCCTCGGCAACACCAGGTCCGCCTTCTCGCACAGTCCCCACAGCCCGGTGCACATGCGTCCGTTGCGGATGTCGGTGCGCCAG
>JAEUNQ010000253.1 GCA_016790365.1 Thauera sp. | reverse complement strand
GCGGCCTTGACCAGCGCCGGGAAGCTGTAGGTGCTGACCTCCTGCGAGATGCGGAAGGCCTCGCGGGTGAGCCCGTCGAGGAAGTCGCCCTCGAGCGCCTCGCCGGGCGCGAACGCGATCGAGTGCACGAGCGCGTCGAGGCCGTCCCAGTGCTGGCTGAGCTGCTCGAACAGTCCGGTGATCTGCGCGTCGTCCTGCACGTCGAGCGGGAAGATCAGGCTGCTGTCGAAGTCCGCAGCCAGCTTGGCGACGCGGTCCTTGAAGCGGTCGTTCTGGTAGGTGAAGGCGAGCTCGGCGCCTTCGCGATGCATGGCCTTGGCGATGCCGTAGGCAATCGAACGGTTGCTGAGCAGACCGGTGATGAGGATTCGTTTGCCGGCGAGAAAGCCCATGAGAGATGACTCCGAATGACAAGACGACGATTATAGCGAAAAACGGTCAAAACCCTGCGACGGACAGGACTTTCGCAGACGAGGGACGCTGGAGAAGGTGCCAGGGCGCGCACCTTGCGGTTGCTGCGTGCGCAGGTCCGTGACGGCGTGGTGTCGGGCCGAGCCGCGCGCGCTGATCGCACGCGCGCACGAAACCTGCCAGAATCCGCGCTTTGATCCAGGCTCCCCCCCTGCCCGTGCGCCGGTTCCCACGCCTTCCCCGGACCCTCGGCCGCCCAGGCCCAAGCCAGCCAGCGCGGCCGCGCAGGGCGGGCACGTCGTTGCGCGCTACCGCCGTCGCGCTGATCGCGTCCCTTGCTCTCGCTGCCTGCGGCCCGGTTTGGAACGACCCCTATCCGGCTGCCGAGCGCGGCGAGCATGTCCTGTATACGGCCTTCACCGAGCGTCCCAAGCATCTCGACCCGGTGCAATCCTACAGCGAGGACGAGGCCAGCTTCCTGTACCAGATCGTCGAGCCACCGCTGCAGTACCACTACCTGAAGCGGCCCTACGTGCTCGAGCCCGCCACCGCCGAGGCCATGCCGCGCCTGCGCCGGCTCGACGCCGCCGGGCGCGAGCTGCCCGCCAATGCCGACCCGTCCCGGGTGGTACGCACGGTGGTGGAGGTGCGCATCCGCCCGGGCATCCTCTACCAGCCGCACCCGGCATTCGCGCTCGACGAGGACGGCGGCGCGCGCTACGAGGGCCTTGCCGAGGCGGACCTGCGCGGCGTGCGCGGTCTCGGCGACTTCGCCGCGACCGGCACGCGCGAGCTCGAGGCCCGCGACTACATCTACCAGATCAAGCGCCTCGCCCATCCGCGCCTGCACTCGCCGATCTTCGAGCTGATGGCGGAATATCTGCCCGGGCTCAAGGAGCTGCAGGCGGCGCTGGCCGCGGCGGGCACGGACGGCGTGGCGGCGGATGGCCCGCCCGGCTGGCTGGATCTCGAGCGCTTCGCGTTGCCTGGCGTAGAACTGGTGGATCGCCATGCCTACCGGATCACCCTGCAGGGCGCCTATCCGCAGTTCCTGTACTGGTTGTCGATGCCCTTCTTCAGCCCGGTGCCGCGCGAGGTGGACCGCTTCTTCGCCCAGCCCGGCATGGCCGAGCGCAACCTCACGCTGGACTGGTGGCCCGTGGGCACCGGACCCTACATGCTGGTGGAGAACAACCCCAACGCGCGCATGGTGCTGGCGCGCAACCCGAACTACCGCGGCGACGCCTATCCATGCGAGGGCGAGCCCGGCGATGCCGAGGGCGGCCTGCTCGCCGACTGCGGCAAGCCCATGCCCTTCATCGACAAGGTGGTGTTCTCGCGCGAGCGCGAGGGCATCCCGTACTGGAACAAGTTCCTGCAGGGCTATTACGATGCCTCCGGGGTGTCCTCCGACAACTTCGACCAGGCCGTGAGCCTGACCAGCCAGGGCGAGGTCACGCTGTCGGACGACATGCGGGACAAGGGCATCCGCCTGCTCACCTCGGTTTCACCGTCGATCTTCTACCTCGGCTTCAACATGCTCGACCCGCTCGTGGGCGGCGGCGCGTCGAAGGCGGAGAAGGAGCGTGCGCGCAAGCTGCGCCAGGCGATCTCGATCGCGCTCGACATGGAGGAGTTCGTGTCGATCTTCCTCAACGGTCGTGGCCTGCCCGGGATGAGCCCGCTGCCGCCGGGCATCTTCGGCGCGCGCGAGGGCCGGGCGGGCATGAACCCGGTGGTCTATCGATGGCAGGACAGCCAGGGCGCAGATCCCGGCGCCGGCCGCCCGGTACGTCGCGGCCTGGAGGATGCGCGCCGCCTGCTCGCCGAGGCCGGCTGGCCGAACGGGCGCAACGCGCAGACCGGCGAGCCGCTGGTGATCAACCTGGATACGACGCCCGGCGGCCTCGGCGACAAGGCGCGCTCGGACTGGCTGGCGAAGAAGTTCCGCGCGCTGGGCGTGCAGTTCGTCGTGCGTCCGACCGACTTCAACCGCTTCCAGGACAAGATCCGCCAGGGCAACGCGCAGCTCTTCTTCTTCGGCTGGAACGCCGACTACCCCGACCCCGAGAACCTGCTCTTCCTGCTCCACGGTCCGCAGGGCAAGGTGAAGTTCAATGGCCAGAACGCGGCCAACTACGAGAACCTGGAGTACGACGCGCTCTTCGAGCGTATGAAGGCCATGCCCGACGGCGCCGCGCGCCAGCAGCTCATCGACCGCATGGTGGCGATGCTGCAGCACGACGCGCCGTGGATCTTCGCCTTCCACCCGATGTCGTATTCGCTGCAGCACGGCTGGGTGCTCAACCGCAAGACCGGCGCCATGGTGCGCAACACCATGAAGTATCAGCGCATCGACCTCGAGCGTCGCGCCGCCGCGCGCGCGGCGTGGAACGAGCCGGTGACCTGGCCGCTGCTGCTGGTGGCGGCGCTGCTCGCCGTGCTGGTGGCGCCGGCGGCGATCCACTGGCGTCGGCGCGAGACCGCGACCGCGGCGCCGAGCGCGGCCGGGCCCGGCGCGGGAGGAGGGCGCTGATGCTGGCCTACCTGCTGCGCCGCCTGCTCTACGCGGTGCCGATCCTGATCGGGGTGAACCTGCTCACCTTCGTGCTCTTCTTCGTGGTGAACTCGCCCGACGACATGGCGCGCATGCACATCGGTGTCAAGCGTGCCACGCCCGAGGCGATCGAGCGCTGGAAGGCCGAGCGCGGCTACGACAAGCCGATGTTCGTCAATGCAGAGGCCGAGGGCAGCGCGCGCTTCACCGAGACCATCTTCTTCGACAAGTCGCTGCGCATGTTCGCGCTCGAGTTCGGCCGCGCCGACGACGGCCGCGATATCGGCCAGGAGATCCGCGACCGCATGGGGCCCTCGCTGGCGATCGCGCTGCCGACCTTCCTCCTCAGCCTCTTCGTGTCGATCAGCTTCGCGCTGCTGCTGGTGTTCTTCCGCGCCTCCTACCTGGATTTCTGGGGCGTGGTGCTGTGCGTGGCGATGATGTCGATCTCCAGCCTGTTCTACATCATCGG
>JAEUNQ010000191.1 GCA_016790365.1 Thauera sp. | reverse complement strand
CATAGCGCTGCGCCCCGATTGAACGGCCTCGCCTCGTTTCGCGGTTTCCTCCCCCGGGCTTTGTCCAACGCCTGCCCACCGACCTGGGTCGGACCTTCATCGCCGCGAGGCAGGGGCAGGCGTCGAACAAAGCTAAACATTACCAGCCCCAGGTGTCCTTAGCGGACGGTCGCGTGTCCGGGGTGGAGGCGCTGGTGCGCTGGCGGCACCTGCGCGACGGGATGATCGGGCCCGACGAGTTCATCCCGATCGCGGAAGAGACCGGACTCATCGTTCCGCTCGGCGAGCACGTGCTGCGCACTGCCTGCAGCCAGCTGGCGGACTGGGACCGGTGCGGCCTGGTCGTGCCGAGGCTGGCGGTCAACCTGTCCGCGCGGCAGTTCCGCCAGCCCGATCTGGCCGACCGGGTTTGCCGGATCCTGGATGAAACCGGGCTGTCCTCGTCCCGGCTCGAACTCGAGATCACCGAGAGCACGGTCATGCGCGACGCGGACGATTCGGTGGAGACCCTGCGGCACCTGCGCGCGCGGGGAATCTCCGTGGCGATCGACGATTTCGGCACCGGCTACTCCTCGCTCTCGCAGCTCAAACGCCTGCCGATCGACACGCTGAAGATCGACCGCTCCTTCATCGAGGGCGTTCCGGGCAGCGCGGAAGATGTCGCCATCGTGGGCGCGATCGCGGCGATGGCGCGCAGCCTCGGCCTCAAGCTGGTCGCCGAGGGGGTCGAGCACCCGGCGCAGCGCGATTTCCTGCGCACGGTCGAATGCGAGGAGGCGCAGGGCTGGCTGTTCGGCCGCCCGCTGCCGGCCGATGTCTTCGAGTGCAATCAAGCCGGCGGCCGTGCGACGTCGCCGGCGGACGGCGGCGCGGTCGCGTCCTGCGGCTGAGGCGGGCGGCACGCCGCGCCGCGGGGGCGCCCGGCCTCCTTGCGGCGCGTGCGGTCAGCGCCCGACGGCCTTGCCCAGCATGCGCTCGAGGCCGCGCATCACGGTGAGGTTGGCTCTTTCCATCGCCTGCAGTTCGCTTAACGCCGCCTCCAGCTTGCCCTGTGCGTGCAGTTCCACTGCACGCCGCGCATGCGCGTGCACCGCACGATGCGGGTCCTCGAGCTCCCCGTAGCCCGGCAGCCCGGCGAAGTGCTCGCGTCCCTCGCCGTCGTAGTACCACTGACCGAGGCGGCAGTGCCGCTCGTCGGGCAGGTCGTCGGGCCGCAGCGTCGACACGCCCAGGAACACCTTGTACACCTCGAGCTTGAGCGTCAGTTCGTCCAGATTGGCCAGCTCGACGTTGGCGAGCAGGGCGGACGAGGTGACCGCCTGTTCCATGCGGCGCGACAGGTCGAGCAGGTGCTTCATGCTGGTCACGGCCTGCGTGCTGTCCGCGGCGTGGCGCCCTGCGTCGGCGGCGCCGAACTCCATCACCTCCCTGGCGACGCGCGTCTCGTCCTGGATGTTCTCGACCAGGGTGGCGATCTCGGTGGTGGCCTTCGCGGTGCGCTCGGCAAGCTTGCGCACCTCGTCCGCCACCACCGCGAAACCCCGCCCCGCGTCGCCCGCGCGCGCGGCCTCGATCGCCGCGTTGAGCGCGAGCAGGTTGGTCTGGTCGGCGATCTCCTTGATCAGGCGGACGATGCCGCCGATTTCCTCGGCCCGACGGCTCAGGATGCCGACGTTCTCCGACGCCTTGCCCATGCGCTCGAAGGTGGCGTGGAGATTGCCGGCGATGCGCTCGAAGGCGGCGCGGCTGGTGTCCGACTGCGCCGCCGCGTCGAGCGCCGAAGCCTTTTCCTGGTTGAGGGTGGCGGTGAGTCCCAGGAAGGATTCGCGCACGCCTCCGAGCGAGTCGCCGAAGCTGCCCAGGCTGGCGAACACGCCGCCCAGCACGGTGCGCTCGCGGCGCAGGGCGTCGGTCTGCGCGCGCAGCTCGAGCTGTTCCGCCTCTAGCTCGCGCAGGCGTTCCTGCAGGGCGGTGTTGGCCTGCTGGAGCAGCAGGTTCTCGGCTTCGCTGGCGCGCAGCCGGTCTTTCAATCCGGAGAAGAACATCGGAGGCTCTGGCGGAGGTATTAAAAGAAGAGTATTAAATGAATCTTTTGGCCGGTCAAGCCGCTCATGGCTTTCGCGCCCATGCGGATTTGCGGCCGCTCGGGCCGCCAGCGTAGTCTTCGCGTCGCGGGACGACGGTGGGGATGCCCCCCGGCCCGCAGGAGCAAATCGAATGGAATTCGCGAAGATCTTCATCACGCTGGCGGCGCTCATCAACCCGTTCGGCGCGATCCCCGCCTTCATCGGCCTGACCCAGGGGCAATCGTCCCTCGAGCGCCGCCGCACCGCGCGCACCGCTGCGCTCGCGACCGTCCTCGTCATTACCGTGACCGCGCTCGCCGGTCAGTACCTGCTGGCGGGCTTCGGCATCACCGTGCCCTCGCTGCAGGTCGGCGGCGGCGTGCTGCTCTTCATCGTCGCGATCTCGATGTTCAACGCCCAGCCCGCGCCGAGCCGGACCACACCCGAAGAAGCCGACGAGGCGGCCGAGCGCGCCAACATCGCCGTGGTGCCGTTGACGATTCCGCTGCTGACCGGGCCGGGGACGGTCAGTACGGTGATCATCTATGCCGACCAGGGGGCGCGCACGGTGCTGATGCTGCTCGGCGCCGGCTTGGTGATGGGCGCCGTGGTGTGGTTCGCCTTCAGCCTCGCCGGTCCGATCAGCCGCCTGGCCGGCCGCACCGGGCTCAACATCATGACCCGCTTGATGGGCCTGGTGCTGGCGGCGCTCGCGGTCGAGTTCATTGCCGCCGGCATCCGTGCCTACGTGACCGCCTGAGGGCGCTCACTGCACCGCGGTGGCGTGCGCCTCGCCGAGAAGCCACGCGCGGAAGTTCGTCAGCGCCGGCCGCTCCGCCTTGCCCTCCGGGACGATGAGGTAGTACGCCCGCGTGCTCGGGAAGCTGCGCAGGCAGGGGCTGATCAGGCTGCCGGCGGCGAGCTCCTGCTGGATCAGGAAGGGCGGGATCAGCGCCACCCCGAGGCGCTCGATCGCCGCCTGCGCGAGCATCGAGAACAGCTCCAGGCGCATGCCGCCCATGTCGTTCCCAGGGCGCACGCCGGCCGAGGCGAACCACTGCCGCCAGGCGTAGGGGCGGGTGGTCTGCTGCAGCAGCGGCAGCGCCGCGACCTCGTCCGGGCTCATCTGCTCGCGAACCCCGGGCAGGGCCGGGCTGCACACCGGGACCGGATACTCCCGCATCAGGAAGTGCGCCTCGGTACCCGGCCAGCCGGTGTCGCCGAAGTAGATCGCTGCGTCGAACTCGGTCTGGTCGAAGAGGAAGGGCCGCGTCTGGGTGTGCATGTTCACCACCACGTCCGGGTTCTTCGCCTGGAAATCGGTCAGGCGCGGCAGCAGCCAGCGCGTGGCGAAGGTCGGCACCACCGCCAGCTCGAGCACGCTGCCGGCGCCGTGGTGTGCCATCACCGCGAGCGTGTCGTGCTCGATCGCGTCGAGCCGGGGGGCGATCTGGCGGCTGTAGCTCAGTCCCGCCTCGGTGAGCTGGACGCCGCGCCGGGTGCGGCGGAACAAGGGCACGCCGAGGAAGTCCTCGAGCGCGCCGATCTGCCGGCAGATCGCGCTCTGCGTGAGCGCAAGCTCCTCGGCGGCGCGGGTGAAGCTCTCGTGGCGTGCGGCGGCCTCGAAGGCGAGCAGCGCGGCGGTGCTGGGGATCTTCTTGCGCATGGTGGTCGGCGTTTCTGCTCGGAGTTCCGGAAACGCACAGATTACTGCATAAATATCGCTTGAGCTGCGCTTCCGGAGTTCATAGGATGCCAGTCACACACAGGCAGCCGCCTGCACGACCGATCGCACGAGGAGACACGACATGGCTTCGAACAAGGCTAGCTTCAACTGGGACGACCCCCTGCTGCTCGACCTGCAGCTCACCGAGACCGAGCGCATGGTGCGCGATACCGCGCGCGCCTACAGCCAGGACAAGCTGCTGCCGCGCGTGCAGGAAGCCTTCCGCCACGAGAAGACCGATGCCGCGATCTTCCGCGAGATGGGCGAGCTCGGCCTGCTCGGCGCCACCATCCCCGAGGAGTACGGCGGCTCCGGCCTGAACTACGTGTGCTACGGCCTGATCGCACGCGAGGTCGAGCGCGTCGATTCCGGCTACCGCTCGATGATGAGCGTGCAGAGCTCGCTGGTCATGGTGCCGATCAACGAGTTCGGCACCGAGGCGCAGAAGCAGAAGTACCTGCCCAAGCTCGCCACCGGCGAGTGGATCGGCTGCTTCGGCCTCACCGAGCCGAACCACGGCTCCGACCCGGGCTCGATGATCACCCGCGCGCGCAAGGTCGATGGCGGCTTCAGCCTGTCGGGCAGCAAGATGTGGATCACCAACAGCCCGATCGCCGACGTGTTCGTGGTGTGGGCCAAGGACGACGAAGGCCAGATCCGCGGCTTCATCCTCGAGAAGGGCTGGAAGGGCCTGTCCGCCCCCGCCATCCACGGCAAGGTCGGCCTGCGCGCCTCGATCACCGGCGAGATCGTCATGGACGAGGTCTTCGTGCCGGAAGAGAACGCCTTC
>JAEUNQ010000152.1 GCA_016790365.1 Thauera sp. | reverse complement strand
ACCGACGCGGCCTCGCTCGGGCTGGCCGCGCTCGCGGCGCGCATCGCGCTGCGCCCGACCAGCGCCCGCCACTCCTACGGCCTGCGCCGGGTCGAGGCGCTCGCCGCGCTCGCCAACGGGCTCTTCATGCTGGTGATCGTGGGCGGCCTGGTGTGGCACGCGGTCGAGCGACTGCTCGAGCCGCGCGCGGTGGCCGGCGAGGCGGTGATCCTGGTCGCGCTCGGCGGTCTGGTGCTGAACCTGGCCGTCGCCTGGCTGCTGACCCGCGGCGAGAGCGACCTCAACACGCGCGGCGCGCTGCTGCACGTGATCGGCGACCTGCTCGGCTCGGTGGCCGCGCTCGCCTCGGGCATCGTGATCCTGTACACCGGCTGGATGCCGATCGATCCCCTGCTCACCATGCTGATCTGCGGCCTGATCCTGTACTCCACGCTGTCGCTGCTGCGCCAGGTGGTGCATACACTGCTGGAGGGCGTCCCCGAGGGCCTGTCGCTGCCCGAGATCGGCCACGCGATGGCGGGCGTGGATGGCGTGCGCTCGGTGCACGACCTCCACATCTGGAGCCTGGATTCGCGCCGGAGCGCCCTCTCCGCCCACGTCGTGCTCGCCGACGCGACACGCTGGCCGGCGGTGCTGGAGGCCGAGCGCAGCCTGCTGCGCGCCCGCTTCGGCATCGAGCACGCCACCCTGCAACCCGAGCTGCCGCCCGTGCAGCCACTGGTATTTGCCCCGCGCGCACCGCGCGCGCGGAACCTTGGATGAGCCCGATCCCCCGATCCACAGGAAGCCGAAAATGCACTCTGCCCAGGAACTGGTCAGCCAGATCGAGGCGCTGACCTCGCTGCCCGACGTCTACATGCGCGTGCGCGAACAACTCGAATCGCCGGCCGGCTCGGTCGCCACGGTCGCGCGCCTGGTCTCGGCCGATCCCGCGCTCTCGGCCCGCCTGCTGCACCTGGTCAACAGCCCCCTGTTCGGCCAGCGCGGCCGCGTCGAGGACATCGTGCGCGCGGTCTCCCTGCTCGGCCTGCAGCAGGTGCACGACCTCGTGCTGGCGATGTCCCTGCAGGGCATCTTCGCCGGCATCCGCCCCGCCCACCTGGACATGCGGCGGTTCTGGCGCAACAGCCTGCTCACCGGACTGGCCGCGCGCGCAGCGGGGGTCGCCGCCGGCCTCACCGCCGGCGAACGCCTGTTCGTGATCGGCGTGCTTGCCGACACCGGGCACCTGGTGATGTACCAGACCGTACCCGAGCTCGCCGCAGCCGCACGCCTCGCAGCGAACACCGGCGAGGAGCCGATCGAGGCCGCCGAGCGTCGGCTCGTCGGCTGCGACTTCGCCGAGCTGGGTGCCGCCCTGCTGGACCGCTGGCAACTGCCGGAACGTTTCATCACCGCTGTGGGTGCGCAGATGCTGCCACGCCTCGGCGGCGCCTACGCCGCCGAGGCGGCGACGCTGAACCTCGCCCGGCGCATCGCCGAGGCCGACGAGGCCGACCTGCCGAGCAGCGCCGCCGCAGCCTTGGTCGCCCCCGAAACCTGGAGCCTGCTTGGCCTCGAACCGGAGCGCATGGCGGGCCTGCGCGAGGGCGCCGAGATCGATTTCGCCGCCTACCTGTCGCTCTTCTTCCCGCGCATGTAGGCAGCGGAGAAGTGGCGCAAACCCGCGTGGAGACTGGGTTTCCCGGATAAAAACCCGCCCGCGGAGCTACTATATATAGTGTTCAACAAAATCATGAAATACAAACAAATTTCTCAAGCTATTGTTTTATAAGTATTTTATTTTTTTGCACGATTGCTCGTTCCGCGCTATTCTTCCGTCCGTTCCAAGACCCACCACGGAGGAAGAAAAAGACCATGAGCGAGACCACCAGCGCGTCCACCCAGAACACCGCCAAAGCCTCCGCCGCCAACCTGCCGATGCAGGAGATCTCCGGCGAGGTCCTCGTCGAGAAGTACGCCAAGGGCGACGAACAGACCGTCGCCGAAGTGCGCCGCCGCGTCGCCCGTGCGCTCGCCGCCATCGAAACCGAGGACAAGCGCGCCCACTGGGAGGCGAAGTTCCTCGAGGCGCAGGAAAAAGGCTTCGTGCCCGCCGGCCGCATCAACAGCGCCGCCGGCACCACGCTCGCCGCCACGCTGATCAACTGCTTCGTGCAGCCGGTGGGCGACTCGGTGACCGAGGCGGTCGACGGCCGCCCCGGCATCTACACCGCGCTCGCCCAGGCCGCCGAGACCATGCGCCGCGGTGGCGGCGTCGGCTACGACTTCTCGTCGATCCGTCCCAAGGGCGCGCTGGTCAAGGGCACGGCCTCGAACGCATCCGGCCCGGTGTCCTACATGCGTGTGTTCGATCGCTCGTGCGAGACGGTGGAATCCGCCGGTGCGCGCCGCGGCGCGCAGATGGGCGTGCTGCGCTGCGACCACCCCGACATCGAGGAATTCATCCACGCCAAGGATGAAGGCGACCTCACCAACTTCAACATCTCGGTGGGCGTCACCGACCCCTTCATGCAGGCCGTCGAGGCCGACGGCGCCGTGGAGCTGGTGCACAAGGCCGAGCCCACCGAAGAGGTGAAGTCCGCCGGCGCCTACCAGCGC
>JAEUNQ010000116.1 GCA_016790365.1 Thauera sp. | reverse complement strand
GGTGCGAGGTTGCCCAGGTTCAGCGTGTAGCTGCCATCGACGTTCTGCTCGAGCAGGATGGCGGTGTTGCCCTCGGCCAGCGCGTCCTCGTAGCCCTGCTCGGCCTGCCTCTTCTCGATGACCGCACCGGACAGGCGGCGCTCGCCGATCCGCACCTCCACCCCGAGGAGCACCGCCGCCCAGGGCAGCGGGAAGCTGTAGACGAGCTCGACATGGCGCTCGAAGGGGTTGGCAAAGCGCTGTTCGAGATCCGCTTCGAAGAGCGTGCCGCGCAAGGTGCCGGTGAACCGCACGCCCTGCAGCGTCAGTGCCTCACCCGCCCTCGTCTCGAGTCGTGCCGATTGTTGCTGCATCATCGTTCTCCCGCCTGTCGGTCGTTCTTGTCCGTGTTGTTCGCAGCAGCGCTCTGCGACACCGCCCCGCCTTGCCCCTGCACCGCCTCGAAGGCGGCCATCACGCCCTGGATGAACTGGCGCACCGCCTCGGGACTCAGCCCCGCCCGCTGCGGATCGATCACCACCTCGACCCCCTCGGCCACCGCCAGATGACTGCACACCGACACGCTGCCGATGGCGCGCGCACGTGGCGGGACGGGCGGCGGCGCACCGTGGAGCAACTCGCGGATGCGCTCGAGCGAGACGCCGGCAGCGGTCCATTTGCGGATCTGCAGCAGCTGCTCGAGATGCCGAGCGCCGTAGCGGGCCGCCCGGGTCTCACCCTCGGGACGGTCGACCAGGCCGATCTGCACGTAGTAGCGCACCGTGCGGGGCGGCAGGTCCGCGAGCACGGCCAACTCGGCGAGCGGGTAGCTTGGAGAGGCTTCGGTGTTCATGGCGGCAATTAAGCCACCATTATTCATACAGCGCCACTGTCGTTTTATACTGACAGTGGACTGATAGCATCGGGGTGTCTTGTCACCGCGTCTTGCCGAACCACCATGCCTACTCCACCCCGCCCGATCCCACCCGCAGACAGCAAGGGAACGCGCGCCGCGCTGATCTTCGCGCTGACGGCCGAGCGCCTGTCGATCCACTACGAGCATGGCCAGTGGCTGACCGAGGCGCAGGGCGCGAGCTTCATCGCCGACTGGCTGCGCCGCAGCGAGCGCACGCTGCCGCTGGCCGACCGCCGCCAGCTCTCCGCGCTCAGCGACGGGCTGGCGCGCCAGATTGCCGGCTCGCTTTCACGGGAGGTCGGGCTCTATACGGCTCACGAGATGATGGAGGCGCTCGACCCGAACTACGACTCGGACCTGGCACGCTCCATGATGGACGAGTGCGCTCGGCTTCTGGACGCCGACTGATGCTGGACACAGACCGAGCCTCGAGGGCCCCGGCGCGTCAGTCGCTGACCTTTCCGCGCCCGGCCTTGATCGACGCCCGGCGCGCCTTGCCCTCCAGCCTGCGGGTAACCGACGCCCGGGTGGGTTTCGTCGCACGACGCGCCTTCGGGGGCGCTGCGACCCGCTCGATCAGCTCTTCAAGGCGGCGCAGCGCCTCGGCGCGGTTCTTCTCCAGGCTGCGAAACTTCTGCGCCTTGATGACCACCACGCCCTCCTTGCTGATCCGATGGTCGTGCAGGGCGAGCAGTCGTGTGCGGATGTCCTCGGGCAGGCTCGATGCGGCAATGTCGAAGCGCAGATGCACGGCGTTCGACACCTTGTTGACGTTCTGCCCGCCCGCGCCCTGGGCCCGGATCGCGGTGATCTCGATTTCG
>JAEUNQ010000095.1 GCA_016790365.1 Thauera sp. | reverse complement strand
AGCGGCTCGCCGGCCAGGAACAGGTGCTTGAGCGAGGACAGGTCGTACTTCTTGAGGAAGGCCGGGTCCTGCTTCTTGAGCACGCGCACCGCGGTGGGCGCGGAGAACATCACCGTGACCTTGTACTTCTCGACGATCTGCCACCAGATGCCGGCGTCAGGGCGCAGAGGCGTGCCCTCGTACATGATCGTGGCCATCCCGGCGAGCAGCGGGCCATAGATGATGTAGCTGTGGCCGACCACCCAGCCGATGTCCGAGGTCGAGAACATGGTCTCGCCCGCGCCACCGGTGAAGATGTGCTTCATCGACGCGGTCAGGGCCACGGTGTAGCCGCCGGTGTCGCGCTGCACACCCTTGGGCTTGCCGGTGGTGCCGGAGGTGTACAGGATGTAGCTCGGCTCGGAGGATTCGAGCCACACCACCGGCACCTGGGTGTCCATGTGCCTGGCGCGCAGTTCGGCGTAGTCGACGTCACGGCCTTCGACCTTGGCGAAGCCCTTGTCGAGGCCGCGATCGACGATCAGCACCTTGGCGGGGGGGAATTCGGCGAGCTTGCAGGCTTCGTCCACCAGGTGCTTGTAGGGCACCGGCTTGCCGTTGCGCATGCCTGCATCCGAGCTGACCATCAGCACGGGCTTGGCGTCGTCGATGCGGGTGGCGAGCGAACCGGCCGCGAAACCGCCGAACACCACCGAGTGGATCGCGCCGATGCGCGCGCAGGCGAGCATCGCGAACGCCGCCTCGGCGATCATCGGCATGTAGATCAGCACGCGGTCGCCGCGCTTGACGCCGAGCTCCTGGTAGATCGCCGCCATGCGCTCGACCTCGCGCTGCAGCTCGGCGAAGGAATACACCTTCTCCTCGTCCGTCTCGGTCGAGATGTACACCAGCGCCCGGTCGTTCGGGCGCGCGGCGGCGTGGCGATCGACGGCGTTGTAGCACAGGTTGGTCTCGCCACCCTTGAACCACTTGACGAACGGCGGGTTGGAGTAATCGCAGATCTGCTGTGCGGGCTTGTTCCAGTGCACGAGCTGCGCCTGCTCGGCCCAGAATCCGTCGCGGTCTTCGATGGAACGGCGGTGGAACTGTTGGTAATCGGTCATTGCATCCTCTCCCTTCTGCCTTCAATGATCGTGTTGTTGCACTCGACGTGATGCGGGCGACGCGGCGCCGGGACAGCGCAGCGAAGCCTGCGGACACACCCCTTGCGGACGGCACCGCTGGTGCGGCCGCCGTCCGCTCATCCGCCCCCGCCCTTGTCGTGGAACTCGCGGAGTCTTGCGAGCGGTAGTCCGGATTGAAGCCTTGATTCTAGCAACTCGAGCAGCGGCAGCAGCGCGCCGACGAGTTCGGGCAACTGCGCCTCCACCTCGTCACGCGCGCCGACGCGCAGCAGGCGCAGCGCGCCATCGACGCTGGGGACGCGCGCGAGCTCGCGCTCGATCGTCGCGGGGTCGACCTCCCCGCCTTCGGCGACGACGCGATTTCCGCCCGCCACGCTCGCCTGCGTCGCGCGTTCCCGGGCGAGCGCAAGCAGAGCACCGATCTCGTCGCGGCCATCGGTCACCGCGCTGGCGACGCCGACGCTCAGCGTCACACGGATGCGCTCGTCTCGGTAGGCCATGACCAGCTTCTCGACGCTGGCACGCAGGCGCAGCGCGAATGCGCAGGTCGACACCCGGTCGATGCCCGGCGAGAGCAGTGCGAAGCAGGACTGGCCGTGCTGCGACAGGGTGTCCTCCGCACGGATCCGCCCGCTCACGAGCTTGCCCAGCTTGCGCAGGATGAGCTGCACGACCTGCATGCCATGGCGCGTGGCAAGTTCGTCGAACTGGTCGACTTCGATCACCATCGCACCGATGTCGGCCTGGCGACGGCGCGCCTCGGCCACCGCCTGGGCGCCGTGATGCTGGAGGTAGGCCTCGGTCGCCAGCCCCGACTCGGGGTCGACCGGGCTCTGCCGCTCGAGCGCGGCGCGGCTGCGCTCGAGCTCGCCCTGCGCCTTCGACAGGCGCAGCAGTGAAATCAGCGTCGCGAGGAGCTCGACACCGCCGGCCCCCTTGGCGACGAAACCATTGGCGCCGAGCGCGAGCGCGCGTTCGCGCGCGGACTCGTCCTCGTCGCCGGAGATGATCACCACCGGCAGGTCGCGCACCCGCGGCAGCTTCGATGCACGCAGGCGCTCGAGCAGGCCGTAGCCATCGAGGCGGGGCATGCCGATGTCGGTGAGCACGATCTCGATCGCCGGATCGACCAGCAAGGCTTCCCAGGCGGCTTCGCCATCGGGCTCCTCGCGCGCCTCGAAGCGACCGCGGATGTGCTTGACGATGGAGGCGCGCACCATGCGCGAATCATCTACGACGAGGATGCGCGGCAGCCGGCCGTCGGCATCGGTCGTCACCACATCCTGGTCCATGGTGGCGGCGGGCTCAGGCGCCGATGCGCACGACGGTACGGCCCTTGACGCGGCCGTGGATGAAGTCGTCGAAGGCACCCGGCAGCGCGTCGAATTCGATCGTGCGCGTGATCGCGGCGAGGTGGCGCGGCTTGAGGTCGGTGGCGAGGCGGTCCCACACCCGCTGCCGGGTCGGGAAGCCCATGTAGCCCGAATCCACCCCGAGCAGGCTCACCCCGCGCAGGATGAGCGGGAAAACGGTCGTATCGATGTTGAAGCTTGCCGCGTTGCCGATGCTCGCCACCGTGCCGGCCTGCTTCATGGTCGCCAGCACCCAGTGCAGGATCTGCCCGCCGACGTTGTCCACCGCGCCCGCCCAGCGTGCCGCCTCGAGCGGACGCACCTTGTCGAAGTCGATGGACGAGCGCAGCAGGATCTCGGCCGCGCCCAGCATCTTGAGATAGTCGGCCTCGGCCTCCTTGCCGGTGAGCGCGACCACGTGGTAGCCGAGCTGCGCCAGCATGTCGATGGCGAGCGCGCCGACGCCGCCGGTGGCGCCGGTGACCACCACCGGCCCGTTGGCCGGCGCCAGGCCGTTGTCTTCCATGCGCACGATGCCGAGCGCGGCGGTGAAGCCGGCGGTGCCGAGCGCCATGGCCTCGAAGAGGTCGAGCCCGACCGGCAGCGGCACCACCCAGCCCGCCGGCACGCGCGCGTACTCGGCATAGCCGCCGTGGTGGGCGACACCGATGTCGAAGCTGGTGGCGATGACCTTGTCGCCCGGCTTGAAGCGCGCATCGGCGCTGTCGACCACCTCGCCGCACAGGTCGATGCCGCCGACACAGGGGAAGCGACGAATGATCTTGCCTGCGCCGGTCGCGGCGAGCGCATCCTTGTAGTTGATGCTGGAATAGTGGACGCGGATGGTCACCTCGCCCGCATCGAGCTGGTCGGCGCTCATCGTTCGCATGCCGCTGACCACCTTGCGGTTGTCGTCCTGGTCGATCACGAATGCCTTGAAGGGATTCATCCGGAAGTCTCCTGTCGGTGTGGCGGGCAAGCCTGCGGCCGCGCTGATTCATAATTATAGCCACAACTGCGCATTCGCCCGAACACGCCTCTCGCGGCTCAAGTTTCCACCGCTCCGGCCGTTACCCCGGACTGAATCCGTGCGTGGCAGAGACTCCACCCCACCCGCACCCGAGAACGCAACCATGCCCCTGCTCGCACTCCCGCTGCCCTCGTCCGAAGCCTATATCGACGCCTTCTCGCGGGCCGAGCTGCCGGTCTTGCGCCACACCGTGCGCGCCTTCGAGGAATTGCGCAGCGCGGAACATGCACCGGGCGCACGCGAGATCGCTGCGGTGGTGCTCGCCGACCCCCTGATGACCCTGCGCCTGCTGACGCATCTCGAGTCGAACCGGCGCGCCTCGCAGAACCACGACATCACCACCATCGAGCGCGCGGTGCTGATGCTCGGCGTGGAGCCGTTCTTCACCGCCTTCTCCGGCCTCGCCACGGTCGAGGACACCCTGGCAGCGTATCCGAAGGCTCTGGTCGTGGTGCTCAAGCTGATCGCGCGAGCGCGCCGCGCGGCGATGTTCGCGCGCGAGTTCGCGACCATGCGGCGCGATCACGACGTCCAGGAGATCACTGTCGCCACCCTGCTGCACGAGACTACCGAGATCGTCTGCGCGATTCACGCCCCGACCCTGACCCTGGATGCGATCGGACGCCGGCGGACCGAACCCGCCCGCCCGGCCGCAGCAGTGCAACGCGAGGTGTTCGGCGTCAGCGCAGCGGAGCTCCAGCACGCGCTGATCTCCGCCTGGAGGTTGCCCGGCCTGCTCGCCGGCCTGCTCGACAGCAGCCACGCCGACAACCCGCGGGTGCGCACGATCACGCTCGCCACCCGCTTCGCACGTCACCAGGCGCGCGGCTGGAGCAGCCCGGCCCTGGCGAGCGATCTCACCGAGCTCGAGGAGCTGCTGCACCAGCCCCGCGAGACCCTGCTCCAGCGCCTGGGGGTTCCCGCAGAGATCCGCGTCCACCTGCTGCCGGACGCACCAGAGGAGTGAGCGGGCGTCGGCCGGCCATGTGGCCGGGGCAGCCCGGCAACCCCTCACCCGCAGAGCAGGATGAGGTTGCTGAAGTCGAGCAGCAGCGCCGGCTGCTGGTAGGCGGCGAAGAGCAGGCCGAGCACGATCGCTGCCAGCACGACGAGCGCCAGCCGCAGCAGCCCCCGCCTCATCGCGCGGCCAGCCTTGCGAGCGGGGCCTCCCGCACCGGCAGCGAAAGCGCCGCCGCCATCACCGAGAGCGCGATCGACAGCCACCAGGCCATCTCGTACGAGCCGCTGAGATCGAAGATCCGCCCGCCCAGCCAGGCCCCCAGGAAGCCGCCGATCTGGTGGCCGAGGAAGACGATGCCGTACAGCATGCCGACGTAGCGCATCCCGAAGATGCAGCCCACCAGGCCGCTGGTGAGCGGCACCGTGCCCAGCCAGAGCAGGCCCATCACCGCGGCGAAGACGTAGAGCGTGAGCTGGCTGAGCGGAAACAGCATCAGCGCGAGGATGGCCACGATGCGCAGCGCGTAGATCCACGCCAGCAGCCGCTTCTTGCTGTACAGGCCGCCCAGCCAGCCCGACAGGAAGGAGCCGAAGATGTTGAAGAGCCCGATCATCGCCACCGCGGTCATGCCGATGTTGGCCGACAGGCCCATGTCGACCACGTAGGCCGGCAGGTGCAGCATCACGAAGGCGGTCTGGAAACCGCACACGAAGAAGCTCCAGAACAGGAAATGGAAGCTCGGGGTGCGCATCGCCTCGGCGAGCGCCTGGCGCAGCGACTGCTCGACGCTGCCGCCGCGCTCGCTCGTGCCGGTGACCGCAGCGGCGAGCGGGATGATGAAGGCGATGCCCACCGCCATCCACAGCAGCGCGTCCTGCCAGCCGAAGGCGGTGATCAGCCCCTGCCCCACGGGCAGCACGGCGAACTGGCCGAAGCTGCCCCCCGCCGAGGCGATGCCGAGCGCAAGGCTGCGCTTCTCCGGCGCGGCCATCCGCCCGATCACCCCCAGCACCACACTGAAGGTCGTGCCCGACAGCCCCATTCCGATCAGCAGGCCGGCACCGAAGTTGAGCCCGAGCGCGCTGTCGGCATAGGCCATGACCACCAGGCCGAGGATGTAGAGCAGCGCTCCGCCCACCAGGGTGCGGCCGGCGCCGTGGCGGTCGGCGAAGGCCCCGGCGAAGGGCTGGAATGCACCCCACAGCAGGTTCTGCAGCGCGATCGAGAAGGAAAACAGCTCGCGCGACCAGCCGTGGTCGAGCGTCATCGGCTGCAGGAACAGGCCGCCGGTGTGGCGCACACCCATCGCCAGGGTGAGGATCAATGCGCCGCAGGCCATGACGACCGCGGGGCGGCGCAGGAAGGCAGGGAGGGAGGAAGACAGGAGGGACAAGATGGGGATTTCCGCTGCGAGGGAGGCGATTCGGCGCCACCGTGGCATGCGCAACACGTGGCGCGAGGGCGCGAGTATAAGATGCCCGCATTCGCAACGGAGACCCTGAAATGAGCATCGGCAGCGCAGTCTTCCTCGGCCTCGTCGTCCTCGCGCTGGTGTATGGCGTGGTGATCTACAACGGGCTGGTACAACTCAGGCACAACCTCGCCAAGGCCTGGGCCAACATCGACGTGCTGCTGAAGCAACGTCACGACGAGCTGCCCAAGCTGGTCGAGGTGTGCCGCCAGTACAAGCAGTTCGAGCAGGACACGCTCGCACGCGTCACCGAGGCGCGCGCCCGCGTCGCCCAGGCGCGCGAGGCTCACGACGTCGCCGCGCTCGGTGCCGCAGAGAACCTTCTGCGCGCCGGGCTGGGGCAGATCTTCGCGGTCGCCGAGGCCTACCCCGAGCTGCGTGCGAACGAACACTTCATGCAGCTGCAGACACGCATCACCGCGCTCGAGAACGCGATCGCCGACCGCCGGGAGTGGTACAACGAGGCGGTCAACGTGCACAACGTACGCATCGAGCAGTTTCCCGACCTCCTGGTCGCGCGCCCGCTCGGCTACACCGAGCAGCCCCTGCTGCAGTTCAGTGTCGCCGAGAAGGCCGATGTGGACCTGAAGGCGCTGTTCAGCAACTGAGAGTTCGTGCAGGGCTCCTCGCAATCGAACCTCGGGGCGGACCGAGCCGGCACGTCGCGGGCAGCCGCGCAGATCAGCGATTGGCCGGCATCGCGCACCGATCCACTCGCCCCACGGGTGTTCGCATCACCAGTCATCCCATCATGCTCGTGCACCTTCGCCACCTGCGGGCGGACCTCGCGCTTCCGGCCATCCAGCTCGGTGCGATCGCGCTCGCGCTCCGCCTCGGCCCCGGACCGGGCAGCCTGGCCGCACTCGCCGTGCTGCTCGGCACCGGTCTCTTCGGCACCATGCGGGCGCTACGCCACGCCCGCCTGATCGCCGACACCCCTACCGCGCGCATCGCCTCGGCGGCACAGGGCTACACCGAGCTGCGCGGCCGTGGCGCTCCCCTCGACGGCACCCCGCTGCTGTCGCCGGTCAATGCGCTGCCGGTGCTGTGGTACCGCCTGCGCATCGAGCGCCGCCAGCGCGACGGGAAGTGGCAGGCGGTGAGCACCGACACCAGCGAGGCCTCCTTCCTGCTCGACGACGGCAGCGCGCGTTGCGTGGTCGACCCGGACGGCGCCGAGATGCTGGTGCGCCGACGCGACGTGTTCATCCGTGACGACTTGCGCTACACACAGTGGTCGTTGATCGAGCACGACCGGCTCTACCTGATCGGCGACTTCGCCACGCTCGGAAGCGCCGACATGCGCACCGACACCGCAGCCGAGGTACGCGAGCTGCTCGCCGCCTGGAAAGCCGACCGCCCCGCCCTGCTGCAGCGCTTCGACCTCGACGGCGACGGCGAGATCGACCTGCGCGAATGGGAGCTCGCCCGCGCCCAGGCGCGTCGCGAGGTGCGCCAGCGCCAGACCGAGGCGCTCGCCGCGCCGGAGCTCCACGTGATGCGCCGACCGAGCGACCGACGGTTGTACCTGATCTCCGACCTCGACCCCGAGCGCATCGGCCGGCAGTTCCGCTGGATCGCCGCCTTCCACGCCACGGTTTTTCTCGGCGCGGCCGCGGCTACGGCGTGGTTCGGGCAGATCGGCGTGTTCTGACGCGGGATTCGCTCGGCGGTTGCCGGACCGCCCCGTTCGCGGCTGGCGCCGCTCCTACATGAAAATCGAAACCGCGCCGCTTCCTCATTCGCGGCTGGCGCCGCTCCTGCATGAAAATCGAAGCCGCGCCGCTTCCTCGTTCGCGGCTGGCGCCGCTCCTGCATGAAAATCGAAGCCGCGCCGCTCCTCGTTCGCGGCTGGCGCCGCTCCTGCATGAAAATCGAAACCTCGCCGCTTCCTCGTTCGCGGCTGGCGCCGCTCCTGCATGAAAATCGAAACCTCGCCGCTTCCTGTAGGAGCGCCGCAAGGCGCGAAGGTCGCTCAGCCCGCGGCGCGCGACTCGAGCTCTTCCCAGCGCAGCATCGCGGCCTCGATCTCGCCCTCGAGCGCCTCGAGCCGGGTCTTGATCTGCGCGATCTCCTGCGGGGCGCTCTGGTAAAGCGCCGGGTCGGACATGCGCGCATGCAGCGCGGTCTGCTCGTCCTCGAGCACGGCGATGCGTTCGGGCAGCACCTCGAGTTCGCGCTTTTCATTGAAGGACAGCTTGGTCGGACGGCTCGCTGCCTTGGGCTCGGCGGCGCGCGCCTTGTCCGCGGGCGGGGCGCTGCGCTTCGCGCTCTCGCGTGCGGTCGTCTCGCGCGCGGCAGCTTCCTCGGCTCGGCGGGCCTGCACGCGCTGCCAGTCGCCGTAGCCGCCGGCGTACTCGCTCCAGCACCCGTCGCCCTCGGCGGCGATCACCTGCGTGACCACGTTGTCGAGGAAGGCGCGGTCGTGGCTGACCAGGAAGAGCGTGCCGTCGTAGCCGGCGAGCAGTTCCTCGAGCAGGTCCAGCGTCTCGATGTCGAGGTCGTTGGTGGGCTCGTCGAGCACCAGCACGTTGGCCGGACGCGCGAACAGGCGCGCCAGCAGCAGGCGGTTGCGCTCGCCGCCGGAGAGCGACTTGACCGGCGAGCGCGCACGCTGCGGCGCGAACAGGAAGTCGCCGAGGTAGCCGATGACGTGCTTCTTCTCGCCGCCGATCTCGACGAAATCCGAGCCCGGGCTGATGACCTCGGTGAGCGGCAGCTCGGGGTCGAGCTGGGCGCGCAGCTGGTCGAAGTAGGCCACCGTCTGCCGCGTGCCGCGGCGCACCGTGCCCTCGTCGGGTGCGACCTCGCCCAGGATGAGCTTCAACAGCGTGGTCTTGCCGGCGCCGTTGGGGCCGATGAAGCCGATGCGGTCTCCGCGCAGGATGCGGGTGGAGAAGTCGCGCACCACCACCTTGTCGCCGTAGCGCTTGGTGACGTGGGTGAGCTCGGCCACCATCTGCCCGCTCTTGTCGCCGGTGTCGACCGCCAGGCTGACGTCGCCGAGGCGGTCGCGGCGCGCGGCGCGCGCGTTGCGCAGCGCCTCGAGCCGGCGCACGCGGCCCTCGTTACGGGTGCGGCGGGCCTCGACACCCTTGCGGATCCACACCTCTTCCTGCGCGAGGAACTTGTCGAAGCGCGCGGCGGCCTTCTCCTCGGCCTCGAGTTCCTCGGCCTTGCGGCGCTGGTAGTCGGAGAAGCGCCCGGGATAGCTCGCCAGCTTGCCGCGATCCAGCTCGATGATGCGGGTGGCGACGTTGTCGAGGAAGACGCGGTCGTGGGTGATGACGACGACCGCGCCGCGGAAGTCGCGGATCAGCCCTTCCAGCCACAGGATGCCGTCGAGGTCGAGGTGGTTGGTGGGCTCGTCGAGCAGCAGCAGGTCGGGCTCGGCCACCAGCGCGCGCGCCAGCGCCACGCGCTTGACCCCGCCGCCCGAGAGGCTGGAAACCTTTGCCGCCGGGTCGAGTCCGAGCCGAGCGACGACCTGCTCCACGCGCTGGTTGAGTCGCCACGCACCGGCGGCCTCGACCCCATGCTGCAGGCTGTCGAGCCTGGCCAGCGCCTCGGGGCTGGCGTGCTCGGCGACCACCAGCATGGCGGCGTGATAGTCGACGAGCAGGCGGGCCGCGGCGCCCAGGCCGTCGGCGATGGTCTCGAAGACGTCGCGCTCGAGCTCGAAATCCGGCTCCTGCGGAACGTAGGCGGTGACGATTTCGGCCTGCCGCCACACTGTGCCATCATCGAGCGCCGCCTGGCCGGCGAGCGCGCGCAGCAGGCTGGACTTGCCCGAGCCGTTGCGCCCGATGAGCGCGACACGCTCCCCGGCGTCGAGCTGGAAGCTCACGTGATCGAGCAGGTCGACGTGACCGAAGGCGAGGCAGGCGTTATCGACGGCGAAGAGCGGCATGTTTGCGGATGCGGCGCGCAGGCCGCGGGTCGGATCGGGGTGGCGATTTTAGCCCCGCGCTGGCGGCTCGGGCGGAATCCCGCATAATGCAGCGCACAAAATCGCTGCGCGGCGACCCGGATCGGCGCGCGACGGCTGCGCCGGACGCGGCCGCAAAGCGGATACGGAACACAGGAAACGAATGGAAAAACTGCTCGAACGCTTCGGCCAGGCCGACCAGGACCCGGTCCGCCTGTGGTCCGCGCTGGTCGATAAACTGCGCCCGACACGACCGACGGACGCCGGCAAGGCCACCGAGAACCTGCGCGAGCTCGGCAACCTGCTCGCGCGCCGGCCCGACCTGCTGGCGAACCTGCGCAAGGCGGTCCTCGAGCTGTTCGCCGGGCGCAAGCAGGTGACGATGTATGTCTCCTCCGGCCTGCTGCCCTCGACCGGCTTCTTCTCCGAAACCTCGCGCCGCTTCGGCAGCCGCATGCTGCCCGAGCTGCTCGACACCACCCACCTAAAGGACCTGATCTCGGCCGTCTTCCACCGCGTGGATGACGAGGCCTGGGTGCGCGCCATCCCGGACGAGGAATGGCAGGACTTCCTGCGTCTGCTGGTGGGCCACCAGACGCCGATGTTCGAGGAAGACGCCAGCCCGCTGCCGAGCGCGGTGGGCGAGATCCTCGAATCGCTGCGCGTGCTGTCCTTCCACGTCTCGGCGATCGGGCTCGACCGCGAGCTGGTGCGCATCGACCCCCACCTCGAGGAACACGAATCCCCCTTCCTTGCGCAGAACGCCGAGCTGCTCGCCTACATCGGCCACTACAAGGAGTGGTGGACCACCCCGGGCGCACTGATCGCCGACGACAAGCACCTGACCGTGATGCTGCACCAGTGCGACGAGGTGCTGCAGCGGGTGCGCAAGCGC
>JAEUNQ010000093.1 GCA_016790365.1 Thauera sp. | reverse complement strand
GCACGGCGGGCGCAGGCGGAGCGAGGCGCTGCGCGCTCACCGCCCCCCGCCCCCATGCCAGAAGGTGCCCGGCGCGAGCTCGCGGGCGCGCCCGACCAGCGCCTCGCCGCCCTCGGCGGCGAGGATCGCGAAGGCGCGCGCAGCGGCGCGCTCGCCCTCCTCGCCCGCAGCCTGCGGGATGCCGGCGCGGAAGCCCTCGCGCAGCGCGACGAAGCTCGCTTCGTCGTCGACGCGCATCGACGGGCGCAACGCCTCCCAGGCCGCGTCGGACTCGCGCAGCAGCGCCTTGGCCGCCGTGGAGGCACGCAGGAAGCCCGCGATCGCCGCCGGGTTGGCGCGCGCCCAGCGCTCGCCGAACACCCAGCCCACCAGCGGCATCTCGTCGCCGATGCCGAGCGTGGCGAGGATCCGCTTCATGCCCAGCACCTCGGGCAGGCCGGCGGCGGCGAGGCGGGCGCCGTAATGCCAGAAGTTCATCGCCGCCGGCAGCTCGCCGCGCGTCACCAGCTCGTTGAGCAGCGGCGGCGCGGCGAACTGCGGCCGCAGGAAGCTCGCGGCGTCCTCGCCCACGGTCTTGCGGGCATAGGCGCGCAACAGCAGCCAGCTCTTGTCGAGCGCACCGCCGGCAACACCCAGGCGCTTGCCGCGCAGGTCGGAGAGGCTGGCAATGCCTGCGCCCGGACGTGCATGAATGCCGCCCACCGCCTGCGAGAAGGGCACGAAGACGAAACCTGCGCCCTCCGAGCGCATGCGTGCGACCCACAGCCAGTCATTGACGATCACATCGACCTCGCCGCCCTGGATGGCGACGTTGGCGGCATCCTTGAGCGCGAGCGGCACGACGCGGATGTCCACCCCCTCGCGCTCGAGCAGGCCGTGCCGCTGCATGGTCTCGAGTTCCCAGCTCACCGTACCGAACTGCAGCACACCGACGCGGACCACCGGCCGGTCGGCCGCGAACGCCACCGTGCCCGCGGCGCAGGCCAGCATCACGATGCCGATCAGGCGGGCCAAGAAGTACGGCATGAGGTCTCCTCCATCGTTGTGCGCGACCCGGGAACGGATACACGGCTCTTGTACCCATCCCCCAGCAGGTTCCATGCCAGTCCCCGCCAGTGCTCCACGGCGGGCTTGCCCGACAGACTGCAACCGGCTTGCTGCACCGACGACTGCTCCGTTTGGGAACAGTTCTGCTCAGGGACGCAACAACAGGCCGCCCGGAAAGCCCGGCCCACAGGAGCCAGGACCGCTGTCGGCCCATCGTCGACCTCGGCACGAATCCTGCATGGCTGCGCACAGGCGGCTTCGGCCGCAGCGATTCCAGGATCATGAAGGACATGTCCAGCATTCTTCCGACTCCCGCCTCAGACCGGGGCAACCCGGCCGTGCTTGCCGCCGAGGACGCATCGCCACCCGTTCGGCATGCGGTGAACATGGCACTCGACCGCGAGCGCCTGGTCGCCTTGTCGGCACCGGCCATGGAGGACCTCCATCGGCAGCTCGACAGCCCGACGATCACCGTGCTGCTCGCCGACAGCGCAGGTGGCGTGCTACGTGCGATCGGCTCGTCCGATGGCGAGGCCACCGCGCGCTCCCGCGGCTTGGCGCCGCCCGCTGCCATGAAAGGGCCGGGCAGCGACGCCCCTCCGCCGGCCTCGGCACCCGCACCGACGTGTGGAACGGCCGTGCCGCCCAGCCAGCTCGGCATCGCGGTGCCCATCCTGCCGCCGGCCGGCGCGCTGCTCGGTTTCATCGATGCCGACGCGGCACCGCTCGAATGGCTCGGCCATGCGAACGCGCTGCTCCACACCGCCGCCTGCATCATCGAGCACCGCCTGATCGAGACCGAGCCGCAGGGCTTCCTGCTGCTGCGCTTCCACCGCTACGCGAACGTGCTCGGCACCCCGCTCGAGGCCATGGTGCTGTTCGACGCCGATGGCACGGTGATGCTCGCCAACCAGACCGCACGCACCCTGCTCGCGCCCTGTGCATTCAATCGGGGGGGTGCCGCAGCCTGCTTCGCCACGCAATGGTGCGGCATCGTCGGCTACGCCGCGCTCGGCCTGCGCCAGCCCTTCGTGCTGCGCGACCGTCGCGGCGGCGGTTTCTCCGCGCAGGCCAGCCTTCTGCGGCAGACGACATGAGCTGCGCGCGCGCACCCAGCCTGCAGGCTCGCCTGAGCCTGGTGCTCACCGTGCTGATCGCGGTGCTGATGAGCGTCGGCGCGGCGGTATGGATGCGCGAGACGCGCCAGGCCATCCACGAGGAGGTCGAGGCGGCGACCCGCGTCGCGCAGCAGTGGCTGGTCGTGGTGCTGGCGGAGCAGCGCGAGGGCGACGCCCAGGCGCGCGAGCGGCTGCTGGAGCGACTCGCCGCGGTCGGGCGCATCCGCGCCAACCGGCTCGAGATCTTCGGCGCCGGCGGAGAGCGGCTCTACGTATCGCCCGAATCGCCCTACAAGGCAGGTCGCGACGCGCCGGCCTGGTTCGCGGCGCACGTCGCACCCGAGCTCGGCGCGCGCCGGCTCGACGCGGGCGCGCTCGAGGTCGTGCTGACACCCGACACCTCGCGCGCGGTGCTGGACGCCTGGGACCATCTCGTCGCCGCGCTCGGCTGGGCGTGCGCGCTGCTGCTCGCGCTCTGGCTCGCCACCCGGCTGGCGATCCGGCGCGCGCTCGCGCCGCTGCAGGAGATCCATGCCGCACTCGAGCACGGCGCGTGCGGCCGCTTCGACCAGCGCCTGCCGCAATACGCCACGCGCGAGCTCGCGCTGCTGGCGCGCAGCTACAACCGCCTCGCCGACAGCCTGGACGAGTCGCGCGCCACCAACGCCCGCCTCGAAGCGGACCAGAGCGTCGCGCGCACGATCCAGGCACGGCTGGAGCAGGAGCGCCGTGCGATCGCGCGCGAACTGCACGACGAGCTCGGCCAGAGCATCACCGCGGTGCGCTCGATCGCCGGCGCCATCCTCCAGCGCAGCACCGAGCAGCCCGGCATCCACGGCAGTGCGCAGGCCATCCTCGCGATGACCGGCCACATGCAGGACGGCGTGCACGCGATCCTGCAGCGCCTGCGCCGCGACGCGCCGGCCGCGCACGAGCGCATCGAGGACACGCTGCAGGCTTACTGCGCGCTGTGGGCGAGCCATCACGAGGGGATCGAGCTGCGCTGCGAGATCGAGCCCCTCGGCGAAGCACGCGACGAGCCGCTCGACGACAGCGTCGGCCTCGCCCTGCTGCGCGTGCTCCAGGAGAGCCTGACCAACGTCGCCCGCCACGCCCACGCGCGCACGGTCCAGGTCCGCGTCGGCCTGCGCCGCAAGGGCGGGCGTGCGGAGATCGAGGTCGAGGTCCGTGACGATGGCCGCGGCCTGGGCGCGCAGCCCACCCCGGGCCGACATGGCCTTGCCGGCATGCGCGAACGCCTCGCCGAGCTCCACGGTCGGCTCGAACTGCACAGCCCGCCCGCTGGCGGCCTGTGCGTGCGCGCCCGCCTCCCCCACCCCGCCCCGGTCACCCAATGATGAAACCGCCTTCCCTCCATGCCCTGCGCATCCTGCTCGCCGACGACCATGCGGTGGTGCGCATGGGCTTCCGCCTGCTGCTCGAGGGCGCCGGTGCCGAGGTCGTCGGCGAGGCCGACTGCGGCGAAGCTGCCGTGCAGGCCTTCGGTCCGCTGCAGCCCGATCTGCTGCTGATGGACGTGTCGATGCCGGGCATCGGCGGCCTTGGCGCGCTCGAACGCGTGCTCGCCCACCACCCCGGGGCGCGCGTGCTGATGCTGTCGGCGCACGACGATGCGCAGGTCCCCGCGCGCGCGCTGCGTGCCGGCGCGGGCGGCTACCTGTCCAAGCGCGCCCATCCGGACGAGCTGCTGCACGCGGCGGCCACGGTCGCGCGCGGCCAGCGCTACATCGACCCGGCGATCGCGCCGGCCCTCGCGCTCGCGCAGTTCTCCGGCGGCGGCGACCCCATCGCCGCGCTCACCGAGAAGGAGTTCGCCGTCTTCCTGCAGCTCGCGCGCGGGCGCAGCGTGGCGGAGATCGCCGAAAGCCACAGCCTGAGCCCGAGCACGGTGGGCACCCACCTGTACCACATCAAGCAGAAGCTCGAGGTCTCCAACGCTGCCGAGATCGCACTCGTCGCGGTGCGCTGCGGGCTGATCGAGGTGTAGCGGCGCGGCGAACGCTGCCGGTTGAAGCCAGGGCCCGGGGTGACGTCGATCCGGCGGGTTTGATATAAACCCGGCATGCACAACCGCCCCCCTCTCACGCCCCGATGAGCATCCCGGCAAGCGACAACGTGCCGGACCTGGTCCTCGCCGGCCCCATCCTGCGCCGGGTCGAGGCGCGCCGGGTCGTGCTCTGGCTTGCCACCTCCCGCCCGCTGCGCGCGCGCATCGTCCTGCATCCGGACGGCAGCAGCGAGATCCGCCCGGTCGACACCACCGAGCGGACGCACTGCCGCAGCCTGCGCGCCGGCGAACACCTGCACTACCTGCTGCTCGACTTCGCGCTCGAGGCCGACCTGCCCGCCAGCCGCTGGATCGGCTACGCGCTCGAGCTCGCGCCCGCCGCCGACGAGGCCGCACCCTGGCTGGGCTGGCAGGACTGGGCCGCGGACCTGTGCTACCCGGGGCGCGCGCTCCCCGGCTTCGTGTTCGCGCCGCGCGTCGCCGCGCTGCTGCACGGCTCCTGCCGCAAGCCGCACCACGACGGCGGCGACGGCCTCGTGCGCGTCGACCGCCTGCTCGGCGAGCTGATCGCGCGCGGCGCCACCGACGCCGAGCCGGTGCCCGGCCCCGACGGCCTGCCCGGCTGGCCCTCGGCGCTCGTGATGACCGGCGACCAGATCTACGCCGACGACGTCGCTGGCCCCATGCTGGGCGCGATCCACGCCCTGCTCGACCGCCTCGCCCTGCCCGCCGAGCGCCTCGAGGCCGCAGGCGAGACCGGTGTGCAAGACGCCGACGCGCTGCGCCGCCACCCCGCCTGCTACTACCGGCGCGAGACACTGCTGCCCCGGCACAAGCGCAACTACGCCCTGCTCGAGGTCCTCTTCGGCGGCGTGGAGAAGCCGGTGTTCACCTCGGCGAGCGCACACAACCACCTGATCACGCTGGCCGAGGTGCTGGCGATGTACCTGCTGGTGTGGTCGCCCGCGCCCTGGAAGGGGCTGCGCGTGGCGCCGCCGCCCGGCCTCTGCGCCGAGGACGCCGCGCTGTGGGCGAAGGAGCAGGGCCTGATCGAGGCCTTCGTCGCCGACCTGCCGGCGGTGCGGCGCGCGCTCGCGCATGTGCCGGTGGCGATGATCTTCGACGACCACGACGTCACCGACGACTGGAACCTGAGCCGCGAATGGGAGGAGGTCGCCTACGGCCACCCCTTCTCGCGCCGCGTGATCGGCAACGCGATCGTGGCCTACGCGATCAACCAGGCCTGGGGCAACCGCCCGGACGCCTTCGACGACGCGCTCTTCGAGCAGCTGCAGCGCAGCCTGGACGCGCCCGGCGCGCAGGCGCACGACGACTGCATCGACGCCCTGCTGCGCTTCGAGGACTGGCACTACACCTGGCCGACCACCCCGCCGATGGTGGTGATCGACACCCGCACCCGGCGCTGGCGCTCGGAGCGCACCGCGCGCCGCCCCTCCGGGCTGATGGACTGGGAGTCGCTCACCGACCTGCAGCAGGTGCTGCGCGGCCTGCCCGCGGTGCTGCTGGTGTCGCCGGCGCCGATCTTCGGCGTGAAGCTGATCGAGACCCTCCAGCGCATCTTCACCTGGCTCGGCCACCCGCTGATGGTGGATGCGGAGAACTGGATGGCGCACCCGGGCTCGGCGCAGGCCATCCTCAACATCTTCCGCCACCGCCGCACGCCGCGGAACTTCGTCGTGCTCTCGGGCGACGTGCATTACTCCTTCGTCTACGACGTCGAGCTGCGCGGCCGAGTGCGCGGGCCGGACATCTGGCAGATCTGCAGCAGCGGCGTGCGCAACGAGTTCCCGCCGCGGCTGCTCGGGGTGCTCGACCGCCTCAACCGCTGGATGTATTCGCCGCGCTCGCCGCTCAACTGGTTCACCCGTCGCCGCCACCTGCGGGTGACCCCGCGCCGCTACGAGGGCGCCGCGCGCGGCCGCCGCCTGCTCGGCGGGGCCGGCATCGGCCTGGTGGAGCTCGACGCCGAGGGCGTGCCCTGGCGCATCCGCGAGCTGCTCGCCGACGGAGCGACGATCGCCTTCGAGCGCGAGGAGGACTTCTCGCGCTGGGCATGAACGCCACGGCGCCCGCGGCTGCCTGGCCGCCGCGCCGGCCTCAGCGCACCGCCTGCAGCTCCCACACCCCCGCCGGCGGCGTGTTGCGCCACACCACCGCGCGCCGATGCCAGCGCAGCTGGCGCGGCACGGCGAAGGGCGCGCGTGGCTGGTAGGTGAACTGCACGAGCTTGCGCTCGCCGTCCTGCGCGAGGAATCGGCAGAGGCTGTCGACCGTCTCGGCCGCGACCTCCCTGGGGAGCGAGCGGAAAGGCAGGCTGGACACCAGCACCAGGCGGCCGGGGCGCTCGATGAGGTCGTCGACGACTTCCTTCGCCGCCGCCTGGCGCACATCCACCGTGGGAAAGCGCGCCTGCAGCCGCCGCGCCAGCGCGGGCTGGAGCTCGACCGCGATCAGCGGCACGCCGGGCAGGCGACGCAGCAAGGCCTCGGTGACCGGGCCGGTGCCGGCGCCGAGCTCGACCACGGTGTCGGCGCCCACCGCCGCGCCCGCCATCGCATTGGCCAGCGTGCGCGACGAGGGCATCACCGCGCCGGTGGATGCGGGGTTGCGCAGCATGGCCAACAGCAGTTGCACCGGCATGGGCGCTCGTCCCTTCGAGATCGACAGGTGCCCATGGTAACGCCGCGACCACCGCCCGCGCACCCCGAAATTGCTCCGCGAAATTGTTCCGGAATACGCCGCGCGGCAACGGGCGCACCGGATCGGGCGACGCCACGGGCACGGCGCGCGGCTGCGGGCGCCGGTTTTCTGTCACCATCACGCCTTTGCCCTCACACCCTCACATCATGGCCGGAACCACCCTGCTCGCACTCATCGACGACATCGCCACCATCATGGACGACGTCGCCACCATGACCAAGGTCGCCGCCAGGAAGACCGCCGGCGTGCTCGGCGACGACCTCGCCCTCAACGCCCAGCAGGTCACCGGCGTGCAGGCCAGCCGCGAGTTGCCGGTGGTGTGGGCGGTAGCCAAGGGCTCGATGGTCAACAAGGCCATCCTGGTGCCGGCCGCCTTGCTGATCAGCTGGCTGGCGCCGTGGCTGATCACCCCGCTGCTGATGCTCGGCGGCGCCTTCCTGTGCTTCGAGGGCTTCGAGAAGCTCGCGCACAAGTTCCTGCACTCGAAGGCGGAGGCCGAGGCCGAGCACCGCGAGACCCTGGAGGCGGTGGCCGACCCCAACGTGGACCTGGTCGCCTACGAGAAGGAGAAGATCAAGGGCGCGGTGCGCACCGACTTCATCCTGTCGGCCGAAATCGTGGTGATCACCCTCGGCACCGTGGCCGCCGCCTCGCTCGGCCAGCGCGTGACGGTGCTGGTCGGCATCTCGCTGGTGATGACGGTGGGCGTGTATGGCCTGGTGGCCGGCATCGTCAAGCTCGACGACCTCGGCCTGCACCTGCAGCGCAGCGCCTCGGCCTTCACCCGCCGCATCGGCGGCGCCATCCTGGGCTTCGCACCGTGGCTGATGAAGACACTGTCGGTGGTCGGCACCGCGGCGATGTTCATGGTCGGCGGCGGCATCCTGCTGCACGGCTGGCCGACGGCGGCGCACGCGGTGGAGCATTTCGCCGCGGGTTTCGGCGGCGTGGGCGGCGCATTGATCAACACCGGCGCGGGCGCGGGGGTCGGCATCGTCGCCGGTGCGATCGTGCTCGCGGCGGTGATGGTGGTGCAGAAGCTGCGCGG
>JAEUNQ010000088.1 GCA_016790365.1 Thauera sp. | reverse complement strand
CTGGTCCGTCTCCACGCGGTGGCGGGGGCGCGCGCCTCGGCGCTCGACGTCGCCAAGGCGACGAGTGCGCGGCATCCGGGAAATGGCGCCGCGCTGGCCGCGCTGGCCGAGGCGCAGATCGAGGCCGGCGAGGAGAGGGCTGCCCGGCAGACCCTGGCCGAGATGACCCGGCTGGCCGATTTCGATGCCCGGCGCCTTCTCCACGTCGGCGCGCTGCAGATGCGGGCTGGCAATCCGGGCGGCGCCGCCTACGCGGCACGCAAGATCCTGCAGGCCTCGCCCGGGCACGAAGCCGCGATGGTGCTGGAGGCGGATGCGATGGCGGCGGATCCCGAGGTCGAGCCGCGTGCGCTGGAAGCGACGGTGGCCGCACTGCGCGCCGCCCATCCGACGTCTGCCGAGGCGCTGCGGCTCTCGGGGGATCTGGCCCTGAGGGCGAAGCGTCATGCCGAAGCCGAGCGCTTCTACGTCGAGGCGCATGCGCGTGCGCCCTCGCAGGCGCTGCTCGCGCGCATCGCCACGCTGGCCGTCTCGCGCGGTGCCCCGCAGGCTGCGATGCCGCAGCTGGAGCGCTGGCTGAGCGAGCGTGGCGAGGACGCCACCGTGCGCGAAATGCTCGCCGAGCTGCACATGAAAGCGGGCGGGATGACGGCGGCGGCGGAGCAGTACGAGCGGATCATCGGCGCGGGCGAGGCGAGCGCGCGGGTTTACAACAACCTGGCCAATATCCGCCTCGCGCTCGGCAAGGGTGATGCCCTGCAGGCCGCGGAAAAGGCCTATGCGCTCGCGCCGGAGGATGCGCGCGTCCTCGACACGCTCGGGTGGGTGCTCGCGCAATCGGGGCGGCTGGACGAGGCCCTCCGGCATCTGCGCGATGCCCGCCTGCGTGCGCCGGAGAACGGCGAGATTCGCTGGCACCTGGCCGAGGTCCTTGCGAAGCAGGGGCGATCCCGCGAAGCGCGCGCCGAGCTCGAGGGGGCATTGCAGGGCCAGCCCAGCGGCGAGTGGGTCGAGGCTGCTCGCGGCCTGCTCGGTCGCCTTCCCTGATGTCGGATTTTTTTACGCTTGCCTTCCAGTTCTTCCGGTCTGTTTTTGCAAGGCATTGTTTTTTTTCTTTTTTTAAAAAAGGCATATTCTTTGCTATGAGAACAATATCGCAGTGAAACGAGAAAAATCATGAATCCATCGATCCTTCGGGCCGCGCTTGCCGGCAGCCTCGCCTTCTGCACCCTTTCCGTTTCGGCCGCGACCTGGACGCTGACCGACTCCTCGTCCAACAATCCGCTGGTGACCGGCTGGAAGTCGGGTACCAACACCGCCGACATCTACAGCACCTCCGTCGACTTCTGGAGCGGAAACGGGATCGGCATCGGTGGAGAGTCGTCGACTGACGGACAGCATTCCCTCGACAACTACAACGGCTACGAGGTCGCGCTACTCGGCTTCAATCAGCAGGTGCGACTCGAGTCGGTCAAGGCGGGCTGGACGCAGACGGACTCGGACGTGTTCGTCATGGCTTACACCGGTAGCGGTTCGGCGAGTGCAGCACTGGATGGTGGTGATTTCAAGACGCTCGCCAGCCGGGGCTGGACACTGGTCAGCAACCAAGGCGGTATCGGCACAACGGAACGCAGCCTCGGGACCACCTCGGGCACCTTCGCGAACACCTACTCCAGCTTCTGGCTGATCGGCGCGGGTAATTTCACCGCCGGCACGGGCGTAAATCTTCGTGAGACCACGATTGCGACGTCCAATTACGACTACGTCAAGATCGCGACCGTGAGCGGTACCGTGAAGACCACCAACGGTGGCGGCACCCCCGTGCCGGAGCCCGGCACGCTCGCCCTCGCCGGTCTGGCGCTCGCCGGGGTCGCGGGTTTCCGCAGGCGTCGCGCACGCGCTGCCTGAGCCCCTCCGGGCGCTCCACCGGCCGGTCCGCATCCGTGCGCGCCGGCCGGTTCGCGTTTACGCCGCCTCGCCGGCGCCTTCCTCCTGCTGCTGCAGAAGCCACATCTGCGCATAGGCGCCGCCCTGCGCCAGCAACGGGGTGTGCCGCCCGCGCTCGACGATGCACCCTTTGTCGAGCACGATGATCTCGTCGGCGTTCATGATCGTGGAGAGCCGGTGCGCGATCACCAGCGCGGTACGCCCCTCGGCGGCGAGCTCGATCTGCGCCTGGATCGCCTTCTCGGTCTTGGAGTCGAGCGCCGAGGTCGCCTCGTCGAAGATCAGGATCGCGGGGTTCTTCAGCAGCGCGCGCGCGATCGCGACGCGCTGCTTCTCTCCGCCGGAGAGCTTCAGGCCGCGCTCGCCGACCCGGGTCTCGTAGCCGTCCGGCAGCTGGCGGATGAAGTCTTCCAGTTGCGCGGCGCGCGCGGCGGCCTCGACCTCCTCGCGGCTGGCGCCGGGGCGGCCGTAGTGGATGTTGTAGTACAGCGTGTCGTTGAACAGCACCGTGTCCTGCGGGACGATTCCGATCGCCGCGCGCAGGCTGTCCTGGGTCAG
>JAEUNQ010000067.1 GCA_016790365.1 Thauera sp. | reverse complement strand
GGCGACGCGAAGCCCCCACAGGCCCAGCAAGGCGAGGCCGACGAGGGCGAGCACGCCCGGTTCGGGAACCGGCCTGCCGACGGTGGCGGTCGGGGCTGCCGGATCGGGGGCGGTCAGGAAGCCGATCGTGAAGGGCGGGTCGTCCGACAAGCAGGCTGCGGCGCCGACACACACGCCGAGGAGGTAGTTGCCCGGTGCGAGCATGTCGACGGAGAAGTCCAGCCAGCCCTCGGAGATGCACGGGTTGGGCGGATACGCGGCGCTGCCGGCGAAGCAGGCGTCGTCGGGCAGGCCGCTCTCGCGCACCAGGCGGATCGGCAGGACGCCCGTCGGGTCCTGGCCGGAGTCGTCGAGGCGGGCGAGGATGGCGAGCGGGCCGCCGGCGAAGTGGAAGCGGAAGACGTCGATGCTGTCGCCGCCACCGATGCTGCCCTGGATGCTGCTGATGGAGGCTCCGACGACGTCCTGCGGCGAGGCGAAATCACCGGCGTCGCCGCGTTCCTGGAACACCGCGCCGGCGTGCGCGGCGAGCGGGATGCAACACAGCAGCAGGCTGCAGAGGATGCGCGTGATCATGTTGACCTCCTTGCTCCGGAGTGTCGGGTAAGGCTCTCCCGGAAGGGAAGCATCAGCCGTGCCGGATGGTCGGAGGCTTGATTTTCAAGGCTTTTTCATTTCCCGCCAGGGCGGGCTGTAAAAATTTCCGACAGTTCTTGGCCGCGCCTGAGGCGGCTTCATGCGTGCCGGCGCGCCTTGCCTTCGGCCTTGTCGCGGTACATCGCGGTATCGGCGTGGCGGGCGAGGGTGGTGGCATCGGCGCCGTCGTCCGGGTAGTGGGCGAGGCCCATGCTCACCGAGACCGCGAGCTCGTCGCCGTCGATCGTGAACGGGCGGTCGATCGCAGCGCGGATCTTGTCCGCAACCCGCCTGGCGTCTTCGGCCGATGCGATGCCGGGCAGCAGCACGACGAACTCGTCGCCGCCGATGCGCGCGGCGGTGTCGGACTCGCGGATGCACTGGCGGATGCGCGTTGCCACGGCCTTGAGCACACGGTCGCCGACGACGTGGCCGAGGCGGTCGTTGATGGGCTTGAACTGGTCGACATCGACGAACAGCAGCGCCAGACGGCCCTGTTCGCGGCGCGCGGCGGCCAGGGCCACCGCCATGCGGTCGTCGAACAGCGCGCGGTTGGGCAGCCCGGTGAGCGCGTCGTGGCGGGCGAGGTGCTCGAGCTCGCTGCGCCGGTGCTCGAGTTCGGCCATCTGCTGCCCGATCTGGGTACGCAGCTCGGCGAAGCGGCGGGCGAGCGCGCCGATCTCATCCTGGCGCTCCACCGGAAGCGCCGGGGCCTGGCCGTTGCCGGAGAAATTCTGCACCGCGGCACCGAGCACCTCGATCGGGTGGGTGATCGCGTGCGCCAGGATGGCGGCGAGCAGGATGCCGGTGAGGCACATGCCGATGACGATCTGCAGCATGATGTCGCGCAGCGGATCGAGTTCGGCGAGCACGGTGGCGCGTGGGCGCGCTAGGCCGAGGATGAAGGCGCCCTCGTCGGTGCGCAGCTGTGCGCGCGCGGCGATGAAGGCGGCGAGCAGTGGCGTCGGTGCGTGCTCGCCGGCGTCGCTGTCGATCATCGACTCGCCCGCGCGGCCTTCGATCAACGCCTGCACCGCGGGAAACTCGTCCTGCAGCCGGACCCGGCGTCCCTTGTCGAAGCCGAAGGTGCGCGCGGGGTCCGGGTGGATCAGGAAGTCGCCCGCGCTGTTGGCCAGGTAGAGGCGGAAGTCGGCGGGCAGGTCCGCGGCGAGCAGGGCGAACACGCCGTTCAGGTCGACGCTGCCGACGATCACGCCGCGCGGCTTGCCTTCCGCGTCGACGACCGGGGTGGCGAGCTGCACCGCAGGCTGGCCGAGGGCGGCATGCGAGCCGCGTTCGCGGTTGATGCCCACGCGCGACATATAGACCTCGCCGGGGGCGAGCGCGAGGGTGTCGAAAACGTAGGGATAGTGGCCCTTCTCCTGCAGCGCGTCCCCGCCCACGCGCACGAGCGTGTCGTCGTCGCGATCGATCCGCACGCGCTCGAGTCCGTTGTCGGCGGCGTCGATCAGGCGGATCTGGAAGTACGCACGGTTGGCCTCCATCGGCAGGGCGAACAGGGTGGCGAGCTGCGTCGCCGCCTGCGGGTCGTCGCTGTCGAGCGCGGCGAGCGCGGCCGGGTGGCGGGCGAGGGCGAGCAGGGTGCGCGAGATGTCCTCGCGTACCTGCGTGATGCGCCGGGACAGCACCCGGGTGGAGGTGAGCAGCTCCGTGCGCGCGCTGTCCACCAGCAGGGTTTCGCTCGCGCGCTGGGCCTGGACCGCGGTGACGCCGGCGGAGAGCATCCCGGAGAGGGCGAGCACGATGCCGAGGCGGGCGGCGATGCCGAATCTCATGGTGCCAGCACCCGGGTGGCACGGTCGCCGGAGAGGATGCGCTCCCACAGCAGGTTGCGGCGCTCGACGTCCTCGACCGGCTCGAGCCAGACGAGCCGGTCGGTCTCGGCCTGATGTGGCGCCGGGTCGCGGGTGTTGTTGAGGCCGTGGCGGGCATCGAGCACGTGTGCCGGGCCGGTGCCGAGCAGGTGGTCGATCCATGCCAGCGCGAGCGCGCGGTTGCGCGCGCCGCGCGTCACCACCCAGCAATCGAGCCAGGCGAGCGCGCCTTCGCGCGGGATCGCGTAGCCGACGTCCGCGCCTGCCGCGCGCAGGAGCTGCAGCTGCTGGGTGCCATAGTTGGCGAACATCAGGGCGGCACCGCGGCTGAGGAACAGACGGGCGGACTCTTCCGGCTGGACGTAGAAGGTCAGCAGGTTGCGGCGCAGTTCGACCAGGTGCTCGACCGCCGGTGCCCAGTCGGCAGCGTCGAGGTGGAAGGGGGACCCCTTGCCCAGCATCTGCGCGGCGAGCGAGAAGTTGTGCGAGCCGCTGTTGTAGATCAGCACCTTGCCGCGGAGGCGCGCGTCCCACAGCGCGGCGATCGACTGCGGCGGCGCTTCGAACTGGCGGCGATCGTAGATCAGGCCCATCTCGGCATACGCGTAGGGGATGGCGAACAGGCGGTCGTCGCGCGTGGTGCCGGGCAGCGTCGTCGGGTCGCGAAAGCGCGGTAGCTGGGCAGCCAGGTTGGGCAGCGCGGCGGGGTCGATCGGCACCACCAGACCGCGGTCGATGTAGCGCTGCAGTTCGGCGGTGTTGACCGCGAACACGTCGTAGTCGGCCGCATCGTGCGCGGTCACCTTCTGCCACAGCGTCTCGTCGGAATCGACCAGGGTGACCTCGACCCGCGCGCCGGTGCGCGCCTCGAAGGCCTGCACCACGTCGGCGTCGGCATAGCCCGGCCAGCTCAGCACGCGCAGTACCTCCGCCGCACACGCCGTGCCGGACAGCGCGAGCGCGAGCACGAGCGAGGGGAGGCGACGCAGGCACAAGCGACGAAGCATGGCGGATCGGCTCCTCGGTACGAGTGCGGTAGGGGATGGCGCAGTGTAAGCGCGTCGCGCCCGCGGTGTAACGGCGTCCGACGGCTGGCCCGTGCGCGCCGCCGGGCGGCGTCCGCGCGGGCGCGAACCGGATGCCCGTCGTGCCGTCGAGAAGTCGATCACGGGCGGCTTTGCGGCGAGCTGTCAAACTTGCGCAAACCCTCCTCCGCCACCCTGCGTAGCCCACCATGTTCCGATCCTTGCGCCGCTTCCTCTTGCTGCTGCTGAGCGCTCTCTTCCTGTTGCCGGCGGCCGCGGCCGACCTCGCCGAGATCAAGGCGCGCGGCGAGCTTCGCCACCTCGGCATCCGCTACGCGAACTTCGTCACCGGCAGCGGCGACGGCTTCGACGTCGAGCTGGTGCGTGGCTTCGCAGCCCACCTGGGGGTGCGCTACACCCTGGTGTATTCCGACTTCTATACGGTGATCCGCGACCTGCTCGGTCGCGAGGTGGTGCGCGGCGAGGATGGCGTGCGTCTCGTCGGCGATTTCCCGGTGCGCGGCGACATGATCGCCGCCGGCTTCACCGTGCTGCCGTGGCGCGACGCGGTGCTGCTGTTCTCGGAGCCGACCTTCCCGTCGCAGGTCCTGCTGGTGGCGCGTGCGCAGTCGCCGATCGAGCCCATCCCGGGCAGCGACGCGCTCGACGCCGATGTGCGCGCCACCAGGGCGCTGATCGGGACCAACAGCCTGCTGGTGATGAAGGGCACCTGCCTCGATCCGGCGAACTACGGACTCGAGGGCGTGGGCATCGACCTGCGTGCCTACACGCGCAGCACCAACCTCAACGAGATGGTGCCCGCGCTGCTCAACGGCGAGGCCGAGCTGACCCTGCTGGATGCGCCCGACGTGCTCCTCGACCTGCGCAAGTGGGCGGGGCGGATCAAGGTGATCGGGCCGATCTCCGACCATCAGCTGCTTGCCGCAGCCTTTCCGCGCGAGGCGCCGGCCCTGCGCGACGCGTTCAATGCCTACCTGCGCCAGATCAAGACCGACGGGCGCTACGATGCGCTGGTCGACAAGTACTATCCGGGCATCCGCCGCTACTTTCCGGAGTTCTTCGCCGGCCAGGCGGGCTGAGGGAGTGCGGCCATGAGCGGAGCGAGGTCCCTGCTCGGGCGCCACGCGGCACTGATCGTCGTCGGGCTCTTCCTGGCCTACTCCCTGGCCTTGCTGTGGAGCGTGTTCTCCTCGCAGCGCCTGCTGCTGGAGGCGACCGACCGCCGCCTGCTCGCCGACAGCGAGCGCCGTGCCGCGGTCATCGCCGACTTCTTCGACGAGCGGGCCCAGGATGCGGCGCAGATCGCCGAGAGCCGGGAGATCCAGGACTACTTCGTCAACCAGGCGCTCGGCATGTCCTCGCGCTACGGACTCAACCTCAGCCTGGACGCGATCGACCGCCGCCTCGACGACTACCTGCAGGGCAAGACCCTGCGCAGCCTGCCGGTGTTTTCCAGCCTGCGCCTGATGGACGAGGCCGGTCGGCGGGTGGCGGGTGCCGGTATCGCCCCGCCGCTGCGACCGGGGCTGCCGGGCGGTGACGTGGTGCGCCTGCATATCGACTACGACGCCTGCTGCTACGAGGTCTTCGCCCCGGTGTCCTACCGCGGCGAGCGGCGCGGCTTCATCCTCGCGATGGGACGCTTCGATACGCTCGGGGCGATGCTGATCGGGGATCGCGCGGACGGGGAGGTCCGCTACCTCGAGATGGTGATCGGTCCCGACGGCCGGCTGGTGGCGTCCTCCGAGCGCGAGCCGACGCTGACGCCGGAGATCGCCGCCACCCTCGCCGCCGCACCCGTCGGTGCGGTGACGCCGGAGGCGAAGCTGGAAAGCGGGCTCGGGCTCGGGCTGGGGCGTGCGATGCTGGCCGTGCGCTCGCCGATTCCGGGGACCGAGCTGTCGATGCTGACCCTGATCGCCGAGGCCGATGCGCACGGGCAGGGCGTTTCACCCGGCTTCCTGGCGGGGCTCGGGGCGTTCCCGGTCGCGCTGGCCGTGGTCTGGCTCGCGTTCGCGCGCCAGCGCCAGCGCGCCGAGCGCCTGCGCTCGGACGTCGAGGCCGCCGAACATCGACGCGTGCGCTTGGAGGCCGACAACGCCGCGCTCGCCGCCGAGGTCGCCCGCCGCGAGGCCGCCGAGGCTCGCCTGCACGAGCGCACGCTCGAGCTCACCCGTTCCAATGCCGAACTGCGCCAGCTTGCGATGGTGTTCACCCACGCCCGCGAGGGCATCTCGATCACCGATGCCGATGGCACCATCCTCGAGGTCAACGAGGCGTTCTGCCGCCTGTCCGGCTATGCCCGCGAGGAGCTGATCGGGCAGAACCCGCGCGTGCTCAAGTCCGGGCGCCAGGGGGCGGAGCACTACGCGCAGATGTGGCAGGCCTTGCGCGAGCGCGGCCACTGGAGCGGTGAAATCTGGAATCGACGCAAGGACGGCAGCCTCTACGCCGAACTGCTGACCATCAGCGCGATCCGCGACGACGCGGGGCGCACCCAGCGCTACGTCGCGCTGTTCACCGACATCACCGCGCAGAAGTCGCACCAGCAGCAGCTCGAGCGCATCGCCCACTACGATCCGCTGACCGGGCTCGCCAACCGCAGCCTGCTCGCCGACCGCCTGCAGCAGAGCATGGTGATGGCGCAGCGTCGGGGGGCACGGCTCGCCATCGTGTATCTCGACCTCGACGGCTTCAAGTCGATCAACGACCGTCACGGCCATGATGTCGGTGACCGCTTCCTGGTGGCGGTCGCCAACCGCATGCGTGCGGTGCTGCGCGAGGGCGATACGCTGGCCCGCCTCGGCGGCGACGAGTTCGTCGCGGTGTTGCAGGACACGCCCACCATCGAAGTCTGCGTGCCGATGCTCAACCGGCTGCTTGCGGCGGCTTCCGCGCCGTGGATCGATGACGGCTGCGAACTGCGGGTGTCGGCCAGCCTGGGGGTCAGCTTCTACCCGCAGGCCGAGCCGGTCGACGCCGACCAGTTGCTGCGCCAGGCCGACCAGGCGATGTACCAGGCCAAGCTGCGCGGCAAGGATCGCTACCACCTCTTCGATGACGAGCAGGACCGCACCCTGCGCGACCACCACGAGGGGCGCGAGCGGATCCGCCTCGGCTTGTTGCGCGGCGAGTTCGAGCTGTATTACCAGCCCAAGGTGAACATGCGCAGCGGGCGGGTGCTCGGCGTCGAGGCCCTGATCCGCTGGAACCATCCCGAACGCGGCCTGCTGGCGCCCGGCGAGTTCCTGCCGCTGATCGAGGATCATCCGCTCGGTGTGGTGGTCGGCGACTGGGTGCTGGACCAGGCGTTCGCCCAGCTCGATGCGTGGAACGCCGCGGGCCTTGCGCTCGCAGTCAGCGTCAATGTCAGCGCCCGCCAGCTCGAGGAGGCCGATTTCGTCGCCGGCCTGCGTGCCCGCTTCGCCGTCCATCCCGGAGTGGCGCCCGCGCAACTCGAACTCGAGGTGCTCGAGAGCAGCGCGCTCGACGACCTCGCCGAGGTCTCGGGCGTGATGCACGAATGCCGGGCGCTCGGCGTGCTGTTCGCGCTCGACGACTTCGGCACCGGCTACTGCTCGCTGACCTATCTCAAGAACCTGCCGGCGAGCACGCTCAAGATCGACCGCAGCTTCGTGCGCGACATGCTCGACGATCCCGAGGACCTGGCGATCCTGGAGGGCGTGATCGGGCTCGCTGCCGCCTTCGACCGCCAGCCGGTGGCCGAGGGCGTCGAGACGCTCACCCATGGCGAGCTGCTGCTCGATCTCGGCTGCGAGCTGGCGCAGGGCTATGGCATCGCCCGGCCGATGCCGGCCTCGGCCGTCGCCGGCTGGGTGCGCGAGTGGGTGCCTGGCCCATCCTGGCTCAACCGTCCGCGTGTCGAGCGCGAGGCCTCCGCCCTCATGTAGGGGCGCCGCAAGGCGCGAATGCCGCCGCTCCGCCTTCACCGTCGCGCACCGCCCTCACCGCCGCGCATCGTTCCTGCACCGCCGCATTCGCGCCTGGCGGCGCTCCTGCAGGATCCCGTGGGCCGCGCTGGCGATCTGTTATCTTCGAGCCCATGGACTCCATCATCTCGATCTCCGGTCTCGCCAAGACCTACGCCTCCGGCTTCGCCGCGCTGAAGGGTGTCGACCTCGACATCCGCCGCGGCGAGATCTTCGCGCTGCTCGGGCCCAACGGGGCAGGCAAGACCACGCTGATCAGCGTCGTGTGCGGCCTGGTCAACGCCAGCGCGGGCAGCGTGCGCGTCGACGGCCACGACATTGTCCGCGACTACCGCGCCGCGCGCGCCCTGATCGGCCTGGTGCCGCAGGAGCTCACCACCGATGCCTTCGAGACGGTGTGGAACACGGTGAGCTTCTCGCGCGGCCTGTTCGGCAAGCCGCCCGACCCGGCCTACCTCGAGCGCTTGCTGAAGGACCTGTCGCTGTGGGCGAAGAAGGACGCGAAGCTGATGATGCTCTCGGGCGGCATGAAGCGCCGGGTGCTGATCGCCAAGGCGCTGTCGCACGAGCCGCGCATCCTCTTCCTCGACGAACCCACCGCCGGGGTGGACGTGGAGCTGCGCCGCGACATGTGGCAGCTCGTGCGCCGGCTGCGCGACAGTGGCGTCACCGTGATCCTGACCACGCACTACATCGAGGAGGCCGAGGAGATGGCCGACCGCATCGGCGTGATCGCCAAGGGCGAGCTGATCCTGGTCGAGGACAAGGCCGCGCTGATGAAGAAGCTCGGCGGCAAGCAGCTCACCCTCCACCTGGCGACGCCGCTCGCCGAGGTGCCCGCGGGGCTCGCGCGCTACGGGCTCGCGCTGGGCAAGGCCGGCGGCACGCTGGTCTATCGCTACGAGATGGGGCAGGGCGGCGAGACCGAGGACAACGCCATCGCCGACCTGCTGCAGGACCTCGCCGCCGCCGGCATCGCCGTCGCCGACCTGCACACCACCCAGCGCTCGCTGGAGGAGATCTTCGTCAGCCTGGTGAGCGAGCGCGAACCGGCCGGGGAGGGCGCACGATGAACTGGCATGCGGTCCGCGCGATCTATTTCTTCGAGATGGCGCGCACGAAGCGCACGCTGCTGCAGAGCGTGCTGGCGCCGGTGATCACCACCTCGCTGTACTTCGTCGTCTTCGGCTCGGCGATCGGTGCGCGCATCCCCGAGGTGGAGGGCGTGAGCTACGGGGCCTTCATCGTCCCCGGGCTGATCATGCTCAACCTGCTCACCCAGAGCGTGTCGAACGCGTCCTTCGGCATCTTCTTCCCCAAGTTCTCGCGCACCATCTACGAGATCCTGTCGGCGCCGGTGTCGCACTTCGAGATCGTGCTCTCCTACGTGGGCGCGGCGGCGACCAAGGCGGTGATCCTGAGCCTGATCATCCTCGCCACCGCCACCTTCTTCGTCCCGCTGCGCATCGAGCACCCGCTGTGGATGATCGGCTTCCTGCTGCTCACCGCGGTCAGCTTCAGCCTGCTCGGCTTCATCCTCGGCATCTGGGCGGACAACTTCGAGAAGCTGCAGCTCGTGCCGCTGCTGATCATCACCCCGCTGACCTTCCTCGGCGGCAGTTTCTACTCGATCGACATGCTGCCGGCGGGGTGGCGCACGGTGTCGCTGTTCAACCCCGTGGTGTACCTGGTGAGCGGCTTCCGCTGGAGCTTCTACGGCAGCGCGGATGTGGCGGTGGGGGTGAGCCTGGCGATGACGCTGCTGTTCCTGGCGGTGTTCGTGGGGGTGGCGACCTGGATG
>JAEUNQ010000064.1 GCA_016790365.1 Thauera sp. | reverse complement strand
CATCATGCGCAGCAGCTCGATCAGGCCCACGCCCCACAGGCCGGCGAGCACCGCGGCGGTGTTGCCGCTGAAGGCCGCGCCGCGCAGGCTGAGCTCGAACATCACCAGCAGCACCTGCACCAGCCAGGCCGGCAGCAGGCTTGCCATGTCGAGGCCGAACAGGCCGGGGATGAAGCGGCGCAGCGGACGCACGATCCAGTCGGTGGTGGTGACCACGAACTGCCCGAGCTGGTTGCGGAAGGAGATGCGCTGCCACTGCATGAAGAAGCGCGCGAGCAGCATCAGCGTCAGGAAGCTGGCGGCGACGTCGATCACCAGCAGGAGGATGTTCGCGAGCATGGGTCAGTCCTTGCCGAGCTGTTCGCCGAGTTCGCGGCCGCGCGTCTCGGCGGCTTCGACTGCAGCGACCAGGGCGTCGTGCCAGCCGGATGCCGCCAGGCTGGCGAGCGCAGCCTCGGTGGTGCCGCCCTTCGAGGTCACCTTCTGGCGCAGGAGCGCGGGCGCGTCTTCCGAGTCCGCCGCCAGCCTCGCCGCGCCGAGCACGGTGTCGATCGCCAGGCGGCGCGCGCCGGCTTCGTCGAAGCCGAGACCGCGACCAGCGGATTCGAGCGCCTCGATGAAGTGGAAGACGTAGGCCGGGCCGCTGCCCGAGATCGCGGTGACCGCGTCCATCTGCCCCTCGTCGTCGGCCCAAACGGTGCTGCCGACCGCGCCCAGGATGCGCACGGCGGCCTCGCGGCCCGCGGCATCCACGGAGGGATCGGCGTACAGGCCGGTGACACCGGCGCCGATCAGCGCAGGCGTGTTCGGCATGCAGCGCACCAGGCGGGCGTGAGGCTTGCCGGGCGCCCCCAGCCAGCGCCCGAGGTCGGCCAGGCGCAGGCCTGCGGCGATGCTGATGACGAGTTGCCCGCCGAGGCGTCCGGCGAGCGGCGCCAGCGCGGCCTTCATCTGCTGCGGCTTAACCGCCAGCACGAGCACGTCGCAGGCGAGCGTCGCGTCGTCGAAGGTTTCGACCGCACGTACGCCGAAGCGCTGCTCGAGCGCACCGCGCGCCGCCTCGCCGAGCTCGACGACCTGGAGGTCGGCGGCGGCGAAGCCGCGCTCGAGCAGGCCGCCGATGAGGGCGGAGGCCATGTTGCCGCCGCCGAGGAAGGTGATCTTCATGAATGAACCTGCTGGTTGGGGCCCGGACACGCGCAGGCGCGCATCAGGCGGTAGGGGTCGGAGTCGGGGGCGGGGCGGGCCGGGGGCGCTCGCCGAAGATCGCGGTGCCCACGCGTACGATGCTCGCACCCTCGGCGATCGCCGGTTCGAGATCGTGCGACATGCCCATCGACAAGGTATCGAGCGCAAGCCCGGCGCCACGCAATTCTTCGCAAAGCCCGCGCAGCACGGCGAAGCGCGCGCGCAGCACCGCCTCGTCCGTGGTCGGCTCGGGGATGCACATCAGGCCGCGCAGGTGCAGCCGCGGCAGCGCGGCGACCGCCTGCGCGAGCGCGACGGCCTCGCCCGGCGCCACGCCGCTCTTGCTGTCCTCGCCACTGACGTTGACCTGGATGCAGACGTTGAGCGGCGGCAGATGCACGTCGCGCTGTGCCGACAGGCGCTCGGCGATCTTCAGGCGGTCGATGCCATGCACCCAGTCGAATGCGTTCGCCACCGGACGGGTCTTGTTGCTCTGCAGCGGGCCGATGAAATGCCACTCGAGGCCGAGCGCACGCAGCGCCTCGACCTTGTCCACGCTCTCCTGCACGTAGTTCTCGCCGAAAGCGCGCTGCCCGGCGATGGCAGCCTCGCGCACGGCCTCCGCGGGCCAGGTCTTGCTCACCGCGAGCAGCTTCACGTCGGCGGGGTTGCGCCCGGCACGTCGCGCCGCGTCGTCGATGCGGGCGCGCACCGCGTCGAGGCGCGCAGCGATCGTCGTCATGTTCCGTGGCCTATTTCCTGGGATTTCGGGGCGGCAAAAGTATAGCATCGCTCCATTGCCCACCCTGAGCCCCGCCCCCCAGCCGGCCGGGCCGACCGTCGCGCAGGAATACCATGGACATCACCGAACTGCTCGCCTTCGCGGTCAAGAACAAGGCCTCCGACCTCCACCTCTCCGCCGGCCTCCCGCCGATGATCCGGGTGCACGGCGACGTGCGCCGCATCAACCTGCCGCCGCTCGAGCACAAGGAAGTGCACGCCATGGTGTACGACATCATGAACGATGCGCAGCGCAAGCAGTTCGAGGAGTCCTGGGAGTGCGACTTCTCCTTCGCCGTGCCCAACCTCGCGCGCTTCCGCGTCAACGCCTTCCAGCAGAACCGCGGCGCGGGCGCGGTGTTCCGCACCATCCCGAGCAAGGTGCTGACGCTCGAGGAGCTCAACTGCCCGAAGATCTTCAAGGAGATCGCCCACCAGCCGCGCGGCATCGTGCTCGTGACCGGGCCAACCGGCTCGGGCAAATCCACCACGCTGGCGGCCATGCTCGACTACGTCAACGAGAACGAGTACGGCCACATCCTCACCGTGGAGGACCCGATCGAGTTCGTTCATGAATCCAAGCGCTGCCTGGTCAACCAGCGCGAGGTGCACCGCGACACCATGTCCTTCAACAACGCGCTGCGTGCCGCGCTGCGCGAGGACCCCGACGTGATCCTCGTGGGCGAGATGCGCGACCTAGAGACCATCCGCCTCGCGCTCACCGCCGCCGAGACCGGCCACCTGGTCTTCGGCACCCTGCACACCTCGTCCGCGGCCAAGACCATCGACCGTATCGTCGACGTCTTTCCCGCGGCCGAGAAGGACATGGTGCGCTCGATGCTCTCGGAGTCGCTGCGCGCGGTGATCTCGCAGACGCTTCTCAAGACCAAGGACGGCCAGGGCCGGGTCGCCGCGCATGAGATCATGATCGGCACCCCGGCCATCCGCAACCTGATCCGCGAGAACAAGATCGCGCAGATGTATTCCTCGATCCAGACCGGCCAGAACATCGGCATGCAGACCCTCGACCAGTGCCTGGTCGACCTCGTCCGGCGCAACGTGGTGTCGGCCGCGGAGGCGCGAGTGAAGGCGCAGAACAAGGACAGCTTCGCCGCCTGAGCGGCATCCACCCGCCCTCCCGGGCAGGAGCACGCAGACCATGGAACGCGACCAGGCCCTCAAGTTCATGCACGACCTGCTGCGGCTGATGCTGCAGAAGAACGGCTCGGACCTCTTCATCACCGCCGGCTTTCCGCCCGCGATCAAGGTCGACGGCCGCATCGTGCCGCAGTCCAACCAGATCCTGCAGCCGCAGCACACCACCGAGCTCGCGCGCGCGATCATGAATGACCGCCAGGCCGCCGACTTCGAGACCCACAAGGAATGCAACTTCGGCATCTCGCCGGCGGGCATCGGACGCTTCCGCGCCAACGCCTTCGTGCAGCAGGGTCGCGTCGCGCTGGTGCTGCGGACCATCCCGCAGAAGATCCCCGGCTTCAAGGAACTCGGCCTGCCGCCGGTGCTCACCGAGATCGCACTGGCCAAGCGCGGCCTGGTGATCTTCGTCGGCGGCACGGGCACCGGCAAGACCACCTCGCTTGCCTCCCTGGTCGACTATCGCAACGAGAACACCTACGGCCACATCATCACGATCGAGGACCCGATCGAGTTCGTGCATCAGCACAAGAACTGCATCCTCTCCCAGCGCGAGATCGGCATCGACACCGAATCCTGGCAGGCGGCGCTGAAGAACACCTTGCGCCAGGCACCCGACGTGATCCTCATGGGCGAGATCCGCGACCGCGACACCATGGACTATGCGATCGCCTTCGCCGAGACCGGACACCTGTGCCTGGCCACGCTGCACGCCAACAGCGCCAACCAGGCGATCGACCGCATCATCAACTTCTTCCCCGAAGACCGCCGCCAGCAGCTGCTGATGGACCTGTCGCTCAACCTGCGCGCGATGGTCTCGCAGCGCCTGCTGCCGATGAAGGACCGCAAGGGCCGGGTACCGGCGGTCGAGGTGCTGCTCAACTCGCCGCTGATCGCCGACCTGGTCTTCAAGGGCAACGTGCCCGAGATCAAGGACGTCATGAAGCGCTCCCGCGAGCTCGGCATGCAGACCTTCGACCAGTCGCTGTTCCAGCTCTACGAGGACGAGCTCATCAGTTACGAGGACGCACTGCGCAACGCCGACTCGGTCAACGACCTGCGCCTGCAGATCAAGCTCAACAGCCGCCATGGCGATCCCGCCAGCCTTGGCGGCGGGATCAAGAACCTCGGCATCCTGTGATCGTTTGCCGGAACGCGTGTGCCCTCACTCGGGCGCACGCGGTGCGCGCTCGCGGTTGCTGCCGGCCACCATGCGGTACTCGAACAGGCGACACTCGAGCGCCCCGTTGAAGAGCGGCGTGCGCCGCGTCGCCTTCAGGCCGATGCGCTTGGGCAGCTCGGGATCGGCGCTGAACAGGTAGCAGCGCCAGCCGCCCCAGCGCTGCTTGAGCGCGTCGCCCAGGCGGGGATAGAAGGCGAGCAGCTCCTCCGCCTCGCCGATGCGGACCCCGTAGGGCGGGTTCGCCACCATCACTCCTGCATCGGCCGGCGGCGTACGATCGAGCACGTCAGCGCGGTCCAGGCGCACGCAGTCGGCCAGCCCGGCGGCGTCGAGGTTCATGCGGCTGCGTCGCACCCATTCCCCGACGAGGTCGGATCCGAAGATCGGCAACACGCGCGCCGGCTTGCGGCGCTGCTCGGCGGCCCGGCGCAGGGCGGCCCACGCACCGCGGTCGTGGTTGCGCAGGCGCTCGAAGGCGAAGCCGCGGCCCAGCCCGGGCGCGATGTCGAGCGCCATCTGCGCGGCCTCGATCAGGAAGGTGCCGCTGCCGCACATCGGGTCGACCAGGGCCTCGTCCGGCTGCCAGCCAGTCAGGCGCAGGATGCCGGCGGCAAGGTTCTCCTTCAACGGCGCCTCGACCGCCGCCGGCTTGTAGCCGCGCTTGTAAAGCGCCTCGCCGGTCGTGTCGACATACAGCGTGGCGGTGTCGGCGGTGAGAAACAGGTGGATACGCACCGTCGGGCTGACGGTATCGACGCTCGGCCGCCGCCCGGCCACGGTGCGGAAGTGGTCGCACACCGCGTCCTTCACCCGCAGGGTGATGAACTCGAGGCTCTTCAGCGGCGACTTCTGCGCGGTGACGTAGATCCGGATCGTGTCGTCGGCGGTGAACCACTTCGCCCAGGTCACGCTGTAGGCGAGCTTGTAGATGTCGACCTCGGCGCGGTAGCGCCCCTGTCCCACCCGCCACAGCACCCGGGTGGCGAGCCGGCTCTCGAGGTTCGCGCGGCGACAGGCATCCCAATCGCCTTCCCAGCTCACCCCGCCATGCACCGCGCGCACCGCGCGTGCGCCGAGGGCCACCAGCTCGTCGGCGAGCAGCGCCTCGAGGCCGCGCGGGCAGGGAGAGAAGAAGGGTTCGGCCATTTGGCGCTCCGGCGCTTGAAAAGCCGTCATTGTACCGCCCGCGGAGCAAGGGCCCTGCACGTGCCGCAGCGGCAACTCGGCGCGGGGCCCCCTGTTCGCCAAGCCGCTGCCCGCGAACGAGATCCGCAGCCTGGAAAAAACGCAGCCCCGGACGGCGGATTCGCCGGACGGGGCTGAAGCGTCCCGGGCCGAAGGGAGGACGGCCCTGGCGAGGGAGAGGATGCTGCGGTGCCCGGCTCAGGGATGCCCGGACTTGCCCGCCTTGATGTCGTGGTACCACTGCTCGTGGTGCTCGCGCGCCCAGGTCTCGTCGACATAGCCCGTCTTCATGGACTCGTAGGCGCCCTCGGCGCCGAGCGTGCCCATGTAGATGTGGCCGAAGGCCAGCGCCAGCATCAGGATCGCGCCGATCGCGTGCACGATGTTCGCGGTCTGCATGTCGGAGCGCGTCCACTCGCCCAGGTTCGGGAAGTCCATGATCAGCCCGGACACCGCGACGGTGAAACCGAGAATGGTGACGCCGAACCAGAACCAGGTCTTCTCGCCGAAGTTGAAGCGCCCGGAGGGCACGTGGCTGCCGTCGAGCAGGCCGCCGGCGCGGCGGATCCACACCGCGTCGATCGGCCGCCACACGTTGTCGCGCAGGAAGGCGAAGAACATCAGCAGCACGAAGATCCCGAACAGCGGACCGACGTAGTTGTGCACCAGCTTCCCGGCATTGAGCAGCAGCCCCAGCCCGCCATGGCCGATGAGCGGCAGCAGCACGTGCTTGCCGAACAGGATCGCCACGCCGGTGACCGCGAGCAGCAGGAAGCTGATCGCCGTGCCCCAGTGCACGAAGCGCTCGAAGCCCGAGAAGCGCAGCATCTTGCGCCCGGTCTTCTGGCCGTGCAGCTTCATCGTGCCCTTGATCATCCAGAACAGCAGGATGGCCGAAGGCACGAGGATGAGCAGCCAGCCGCCGTACAGCGTGACCGGGCCGTTGCGCAGCTGGCGCCAGGTGTTGCCTTCGCTCTGGATCAGCACGCCCGCCTCGGGGCCGCGCACGGTGGTGAAGTGCTCCTCGCCGGAGCGCACCGCGCGCCACACCGGCGCGTTATTGAGCGGCCGCTCGACCTGGCGCTGGGCCTGGTCCGCGGCGCTGCTGCCGGGCGGCGGTTCGGCCGCGTGCAGCGGCAGCGCCGTCGCCCACAGCATGAGCGCGAGCAACAGCACGGCAAGCCAGCCGCCGTGCCGCACCCGCATCGATGGTGTCGTCATGGCGCTCTCCTCACTGGATGCGGTTGTACTCGTTCTGGCCGCGGGCGCGCTCCTTGAGCGCCTTCTCCCAGGCCGCGCGGTCGCCCTTGAACTCGCCGCCTTCCCAGGGACGGGCGTCGGTCTTGCCGCGGTACTGGCCCTGCTCGTACACGGAGACCTGCGGCACCTCGCTGCACGCCGACAGGCCGAGCAGCGTGGCGCCGGCGAGCGCCGCGAGCGAGATCGCCTTCAGTTTGCGCGCGCTCATGACTGGCCCTCCCGCTTGCGTTCCTGCTTGCGCTCGCCGCCGCCGTAGGCGGCATCCCAGCCCCACACCTCGGCGCCGGTGCCGCGGCGCAGCACGCGCTCGCGGAAAATGTTGGCCACCACGTCGGCGTCGCCGGCGATCAGCGCCTTGGTCGAGCACATCTCGGCGCACAGCGGCAGCTTGCCCTGGGCGAGGCGGTTGGAACCGTACTTCTCGTACTCGGCCGCCGAGTTGGTCTCTTCCGGGCCGCCGGCACAGAAGGTGCACTTGTCCATCTTGCCGCGCGCACCGAAGGCCGCCGGACCGTTGGGGAACTGCGGCGCGCCGAACGGACAGGCGTAGAAGCAGTAGCCGCAGCCGATGCACTTGTCCTTGTCGTGCAGCACCACGCCGTCTTCGGTCTTGTAGAAGCAGTCGGTCGGGCACACCGCCATGCACGGCGCATCCGAGCAGTGCATGCAGGCCACCGAGATCGAGCGCTCGCCCGGCACGCCGTCGTTCATCGTCACCACCCGGCGGCGGTTCACGCCCCAGGGCACCTCGTGCTCGTTCTTGCACGCGGTGACGCAGCCGTTGCATTCGATGCAGCGCTCGGCGTCACAGAG
>JAEUNQ010000011.1 GCA_016790365.1 Thauera sp. | reverse complement strand
AGCGGCTTGAGCAGCCGCACCATCGGGTGGAACTTCGCCCCGGTCGCATCCACCCGCTTCTGCGTGCGCGGATGGGTCGACACGATCACCGGCAGGCCGTGGTCTTCCGCCACCGCGTTGAGCACCGCCACCAGCTTGGTGAAGGACTTCTCGGATTCGATGTTCTCCTCGCGGTGTGCGCTCACCACGAAGTAGCGCCCGACCTCCAGAGACAAACGCTGCAGCACGTCCGACGCCTCGATGCGTGGCCGGTAGTGCGTGAGCACCTCGAACATCGGGCTGCCGGTCTTGATCACCTGGTCGGGCGGCAGGCCCTCGCGCAGCAGGTAGTCGCGCGCGATGGTGCTGTAGGTGAGGTTGATGTCGGCCGTGTGGTCGACGATACGGCGGTTGGTCTCTTCCGGCACGCGCTGGTCGAAGCAGCGGTTGCCCGCCTCCATGTGGAAGATCGGGATCTTGCGCCGCTTGGCCGGGATCACCGACAGGCAACTATTGGTGTCGCCCAGCACCAGCATCGCCTCGGGCTGCACCTCGCCGAGCACACGGTCGACCGCGATGATCAGGTTGCCGATGGTGTGCGCCGCCCCGGTGCTGCCCTCGGCGCTGTTCAGGAAGTAATCCGGCTTGCGCACCCCCAGGTCGTCGAAGAAAACCTGGTTGAGCTCGTAGTCGTAGTTCTGGCCGGTGTGCACCAGCACGTGCTCGCAATGCTCGTCGAGCGCGGCCAGCACGCGCGACAGGCGGATGATCTCGGGCCGGGTGCCGACCACGGACATGACTTTGAGTTTTTTCATGAACGATTCACGTCAGGAGTTGTGAAGTAGTGCTTCTGGAAATCCGGACTCGTTGGCGAACCCCATCGCTGCAAAGCTACAACCGGGCAGTGCTGGCTTGGCCGCGACCACTTCGGCCACCTCATGGATCCACTGCGAGTTGGGGCCAATCTTGCGCACCAGGAACCAGATCACGACGATCAGCCCAAGCAGCCGCGAGCCCGCGTCCGTCTCCATCCCAAGGCCCTTGAAATAGGCGTGGTCAAGTACGGGCAAGGGGTTGCTGGTGCTCTGGTTCCAGATGCGGCAGTGATGAGCGCAGCGATTGCGCAAAATGTTGATCTCATGCAGCCAGGCACGCAGCACTGCAGGGTTATTCACCCCAAGACGCTCGGCGACTCGGTTCTGGTATCGGCGCTTGAGCATCTCGTAGTACTTCGACACGACGCCGAAATCCCACGCCTCGACGGCCACCCAAAACGGGATCGCCTTGTGCGAACGTCGATGCCACTCGATGCAGTCCTCCCGGCTCCGATTGAGTTGGTCGGTCTGTCGGTTCGTCCACTCGATCCAGGCATTTCGTTGGCGCCCGGACCGGTCGCTATAGGTACGCGTTTGCGAGGGGTTGATGAAATCACTGCACTGGTAAGCCAGGGGATCGTGATAGCCGACCTCATGGGCGATCACGCTGCGAACGTGAACCTCGATGCGCTCGATGGCGTCGAGCATCAAGAGACGCAGCCGCTTGTCCATCAGGTACAAGCTCAAGACACGGTCGAACTCGGTGCCGGGCAAGAATCGATCTGCACGCCGAACCGCAGCGCTGCCGCTCCCCATCCCCGGCGCCCGGCACACGTACCAGAAACCGCTCAGGCGGTAATAGCCCACCTGCGCGAGTTTGCGTTCCGCCCGTGCTGCGTCGTCGAACGACATACCCCGGAGCCGCAACAATTCGACCAGGTCGGGGTAGCTCTTGAATGGCTTGGGCGGCGAGAGATACGTCATCAGCCGCCCCAAATAGAAGGCCCAAACATGACGCCGGACAAGCCGACGCCAGAGGTTTGGGCGCTGTTGCCGCGCATTCTACGCCCCTGCTCGCGCCAAGCCAAGCCGGCTTTCGTGACGGGCTCCGCTCTCGTTGTAAACACGGACGTTTCCTCCTCGCCTCACAACGCGCAGGCGTAGGTGTCCGGTTTCTGCCGATCAAACACCTCGTTCGCCCACAGCATCACCACCATCTCGTCGTTGCCGATGTTGGTGATGTCGTGCGTCCATCCCGGCACCGTTTCCACGATCTCGGCCTTGCTGCCGCTGGTGACCAGTTCGTGCATCTCGCCCGTCTGCATGTGGCGGAACTTGAAGCGCGCCTCGCCCTTGATCACCAGAAACTTCTCGGTCTTGGTGTGGTGGTAGTGGCCGCCTCGGGTGATGCCCGGGTGCGCGGTAAAGAACGAGAACTGCCCGCAGTCGGGCGTCTTCAGCATTTCCACGAACACCCCGCGCGCGTCGCCGTGCATCGGCACCGTGTAGGCGAAAGCTTCGGGCGGCAGGTAGCTCACATAGGTGGAATACAGCGCGCGCACAAAGCCTGTGCCCACGCGCTCGGTCACCAGCGTGTCGCGGCTGGCGCGGAAGGTCTCGATCAGCCCCGCCATCTCACCCACCGTGGTGGTGTATTGCGGCGTCACCGTGGCAAAGCCTTCGGCATCCACCGCCGCATCGGCGCCGTCCATGAGCTGGATGAAGCGCTCGACCACGTCGTCCACATACACCAGCGTCACCGGCGCGGCCGGGTCGTTGATCTGGATCGGCAGCCCACGGGCGATGTTGTGGCAGAAGGTGGCCACCGCCGAGTTGTAGTTCGGCCGGCACCACTTGCCGAACACGTTGGGCAGGCGGAAGACGTGCGCTGCCGCGCCGGTGCGCGCCGCAAAAGCGCGCAGCACATCCTCGGCCGCGCGTTTGCTGGCGCCGTAAGGGTTGTCGCGGGCCGCCTGGGTGGACGAGCTGCACACGATGGCGATCTTGCGACTGCGCGCGCGCATCTCGCCCTCGACCGCCTCGACCAGCGCGGCGGTCAGGTCGGCGTTGCCGGTGACGAACTCCTGCGGGTCTTGCGGCCGGTTCACCCCGGCCAGGTGGAAGACGAACTCCACCCCTTCGAGCAGGCGCGGCAGCTCGGCCGCGGTGTTGGCGCGGGTGAAGCACACCACCTCCACGTCCTTGCGCTCGGCCAGGTGCTGCTGCAGGTTCTTGCCGACGAAGCCGCCGGCGCCGGTGATCAGGACCTTCATCGCCTCAGCACTCCTCGACGGTGGTCGTTTCGCCGCGGGCGATGCGCTGCATGCCCTCGAGCTTCAGCAGCAGCTGCGTCATGCCGTCCACGTCCAGCCGCGTGGTGTTGTGCGAGTTGTAGTCCTCACCGTGCGTGGTCTGCGTCAGCTTCGCCTCGCCCTGGTCCACGAACTTGCCGTAGTTGAGGTCGCGCCCATCGGCCGGCACGCGGAAGTAGTCGCCCATGTCCTCGGCGCAGGCGCGCTCCTCGCGACTCAGCAGCGCCTCGTAGAGCTTCTCGCCATGGCGGGTGCCGATGATGTTCACCGCGTGCGCGGGCTTGCCCATCAGCCCGGTCACCGCGCGCGCCAGCGTCTCGATGGTCGCGGCCGGCGCCTTCTGCACGAAGATGTCGCCGTTGTTGCCGTGCTCGAAGGCATACAGCACCAGATCCACCGCATCGGCCAGCGTCATCATGAAGCGCGTCATGCTCGGGTCGGTGATGGTGATCGGCTTGCCCGCCAGCACCTGCTCCAC
>JAEUNQ010000001.1 GCA_016790365.1 Thauera sp. | reverse complement strand
TACAGGCGCTTGAGCACCAGGATCCGAACCATCGTCTCCGTCGGGTAAGGCGGACGGCCGCCTTGCGCGCTGACCGTGCGCGGTGCGACCCGATCGACCTCGGCGGCCAGCGCCGCAAAGTCGATGTGCGACTCGATGTCGGCCAGCGGGTCGCCCAGCGAGTCGAGCTTCTTGCGGTGATGTTCGTCAGCGAACAGGTCAGTCTTGATGGCGGTGCGTGGTTTCATCGGTGCAGGCTGCGGGGTTCAGGACGTCGTAATTTTACCAAGGGCGGGCGAGGCGGAGGTTTTCGAGGCGCCCAGCAGTTGCTTCGACACGCCTTTGGTGATCGGGCAGCGGCGCTTGCTGGAGTGTCTGCCAGGATGATGCCGTTCATGGAGCTTCGGCGTCCTGGCTGGCCCGGAGCTTTAGACCAACAGTGGCGGCCCCGGGGTCGGAGCCGTCTGAAGGGGGGCGGCCTGCAGTGAAGCGGATGTACCACGGCATGGCGCTCTGGATGCCGGCAAGGACGGAGTGGCTAGGTGCATAGCCGAGCAGGCGTTGTGCCCTGCCGATGTCGGCTTGTGAATGGCGGACGTCTCCCACGCGATAATCGCGATACATCGGGGAGCGCTCGTGGCGAACGCCGTTTTCTAATAGTGCTTGCCGCAGGGTGGAGAACAGTTCGTTGAGACTGGTTCGGTCACCGACCGCAACGTTGTAGATCTGGTTTCGAGCGGCTTCATCGCGAGTGGTGGCGGCAAGCAGGTTGGCCTGCACAGCGTTGTCCACGAAGCAGAAGTCGCGGCTGGTTTCGCCGTCGCCGTTGATCTGGACGTCTTCGCTCCGGATCATGGCGGCGGTCCACTTCGGGATCACGGCCGCGTAGGCGCCATTCGGGTCCTGCCGCTTTCCGAACACGTTGAAATAGCGCAGGCCGATGGTCGTGAAGCCATAGCTACGGGCGAACACGTCGGCGTAGAGCTCGTTGACATACTTTGTGACCGCATAGGGCGACAGCGGCTTGCCGATGGTGTCTTCCACCTTGGGCAGGCTTGGGTGGTCACCGTAGGTCGAACTGCTGGCCGCGTATACGAAGCTCTTCACGCCCTCGTCGCGCGCGGCAACCAGCATGTTGAGGAAGCCGTCGATGTTGGTTGCGTTGCTGGTGATCGGGTCTGCGAGGCTGCGTGGCACCGAGCCGAGCGCGGCTTGGTGAAGGACGTAGTCGACCCGCTCGCATGCCCGGCGGCAGTCGTCGAGTTGGCGGATATCGCCTTCGATGAAGGCGAAGCGGGCCCATTGCTCGGGCGTGACGGAGGCGCGGACCTCGTCGAGATTGCGCTGGTGGCCGGTCGCGAAGTTGTCCAAGCCAACCACCTGTTGGTCGAGCTTGAGCAGGGCTTCGAGCAGGTTCGAGCCGATGAAGCCCGCAACGCCGGTGATGAGCCAGGCCTTGGGGGCTTTGGGGAGTTCTTGCAGGAGTTGTTCGTAGCGGGTCATGGGGCTTGCTTTTCTTTGGGGCGTGCGGTGTCAGCCTTGCATCGCGACTTGCGTCGCTCCTACAGGGGGGGGCAACGAGTGGCGTGATGTGACCGAATCGGTATTGGTGTCCAAAGGAGGGGGACCTCGCCGGTTAAAACTTCCAGTGCGCCTGCAGGCTGCGATCGGCCCCGAGGGTGATCGCCGGCCCGTTGCGGCTGCGCTGTTCGTCCACCAGCAGTGACGCGATGCCATAGCCCATCAGGCTGCCGGCAACCACGTCCGAGAAGAAGTGCTGGCGCTCCTGGATGCGGCCGAAGCCGGTGGCGGCGGCGAGACCATACAGCCACGGCGCATCATACTTTTGTGCAAAGGGGGTGGCGAGTGCGAACGCTACACCCATGTGAATCGACGGAAAGCTGGAGTCCGAGCCGCCGCTGCCAGGGCCGCGGAATTCGTGCGGGCCGAGGCCGGCTTCGGGGCGGGCGCGGTTGACGGTGTACTTGGTGGCGAGCTGGGCGCCGAGCGTCCACCCGGCGGCGAGCAGGCTGGTGCGGGCGGTGGCGCTGGCGGTGTCGTCGGCGAGACCCATCCACAGCGCGCCGGCGCCAGCGGCGAGGCCGAAGGGGATGAGGCTGGCGGCCTTGCCGAGGCTGTCCCAGTTGCCGCCCTGGTTTTCATTCGCCCAGTCGGCGAGGGGGCGGTCGAGCGTGGCCGAGAGGCCGGTGAGTCCGGCGCCCAGCAGCAGGGGGCGGACGGCCTCGCGCGAGAAGATCTTGTCGGCGAGCCAGCCGCCGGTGTGGCCGAGCTCGCCCCAGATCGAGCGGCCGTCCTCGCTGTCGTCGCCCAGCGCCAGCCAGGCCTGCGAGCCGGAGGGGGCGTAGCGGCCGACACGGCGGTCGCGCAGGCGGGTGAGGTCGAAGAGGTTGAGCGTGCGCGACAGCATGGCGCCGCCGTCGCGGGTGAGCGGGCGCCAGATGATGTCGGCCGTGCGTGCACTGGAGAAGGGGAGCATGGCGTCGAAGGGGATGCTGAGGTAGATGCCCTTGTCGAAGCTGCCCTCGCCGAACTCCTCGGCGGAGACGTCCGTCTTGGTGGCGAAGACGCCCATCTTGACGCCGTTGTCGAACTGGCGCGCGATGTCCACGGTGACGCCGCGGTCGCCGGCGAGGTACTGGCCGGCGCTGAGCTTGACCAGCGTGTTCTCCCAGCCGGTGTGCCAGTACAGGGTGGCGTGGCCGGTGGTGACGTCGTAGTCGCGCAGGCCGAAGTGCTGGTCGAA
>JAEUNQ010000366.1 GCA_016790365.1 Thauera sp. | reverse complement strand
GCCGAGGTTGGAATTGTGGACGGCGATGATCGCCTTCAGTCCGCTCTTGTCGTCGCTGACGAAGACCACCTGCTCGTGGTCGGCGAAGTCGCTCAGGGAAAATACGGCCATGCTGTGTCTCCTTCCTTGTGGGAACGTGGGTGTGAGCCGACCCGCCGGCGTCGCTCGTGGCGCGCAGGTCGGGTGGCGAGGGTAAAACTGGGGACAGACCCCGATTTCCCGCTACCGTGGGAGCGGGCTTGCCCGCGAATCAGCCCGGGATGATCGCGATCGTCCTGCGCGCCTTGGTCGCCAAGGGCGTGCTCGGCGCGCGGCGCTGGCGGAAGTCCTCCAGCAGCACGGCCTGGCGCTTGCGGGCACCGGCGAGGTAGCGCTCGCGCACGTGGCCGTAGCCGCGGATCTGCTCGGGGAGCGCCGCCAGCTCGATCGCGGCCTCGTGGTTGCTGCTGTCCAGATTGACGACGATCTCGTCCACCAGGTGCTCGTAGTCGGCGATCAGCTCGCGGTCGAGCTTGCGGTCGTGGCTGCGCGCGAAGGGGTCGAGCTTCGAGCCGCGCAGGTGGCGGAACTTCGCCAGCACGCGCATCGCCTTCAGCATCCAGGAGCCGTAGGCCTTCTTCTTCAGCTCGCCGGTCTGTGGGTCCTTGTCGGCCAGCATCGGCGGCGCGAGGTGGAAGACGAGCTTGTAGTCGCCCTCGAACTGCTCCTCGACGCGCTTCAGGAAATCGCTGTCGGTGTAGAGCCGCGCGACCTCGTACTCGTCCTTGTAGGCGAGCAGCTTGTGATAGCCGCGCGCGACCGCCTCGGTCAGCAGCTGGATGCCGGGGGCCACCCCGGCCTCGGCGGCGCGCACGCGCTCGACCAGGCGCGTGTAGCGCGCGGCGTAGGCGGCGTTTTGGTAGTCGGTCAGCTGCGCCTTGCGGCGCACGATCAGCTCGTCGACGCTGGTCGACAGGTGGTGGTGCGCGGGCGTGCCGAAGCGGGGCCTGGCGGCCTCGCGCACCGCACGCAGGTCGACCGCGGCGCGGCGCCCCCACAGCAAGGCGGCCTTGTTGGCCTCGATCGCGGTGCCGTTGATCTCGATCGCGCGCTCGATCGCCTGCCGCGATAGCGGCACCAGGCCGCGCTGCCAGGCGAAGCCGAGCATGAACAGGTTGGTGGCGATCGAGTCGCCGAGCAGCTCGGTGGCGAGCGCGGTGGCGTCGAGGAACTCGGCCTTGTCGGCACCGACGGCGTCGACGATCTGCGCCTCCATCGCCGCGGCCGGGAACTGCGGGTCGGGGTTGGCGAGCACGTCGCCGCTGCGCGCCTGCGCCGCGAAGCCGCGCACGAACTCGCTGGTGTTGGTCTGGTCGCGGTTGATGAGAACGCGGGTGCGGCCGTGCTGCATCTTGGCGAGCGACTCGTCGCTGGCCGCCACCACCAGGTCGCAGCCGATCACCGCGTCGGCCTCGCCGGCGGCGACGCGCGCGGCGTGGAGCTGCGCCTGGCGGTCGGCGATGCGCACGTGCGACCACACCGCGCCGCCCTTCTGCGCCAGCCCCGCCATGTCGAGCACCGAGATGCCCTTGCCCTCCAGGTGCGCGGCCATGCCGAGCAGCGCGCCGATGGTCACCACGCCGGTGCCGCCGACGCCGGTGATGAGGATGCCCCAGGGCGCGGCGGTGTCCGGCAGTTGCGGCTCGGGCAGCGCCTGGGCGAGGCGGCCGAGCGCGGCGGCGCTGCTCGCCTTGCCCTTGCGCAGCGCGCCGCCCTCGACGGTGACGAAGCTCGGGCAGAAGCCCTTCACGCAGGAGTAGTCCTTGTTGCACGAGCTCTGGTCGATGAAGCGCTTGCGGCCGAACTCGGTCTCGACCGCGCCCACCGACATGCAGTTCGACTTGTCGCTGCAGTCGCCGCAGCCCTCGCACACCAGGTCGTTGATCACCACCCGCCTGGCCGGGTCGGGGAACTTGCCGCGCTTGCGGCGGCGGCGCTTCTCGGCGGCGCAGGTCTGGTCGTAAATGATGGCGGTGACCGCCGGTGCCGTGCGCAGCTCGCGCTGCACCGCGTCGAGCTCGTCGCGGTGGCGCACCGCCACGCCG
>JAEUNQ010000276.1 GCA_016790365.1 Thauera sp. | reverse complement strand
ATCGCCGGGCCGGACATCAGCACGCCGCCGTCGAGCGCCTCGGCGATGCCGCCGGCTTCGGCGAGGATCAGGCGGCCGGCGGCGTAGTCCCACAGCATCTGCCCGCCGTGCAGGTAGACGTCGAGCCGGCCGGCGGCGACGAAGCACCATTCGAGGGCGCTGGAGCCGAAATTGCGCTGCGAGTAGTAGGGCGGACGCACCGCGAGCTCGTCGCCGAGGTGGTGGCTGATGCGCTTGAAGTCCACCCCGGCGACGGCGTCGCGCAGCTCGGTGGCGCCCGCCCGCAGCGGCAGCTCGGCGCCGTTGAGGAAGGCGCCGGCGCCGCGGGCGGCGTAGAAGGATTCATCGGTGATCGGGTTGTACACCACGCCGATCACCGGCTCGTGTTCGATCAGGTAGGCGATCGACACCGCGAACAGGGGGATGCCGTTGGCGAAGTTGGTGGTGCCGTCGATCGGGTCGATGCACCACAGGCCGCGTGCGCCGTCCCGCCACAGCGCCGCCTGCTCGGCCGCGGTCATCTCCTCGCCGAGCACGGCGCCGGGCAGGAAGGCGGGCAGGGCCTCGCTGAAGCGCTGCTGCGAGGCCATGTCGGCCTCGGTGAACAGCGAGCCGTCCGCCTTGCGGTTGCGCGCGGACTTGAGATAGCGCGGGAGGATCTCGGCGCGTGCGATGTCGCGCACCATCGATTCGAGGGCGCGGGCACGGGCGAGGCGGTGGGCGGCGGTGGGCATGACGGGCTCCTTGCCGGCGGGCGGAGGGAGGGCAGGGCCTATAATCTTACGATGATTTCACGATTCCACTTTCCGGATCGCCTGCCCGCGGGCGGCGAGGTCGCGCTCCCCGAGGCGCTCGCCCACCATGCGCTGCGCGTGTTGCGCCTGCGCGATGGCGAGGTGGTGGTGCTGTTCGACGGCGGCGGCGGCGAGGTCGAGGCGCGCCTGGCGGTGCGCGGCAAGGCGGTGTTCGCGCAGCTTGGCGAGGCGCGCACGGTCGAGCGCGAGTCGCCGCTGCGCATCGTGCTGGTGCAGGCGCTGGCGTCGGGCGACAAGATGGACTGGGTGGTGCAGAAGGCGGTGGAGCTGGGCGCGCATGCCGTGCAGCCGGTGCAGGCCGAGCGCTCCGTGCTGCGCCTCGCGGGCGAACGGGCCGACAAGCGCGTGGCGCACTGGCAGCAGGTCGCGGTGGCGGCCTGCGAGCAGTGCGGGCGCAACCGCATCCCCGAGATCCTGCCCCTGCAGCCGCTCGTGCATTGGCTGGGCACGCATCGTGACGCGCTCAATTACGTGCTCGCGCCGGGCGGCGCCAAGGGCTTTGCGGATGAACCCGAGCCGAAGGACGTGGTGCACCTGCTGGTCGGTCCGGAGGGGGGCTGGAGCGAGGGCGAGCTGGCCGCCTTCGACGCTGCCGGTTGCCGGCGGGTGGGACTGGGCCCGCGCGTGCTGCGCACCGAGACGGCTGGCCTCGCCGCCGTGGCGGCGCTGCAGGCGCGCTGGGGCGATTTTTGAGCGGACGGTTCCGCCGCTGCCGTCGTACTAGTTGCCGTGCAGCACCTTCACCACCCGGCGCAGGGAGCTCTCCTCGGGGTGGGGCTGCACCAGGAAGCCCAGGCTGTGCATCAGCCGCAGCATCTTGGCGTTGTTGCCCAGCACGTCGCCGAAGATGTTGCGGTAGCCCTTGTTGCGGGCGACCTCGATGAGGGCGCCCATGAGGCGGCGGCCCAGGCCATGGCGCTGCCAGTCGTCGGAGACGACGAGGGCGAACTCGACCGACTCGCCGTCGGCGGCGAGCGCGTAGCGCGCGATGCCGATCATCAGCTCGGCCCCCTTGTCCGTGGTGGTGGTGGCGATCAGCGCCATCTCGCAGTCGTAGTCGATCTGGGTGAAGCGCGCCACCATCGCCGGGCTGAGCTCGTTCAGCTCTTCCATGAAGCGCATGAAGCGCGTCTCGGGACTCAGCGCGTCGAAGAAGGCGAGCAGCACCTTGGCGTCCTCGGGGCGCACCGGGCGCGTGCGCACCGGCCTGCCGTCGCCGACCTTCCAGTCCTGGATCAGGTGCAGCGGATAGGGGTGGATCGCCATGTGCGCGTAGCGGTCGCTGCCGGCGGGAAGGCCCTGGTCGATGACCACGCGGGCATCGGCCACGATGGCGCCGTCGGCGTCGATGAAGAGGGGGTCGATCGCGAGCTCGCGCACCCAGGGCAGCTCGCACACGAGGTCCGACACCGACACCAGCACCTGCTCGATGGCCACGCGGTTGAGCGCGCCGACCTGGCTGCGCGGGCCCTGTGCGGCGGTCGGGATGGCCGAGTCGATGAGGTCGCGGGCCAGCACCGCGTTCAGCGGCGGCAGCGCGAAGGTGCGCGGGGCGGAGGCGTCCTGCGCGCCGAGGCTGATCACCGGCCCGAAGATCGCGTCGCGATGCACCTGGATGCTGAATGCGCGCGACTGCGGGCGGTACAGGTAGGGCTCGATCGACACACCGTTGATCCGGGCCTCGGGGTGGCGCTGGCGCACCGTCTCGAAGATGTCGTGGTAGGCGCTCCACACCGCCTCGGTGGTGTTGAGGTTGAGCCGCACGCCGCCGGACTCCGACTTGCTCGCGAGTTCCGGCGCGTCGACCTTCAAGGCCACCGGAAAGCCCGTCTGCTCGGCGACGAACAAGGCCTCGGTGGCGTCGCGGGCCACGGTGGTGTGCGTGACCGGGATGCCGAAGCTGCGCAGCAGCGCCTTGGACTCCATCGCCGACAGGGTGTGGCGGCGCTGGTTGAGCAGGGTCTCGATCAGCACGCGCGCGCCACCCGTGCGGCGATACGCGGTGGCGCTGCCGCCGCCGGCGGTCTGCAGCAGCAGGGTCTGGCTGTGGTGGAAGCGCGAGATGTTGTGGAACAGCTCGATCGCCGCCTCGGGCGAGCTGAACACCGGCAGCCCGGCCTGGGCGAGCAGCGTGCGGGCCTCCGCGACCTGGCCGCCGCCCATCCAGCAGCAGCACAGCTGGAGCCGCACGTGGGCGGCGAGGTCGATGATGTCCTGCGCCACCTCGACCGGATCGACGAGCGCGTGCGGCGACAGGATCACCAGCAGGTTGGACACCGCGGCGTCCTCGGCCAGCGCGAGGATGGCGTCGCGGTAGAGCTTCGCGCTGGCGTCGCCGCCGAGATCGAGCGGGTTGTGCGAGCGCCGCTCACGACCACCGAGGCGCTCGAGCGTGGCGACCGTCGCCGAGCCCAGGCTGACGAGCGCCGTGCCGAGGTCCTTGGCGCGGTCGGCGGCGAGGTCGGCCGGGCCGCTGCCGTTGGAGATGATGGCGAGGCTGTCCTCGCGCGGCCGAAAGCCGCAGGACAAGGCCTTGGCGGCGAAAAAGAGCTGGTCGATGTTCTGTACGCGCACCACGCCCGCGCGCCGCATCGCCGCGTCGAAGATCACGTCGGCGAGCCCGGTGTTATCCACCTCGGGCGCGTTGTTGTCGTCGCGTCCGTGACGGCCGGCCTTGAGCAGGATGATCGGCTTGACGCGCGCAGCCGAGCGCAGCGCGCTCATGAAGCGCCGCGCGTTGCGGATGTGATCCACGTACAGCAGGATGTAGCGCGTCTGCGCGTCGTGGATCAGGTACTCCAGCGTCTCACCGTAGTCGATGTCCACCGTGCCGCCGAGCGAGATCACCGACGAGAAGCCCACGTCGTTGGTCAAGGCCCAGTCGAGCACGACCGAGCACATCGCGCCGGACTGCGAGACCAGGGCGATCTCGCCGGGCTTGACCGCGATGCGGGTGAGCGCGGCATTGATCCCGCTGCCCGGGCGGGCGATGCCCAGGCTGCCCGGGCCGATCAGGCGCAGCCGGCTCTCGCGCGCCGTCTCGATGATGCGGCGCTCGAGCGCGTTGCCGCTGGCGCTGACGATGACCGCGTTACGCACGCCGCTGCGCCCGCACTGGGCGACGATGGTGTGCAGGATGCGCGCGGGGGTGGCGATGATGGCGAGATCGACCGGTCGGCCGATGTCTTCCACTGAGCGATGGCAGGGGTGGTCCTGGATGCTGTCGTATTTCGGGTTGACCGCGTACAGCGCGCCGCGATAGCCGCCCTCCAGCAGATTGCGGAAGATGACCCGGCCCACCGAGCCGGGAGCGTCGGATGCGCCGATGACGGCGATCGAGGACGGTTCGAAGGCGGTGCCGAGAGCGTGTGAGCCGGCCATGATCTGCGCGCTGGAAAGTGTGGATGGAGTCTGAACGAATAGCAGGCCGCCACGGATTCGGCAATGCGCTTCGGCAGGGGAGCGCGGCGGTGCTCCCCTCCGTCAATGAAAACGGCCGTCGAGACGGCCGTCCGAAGCGGTCACGGCCGTGCGGACGTCGTCGGTCCGCAGGCCGTCTCAGCGCTCGTCGAAGCTGATCTTCAGGCGCTTGGTGGTGGCGCGCGCCTGGCAGCTCAGCACGTAGCCCTGCGCGACCTCGTCGGCCTCGAGGGTGAAGTTCTTGTCCATCACGACTTCGCCCTCGGTCACCTTGGCGCGGCAGGTGCAGCACACGCCCGCCTTGCACGAGAAGGGCAGGTCGAGACCGGCGTTGAGGCCGGCGTCGAGCAGATGCTCGTCGGGGCCGATCGCGATCTCGTGCTCCTTGCCGTCGAGCACCAGGACCATGGTGATGTCCTTGGTCGCGGCGGCGACCGCCTCCGCGGTGCTGGAGGCGCCGACCGGGTGGGCGCCGGCGGGCAGGTTGGCGGTGAAGCGCTCGGTGCGGATGCGGTCGGCGGGCACGCCGGCCTCGACCAGCGCGGTCTCGGTGGCGGTGATCATCTCGTCGGGGCCGCAGATGAAGACCTCGTCCATGCTGCCTACCGGCAGCAGGGCGTCGATGATCGCGCGCACCTTGGGGCCGTCGATGCGGCCCTGCAGCAGGTCCACTTCCTGGGCCTGGCGCGACAGCACGTGGATCATGGTCAGGCGGTCGCGGTAGCGGTCCTTGAGGTCCTGCAGGTCCTCGTTGAACATCACCGTCGACATGCGGCGATTGCCATAGATCAGCGTGAACTTGGAGTCCGGCTGTTCTTCCAGCGTGCTCGCGGCGATCGACAGGATGGGCGTGATGCCCGAGCCGGCGGCGAAGCCGACGCGGTGGATGGCGCGCTTCTTCTTGACCACGAAGCGGCCGTCGGGCGGCATCACCTGGATCGTGTCGCCGGCCTTGAGGGCGCGCGTGGCCCAGTTCGAGAACAGGCCGCCTTCCACCGGGCGGATGCCGATCTCGAGCTCGCCGTCGCGGGCGAGACGGCTGCGCGGGCTGCTGATCGAATAGTTGCGGCGCACGTCCTGGCCCTCGATGGTGGCGCGCAGGGTGAGGAACTGGCCCGGCTCGAAGGCGAAGCGCTCGCGCTCGGCCTCGGGGATGGCGAAGGTGATCGCCACCGCGCCGGCGGCCTCGGGGCTCACGCGCTTGACGGCGAGTTCTTGGAAACGGGGGGCTGACATGGCGTCTGGGCTCCGGTTCTTAATAGGGTTTGAAGTAGTCGAAGGGCTCCTGGCAGTCGAGGCACTTGTAGAGCGCCTTGCAAGCCGTGGAACCGAACTCGGAGGTGACGACGGTGTGGGTGGAGCCGCACTGCGGACAGGCGACCGGCTCGGTCGGCTGCCGGCGCACGAACTTCAGCACGCTGACGTCGCCACCGCCACCGCCACCGCCGCCGCAGCTGCGGTGGGGCGGGGCGATGCCGTAGGCGCGCAGCTTTTCCTTGGCCTCGTCGCTCATCCAGTCGGTCGTCCAGGCCGGCGCGAGCTGGGTGATCACCCGCGCCGCGATGCCGGCCTGTTCCAGGCTCGCGCGCACGTCGTCCTCGATCTGTCCCATGGCGGGACAGCCGCTGTAGGTCGGGGTGATGACGACCTCGATGCCCTCCGCCGTCTCCCGCACGTCCCGCAGGATGCCCAGCTCGCGCAGGGTCACCACCGGGATCTCGGGATCCGTCAGGTGCTCGAGGGTGGCCCAGACCTTGTCCACGACGCTGCTCATGGCCTTCGTCCTTACCAGGTGGCGCCCGGGTGTGCGCGGGCCAGGCCCTGCATCTCGCCGAGCAGGTAGCTCAGGTGCTCGGAGTGCAGGCCGATCTTGCCCTCGGTCACGTAGCCGTGGAAGTTCGGGCGGGTCAGGGTGGCTTCGGCCAGCGCGTCGTTGACCAGCGCATCCCAGGCCGGGCGCAGCGCCCACACGTCGATGCCGATCTTGGCCGCCACCGCGGCGCCTTCGGCCGGGCTGGTGGTCCAGAACTCCTCGGTGTAGGGCATCAGGTGGTTCACCGCCGCCTGCGCGCGGGCGTGCGACTCCTCGGTGCCGTCGCCCATGCGCACCAGCCAGTCACGCGAGTGGTGCAGGTGGTAGCTGGTTTCCTTCAGCGACTTGGCGGCGATCGCGGCGAGGCTGGGGTCGGCCGACTGCTGCAGGCCGTCCCACACGTGCACCATCAGTGCCGAGTACAGGAAGTTGCGCACGATGGTGGTGGCGTAGTCGCGGTCGGCCGCGGCGTAGCCCACCAGCGCGCCGTGGTGCGGGAGCTCTAGCAGCGTGTAGTTGCGGAACTCGTGCGGGCCGCGGAA
>JAEUNQ010000243.1 GCA_016790365.1 Thauera sp. | reverse complement strand
GACTGGGCGTGGAAGGTGCCGACATTGAATTCCAGGCCCTCGATCTCCTTCGAGGTGAGCATGGTGCCGGTGAAGCTCTCGGGGAGCAGGCGGGAGTCATCGTGGTTGAGGACGGGCAGCGACGGGCGGAGGTCGCCATAGGCGAGCACGGTGTTCGACAGACGCACCTTCAGCGAGGCGCCGAGTTTGGCGACGTCGCGCTCAACCTCGTGGGTGGTCGGGTCGCGGTAGAAGAAGTCGATGCCACCTGCACCGGCACGGCGGCGGCTGCTGTCGAGGCGCAGGCCGTAGGCCGCGAAGGCGTCGATGCCGAAGCCGACCGTGCCTTGCGTGTAGCCCGACTCGAAGTTCGCGATCACGCCCTGGCCCCATTCAGCCTTGTCGTCACTGCCGCTCTTGTAATCGCGATTGATGTACGCGTTGCGCAGCAGCACGTTCAGCGCGCTGTCTTCCACGAAGCCCTTCGCCTCGGCCTGTCCGGCGGCGAATGCGGGCGTCGCGCTCGCGAGCCCAAGAACGATCAAGCCTGCCAACTTCTTCGACATGTTGTTTTCCTCGATGGTGTCTGTTGTCTTTTCGACCCTGCCGACAGCTCGTGCCTGCCGGGGTGGGGCGCGATTCTCGCACTTCCTGCATCGAGCGGTGCGGAGTGGTTGCAGGAAAATGACAGTCCAGGAACGGGCAAGGGCGTTATCCGGGACACGCGCGCCCTGTGGGCTCTCCGGATAGATTTCATTGTGCACCGCAACCAAAGCGGATAGTCTCCATCAATCCTTCCCATTGCTTCCAAAGCGATCGATCTTTGCTAGTCTGAGTCTGTCAGCAGCGGTTTTCGGCCGCTTCCAGCCTGCGTCCGCGATCGCGGGCCAAGGGCGGGAGAGGCTTCCTGCGAGGTGCGACCGCCCTTCGCGAACAGTTTGCGTCACAGTCAAAGAGGGAGAATGAGATGAGCGAGAACAGCACGAGCAGCGCAGGGAAGTGCCCGGTCATGCATGGTGGCAACACCTCCGCCAAGGACTCGGTGATGGCCTGGTGGCCCAAGGCGCTGAACCTGGACATCCTCCACCAGCACGACAGCAAGTCCAACCCGCTGGGAGCAGGTTTCGACTATCGCGAGGAGCTCAAGAAGCTCGACGTCGACGCGCTCAAGAACGACCTCAAGGCCCTGATGACGGACAGCCAGGACTGGTGGCCGGCCGACTGGGGTCACTATGGCGGTCTGATGATCCGCATGGCCTGGCACGCCGCGGGCACCTACCGCATCGCCGACGGCCGCGGTGGCGCGGGCACCGGCAACCAGCGCTTCGCGCCGCTGAACTCCTGGCCGGACAACGGCAACCTCGACAAGGCCCGCCGCCTGCTGTGGCCGATCAAGCGCAAGTACGGCAACAAGATCAGCTGGGCCGACCTCATCATCCTCGCCGGCAACATGGCCTACGAGTCGATGGGCTTCAAGACCTTCGGCTTCGCCTTCGGTCGCGAGGACATCTGGCATCCCGAGAAGGACATCTACTGGGGCTCCGAGAAGGAATGGCTGGCCCCCAGCGGCAGCGAGGGTTCGCGCTACTCCGGCCAGCGCGACCTCGAGAACCCGCTCGCTGCGGTGATGATGGGCCTGATCTATGTCAACCCCGAGGGTGTCGACGGCAAGCCCGACCCGTTCAAGACCGCGCACGACATGCGCGTGACCTTCGCCCGCATGGCGATGAACGACGAGGAGACCGTGGCGCTCACCGCCGGCGGGCACACCGTCGGCAAGGCCCACGGCAACGGCAGCGCCGCCCTGCTCGGCCCCGCGCCCGAGGGTGCGGACCTCGAGGAGCAAGGCTTCGGCTGGATGAACCACACCACCCGCGGCATCGGCCGCGACACCGTGACCAGCGGCATCGAGGGCGCGTGGACCGCCAAGCCGACGCAGTGGGACAACGGCTACTTCGACATGCTGTTCAAGCACGACTGGTGGCTGCAGAAGTCGCCCGCCGGCGCGTGGCAGTGGGAACCGGTCAACATCGCCGAGGAAGACATGCCGGTGGACGTGGAAGACCCGTCGATCCGCTGCAAGCCGATGATGACCGACGCCGACATGGCGCTGAAGTTCGACCCGGCCTACCGCAAGATTGCGGAGCGCTTCCGCAACGACCAGGCCTACTTCGAGGAGGTCTTCGCGCGCGCCTGGTTCAAGCTGACCCACCGCGACATGGGCCCGAAGGCGCGCTACCTCGGCCCCGACGTGCCCGCCGAAGATCTCATCTGGCAAGATCCGGTGCCCGCCGGCAACAAGAGCTACGACGTTGCCGCGGCGAAGGCGAAGATCGCCGCCGCCGGCCTGTCGGTGGGCGACCTGGTCGCCACCGCCTGGGACAGCGCGCGCACCTTCCGTGGCTCGGACTACCGCGGCGGCGCCAACGGCGCGCGCATCCGCCTCGCCCCGCAGAAGGACTGGGAAGGCAACGAGCCGGCGCGACTCGCCAGGGTGCTGGCGGCGTACGAGAAGATCGCCGCGGAGACCGGTGCCAGCGTCGCGGACGTGATCGTGCTCGGCGGCAATGTCGGCCTGGAGCAGGCGATCAAGGCCGCCGGCTTCAATGTCGAGGTGCCGTTCGCCCCGGGCCGCGGCGATGCCAGCCAGGCGCAGACCGACGTCGAGTCCTTCGAGGTGCTGGAGCCGGTGCATGACGGCTTCCGCAACTGGCAGAAGAAGGATTACGTGGTCCAGCCCGAGGAGATGCTGCTCGACCGTGCCCAGCTGCTCGGCCTCACCGCCCCCGAGATGACCGTGCTGATCGGCGGCATGCGGGTGCTCGGCACCAACTACGGCGGCAGCGGGCACGGCGTGTTCACCGACCGCGTCGGTGCGCTGACCAACGACTTCTTCGTCAATCTGACCGACATGCGCTACAGCTGGAAGCCCACCGGGCGCAACAGCTACGACATCGTCGAGCGCAAGAGTGGCGCGAAGAAGTGGACCGCGACCCGCGTCGATCTGGTGTTCGGCTCCAACTCGATCCTGCGCGCCTACGCCGAGGTGTATGCCCAGGACGACAACCGGGAGAAGTTCGTGCGCGACTTCGTCGTCGCCTGGACCAAGGTGATGAACGCGGACCGCTTCGACCTGCGCTGATCCGGATTCGGGTTGCAGCACTCTCCCGCCCACACCGCGGAGCCACGCGGTGTGGGCGGTTCTTTTCCCGCGCCCGGCACCGTCCGTGCGTGTGCGTCCGCCGCTTTGGCACCTGCCGGGGCGCCTGCGGAAACCGTCCCGCTGCCGTCCGCGGCGCTTCTCGCAGGAGCGCCTCAGCCCGCGGTGTAGCGTACGCCGCGGCGGGGCCGGCTCGGGCGGGCGATGTGCTCGAGCGGCAGCACGTGGGTCTGCTTGACCTTGCCGAGCACGATGTCGGTCTTGATGTTGGCGATGCCGGGCAGGCGCAGCACCCGCTTCATCATCAGCTCGGAGAAGGCGGCGAGGTCGGGTGCGACGATGCGCAGCACGTAGTCCGCGTTGCCGCTCACCGAGAAGCACTCCAGCACCTCGGGCAGCGCCGCCACGCCCTCCTCGAAGGCCTCGGTGCGCACGCCGCCATGGCGTTCGAGTACCACGTGGGCGAACGCGATCACGTCGAGCCCGAGCGCGGCGGGGTCGAGCAGCGCCGTGTAGCCGGTGATCAGCCCGGCCTCCTGCAGGCGCTGCAGGCGGCGACCGACCTGCGAGGCGGACAGGTGCACGGCTTCGCCAAGCAAGGCGTTGGTCGCGTCGCCACTGCGCTGCAAGGCATCGAGAAGCGCGAGATCGTGACGGTCTATGCTCAGGGTACTCATTTTCAGGCCTCTTTATGCGCGAAACGTGCGTATCGGAGGAGTTTATACCCCCATGATGCGAACACGGTGCGGGGCAGCCCGCCCATAATCGTCCTCACCACAACGAGGGGGAGACGAGCATGAACCTGACCGAATCGCTATTGCACGCGCTGGTGGACCACGGCGCACGCCAGATCTTCGGCATCCCGGGCGACTTCGCCCTGCCGTATTTCCGCATCATCGAGCAGACCGGCATCCTGCCGCTGCACACCCTGTCGCACGAGCCCGGCGTGGGCTTCGCCGCCGACGCCGCCGCGCGCGTCCAGGGCGGCATCGGGGTGGCGGCGGTCACCTACGGCGCCGGCGCACTCAACATGGTCAACGCGGTCGCCGCCGCCTATGCCGAGAAGTCGCCGCTGGTCGTCCTCTCCGGCGGACCGGGGCTGGGCGAGTCGCAGTCCGGCCTGCTGCTGCACCACCAGGCCAAGACGCTGGACTCGCAGTTCCGCATCTTCCAGGAGATCACCTGCGACCAGGTGCGGCTCGACGACGCCGCGCGCGCACCGGCCGACATCGCACGCGTGCTCGGCAGCTGCGTGCGCAATTCGCTGCCGGTGTACATCGAGATCCCGCGCGACATGGTCGCCCGCCCGTGCGCGCCGGTGCTGCGCGAGGCGCCGCGCGCGGTCGATGCGGATGCGCTCGCGGCCTGCGTGGACGAGATCCTCGGACGCCTCCGGGCGGCCCGCGCGCCCGTGCTGATGGCCGGTATCGAGGTGCGCCGCTTCGGCCTCGAGGACAAGGTCGCCGAACTCTCGCGCCGGCTCGGCATCCCGGTGGTGACCAGCTTCATGGGCCGCGGCCTGCTCGCGGACCACGACGCCCCGCTGATGGGCACCTACATGGGGCTCGCCGGCCTGCCCGAGGTGAGCGCCCTGGTGGAGGATTCCGACGGCCTGTTCCTGGTCGGGGTGATCATCTCCGACACCAACTTCGCCGTTTCGGGCAAGCACATCGACCTGCGCCACACCATCCAGGCGCTCGAAGCGCGCGTCACGATGGGCTACCACACCTATGCCGACATCCCGCTCGACGCTCTGGTCGACGGCCTGCTCGCGCAGGTACCGCCGGCCGAGACGCACTTCAGCGTGGACCGCCCCGCCTTTCCGCATGGGCTGCAGGCGGACGAAGCGACGATCGCGCCCGCCGACATCGCCTGCGCGGTGAACGACCTGATGGCGGCGCACGGCAAGCTGCCGATCGCCTCCGACATGGGTGACTGCCTGTTCACCGCGATGGACATCGAGCACACCGCACTGGTCGCGCCCGGCTACTACGCGACCATGGGCTTCGGCGTGCCCGCCGGCCTCGGCGTGCAGGCGGCCACCGGGCAGCGGCCGCTGATCCTGGTCGGCGACGGCGCCTTCCAGATGACCGGCTGGGAGCTCGGCAACTGCCGGCGCTACGGCTGGGATCCGATCGTGCTGCTGTTCAACAACGCGAGCTGGGAGATGCTGCGCACCTTCCAGCCCGAGTCGGGCTTCAACGACCTCGACGACTGGGGCTTCGCGCAGATGGCCGCGGGAATGGGGGGAGACGGCGTGCGCGTGCGCACGCGCGCCGAGCTGAAGGCCGCACTCGACAAGGCGATCGCCACGCGCGGACGCTTCCAGCTGATCGAGGTGATGATCCCGCGCGGCGTGCTGTCGGAGTCGCTGTCGCGCTTCGTCAACGCGGTCAAGCGGCTGAACGCGGGCAAGGCGGGGTAGGGCGGTTCCGCCCACACGTCCATCGCGGCTCCACGGCCGCGTTCGCGCCTTGCGGCGCTCCTACAGGAAACCGACGCAGCATTCGCGTCCGTCGGTACTCCCACGGCGACTGAAGAGCGTGCTGTTTTCTTGTAGGAGCGCCGCAAGGCGCGAATGCGGCGGGTAAAGCCGCTCACGCGCCCGGCACGAGCGCCCAATGCCTCACGGCGCTCCTGCAAGCGGGGATCCGGCGCTCAGCCCTCGAGCAGGCTGCGCAGCATCCACGCGGTCTTCTCATGCACCTGCATGCGCTGGGTCAGCAGGTCGAGCGTGGGCTCGTCGCTCGCCTTGTCGGCGACCGGAGCGATGCTGCGTGCGGTCTTGACGACCGCTTCCTGGCCCTGCACCAGCAGGCGGATCATCTCCTGCGCGCTCGGCACGCCTTCCGGCTCGGTCATGCTGGTGAGCTTCTGGAATTCCTTGTAGGTGCCGGGCGCCGGGAAACCGAGCGCGCGGATGCGTTCGGCGATCTCATCCACCGCGAGCGCGAGCTCGTTGTACTGCGTCTCGAACATCAGATGCAGGGTGTTGAACATCGGCCCCGTCACGTTCCAGTGGAAGTTGTGCGTGGTCAGGTACAAGGTGTAGCTGTCGGCGAGCAGGCGCGACAGGCCCTCCGCGATCTTGGCGCGATCCTTTTCCTTGATGCCGATATCGATTTCCATGCTGGTTCTCCTGAATATGGCAGGCTTCACGCGGCCCGCAGGGATGTGCGCTTCATCTTAGCGCCTGACCGATGCATTGATCAAACCGATTGCTTCGATGGTTCCGATCAACGATTTTCATGATGGATCCGCCCTCGACACCTGCCCGGGCGGCATCGCGCGACCCACCGGACGCACACCGGGCAGGGCACTGTCGAGGATCGCCGCCCGCAACACGTCGATCGCCCCGTTGCGCGGATACGTGACCCGCCATGCGAGCGCGACGCGACGCGAGGGCTCCGGCTCGGAGAACGGCCGCACCGCGACCAGCGAATTCTGCGTCGCCATCTCGTCGGCGGCCGAGCTCGGCAGCACGGTCACCCCCAGCCCGGTGGCCACCATGTGGCGGATGGTCTCGAGCGAGCTTCCCTCGAGGGTACGCTGGAGTCCGCCGATGTTGCGGCAGCTCGGGCACACCTCCAGCACCTGATCGCGGAAGCAGTTGCCGGCGCCGAGCAGCAGCAGCTGGTCGTCGGCGAGATGCTGGGGGTCGATCTCGCGTTCCGCGTTCCACGGATGGTCGGCCGGCATCAGCACGCGGAAAGGCTCGTCATACACCGGCTGCGCCACTATTCCCGCCTCGTCGAAGGGCAGGCTGATGACGATGACGTCGAGCTCGCCGCGCTTGAGCGCCTCGGCCAGGCGGGCGGTGAAATTCTCCTGGATGATCAGCGGCATCTTCGGTGCGAGCTGATGCACGCGCGGGATCAGCCGCGGCAGCAGGTAGGGCCCGATGGTGTAGATCACGCCAACACGCAGCGGGCCCGCGAGCGGGTCCTTGCCCGCGGCGGCGATCTCCTGGATCTGGCTCGCCTCCATCAGCACGCGCTCGGCCTGGGCGACGATGCGCCGGCCGGTCTCGGTGATCTTGACCTCGGAGGCGCTGCGCTCGAACAGCTGGATGCCGAGTTCCTCCTCGACCTTCTTCACGGCTACCGAGAGCGTGGGCTGGGAGACGTGGCACTTCTCGGCGGCACGGCCGAAATGACGCTCGTGGGCGAGCGCGACGAGATAACGTAGATCGGTCAGGGTCATGGCTTCGACACGCGGGAGGGGGTGAAACCCGTAATCGGCGTTTTTCGATGTTACCCCGTCTTTCCTTTGCTGCGCGCCTCGAAGACGACTCGGTATACTTCGCGGTCCAGCGCTCCCGACCGCTTCCGATGCCACGACACCCCCACCGTATCGCATTCGCAGTGCTGCCGCTGCTGGCCGCCAGCGCTGCCGGAGCAGCGTCCGAAGAAACCTTCTTCCAGCCCCTGCCGATCGTGTTGAGCGCCTCGCGCCTCGCCCAGCCGCTGCAGGACAGCCCGGGCGCGGTCACCGTCATCGACGCCGACCTGATCGCAGCCACCGGCTATCGCGAGCTCGCGCGCGTGCTTCGGCTGGTCCCGGGCTTCCAGGTCGGCCAGGAGCGCGGCAACCTGCAGTGGGTGACCTACCACGGCCTCGGCATGGACTCCCCGATGCAGATGCAGCTCCTGGTCGACGGACGCGCATCGCTCGCCCCTTCCTTCGCCGCCAGCGCCGAGCGCGCGCTGCCGGGCGACATCGAACGCATCGAGGTGGTCCGCGGCTCCAACTCGGCTGCCTACGGCTCGAATGCCTTCCTCGGCATCGTCAACATCATCACCGACGACGCCAGCCGCCAGCCCGGCACCCGTCTCAAGCTCTCGGCAGGCCAGCCGGGCATCCGGGACGCGAGCCTGCGGCACGCCTCGCAAAGCGGTCCCCTCAGCCTGCGCATCAGTGCGCATCATGAACAGGACGATGGCTTTGCCGACCTGCACGACGGTCGCAGGACCGACGTCCTGAACCTGCGTGCCGACCTTCGGCTGGACGGAGGCGACGAAGTCGTCATCAACGCAGGCATCGCAGAGAGCACGCACGAGCTCGGATACGCGGGCTCGATATTCGACATGGCTGCGCTGCGCAATGGGAACGATACCAACCGATCCTTGCACCTGTGGTGGCGCCGTGGCCCCGAGGACGACGCGATACGGGTCTCGGCCTACTGGAGCCGGCAGAGTCGCGAGGATCTCTGGCGCTACGATTCCGCGACAAACAGCGGAGTCCTGTCGAGAGCCTTCCCCGAACGCCTGCGCGGCACCGTAGGCAACAGTGCCACCTTCGTCCAGCACAACCTCGAGCTCGAGCGGCGCGAGCGCCTCGACGAGAGTACCCGCCTGATGTGGGGGGCGGAATGGAAGCGCATCGAGCACGACTCGCCCTTCTGGTATCACGAGCGCCGCAGCCACGCGCGTGACGAACACCGCCTGTTCGCCAATCTGGAGTTGCGAACGGGCACCGACCTGCTGTGGAACCTCGGCGGCATGCTGGAGCAGTTGCGCGGCGACGAGGCGCGTCTCGCGCCACGCGTGTTCCTCAACTGGCAGGCCTCCCCGCAGCTCACCTGGCGCATCGGCCACTCGCGGGCATGGCGACAGCCGGACCTTTTCGAACGCAACGTCGACATACGGATCACCGACGACAAGGGGGAACTGGTCCAGCGCCGCCAATTCCCCAATCCCGACCTGCGCCCCCAGCGCATCGATGCCAGCGAGATCGGCATGCTCGGCGTGTTCGGCGACAGCCGCAGCACGCTGGACGTACGCCTGTTCCGCGAGCGCATCACGGACATGATCGTGCGCAGTCCCGTTCCCGCGGAATGGCCGATCGAAGGCAAGCTCCCCGAGGCGATCTCGCGCAGCCTGGGCAGCACCTGGTGGGAGAACCACGAGGGCCGCTTGCAGCTGAACGGCATCGAATACCAGCTCCACCTCAAGCCCTGGCTCGGAAGCGAGTTCATCCTGTCCCACAGCCTGATCGACCGCGATATCGACGAGCCGCGCATCCGCCGCAACGTCGCCCCGTACAGCGCCAGCCTGAGCTGGCTGCAGCGGGCCGGAGCGTGGCGCTCGATGCTGAGCGTTCTGCGCATGGGGCCGATCGACGCCGGCTTCAGCTACGTTCCCGGCTACGACTACACGGTGCCGTCCTACACCACGCTGGACTGGAGCATCGCGCGCAGCCTGAGGCTGCTCGATCACCCGGTCGAGATCCGCGTGACCGGCATCAACCTGCTCGGCCGCCATCAGGAACTCGCCAACCGGCCCCTGCAATTCCAGGCGGAGTTCGGTCGGCCGGTCAACCAGGTCAGCCGCCAGGTCTGGCTGGCACTGGAGACGACGTTCTGAACCTGCCCTCTTGAAGCGCGGCTTACCCGACCCGATGTGAAAATGCAGGTTTCTTCGGGAACGGCGCGCGCCCGGTCGCGTCCACGTCAGGTGCTCGCCGGGATCCCGGCGCAAACTCCCTTCGTTGCCGAACAAGGATGCTCAACGACATGCGAAAACTCCTGACCGTCACCGCCGTCGCCCTCGCGCTCGGCACGATCTTCCCCCAGGCCTCGGCGCTGCCCGCCGCGCACGCCCAGGCTGCCGCCCCGTCGATGGTTTCGCCGAACCGCTTCGGCCTGCCCGACTTCGGCGACCTGGTCGAGCAGGTCGGACCGGCGGTGGTCAACATCCGCGTGGTGCAGCGCGCGGCGCAGGGAACCGCGGGCGAGAACCCCTTCGCCAACGACCCCTTCTACGACTTTCTGCGCCGCTTCGGCGTGCCGATGCCGGGCTTCCCCGGCCAGCCCGGCATGGGACCGCGCGCGCGCCAGGGCATCGGCTCGGGCTTCATCGTCAGCCAGGACGGCTACGTTCTGACCAACGCTCACGTCGTCGCCGGCGAGGATGGGGACGCCGAGCTCTCCGAGGTCACGGTCACCCTGATCGACAAGCGCGAGTTCAAGGCCAAGGTGGTCGGCATCGACCGCCGCACCGACGTCGCCCTGCTCAAGCTCGATGCCACCGGCCTGCCCGCGGTGAAGATCGGCAACCCCGACCAGGCCCGCGTAGGTGAATGGGTGGTGGCGATGGGGTCGCCCTTCGGCTTCGACAACACCGTCACCGCCGGCATCATCTCGGCCAAGGCACGCCGCCTGCCCGACGAGACCTACGTGCCCTTCATCCAGACCGACGTGGCGATCAACCCGGGCAACTCCGGCGGTCCGCTGTTCAACCTCGCCGGCGAGGTGGTCGGCATCAATTCGCAGATCTACTCGCGCTCGGGCGGCTTCATGGGGATCTCGTTCGCGATCCCGATCGACGTCGCGATGAACATCAAGGACCAGCTCGTCAGCCATGGCCGCGTGCAGCGCGGGCGGCTGGGCATCGCCATCCAGAACGTCGACAAGGACCTTGCGCAATCCTTCGGCCTCACCGACCCGCGCGGCGCGCTCGTCGCCAGCGTCGAGCCGGGCAGCGCCGCGGACAAGGCCGGACTGCAGGCGGGCGACGTGGTGCTCGCGGTCGATGGCCGCCGCATCGAGGACTCGGCCGAGCTGCCGCGCGTGATCGGCGAGAAGCGCCCGGGCACCCGCGTCAAGCTCGAGCTCTGGCGCGACGGTCGCAGCCGCGAGGTCGCCGCCACCCTGGACGAGCTCAAGGCCGAAACCGTGGCGGGCAGCGCACCGGTACCCAGCCAGGTGGAGCGCCTCGGCGAGCAGTTCGGGCTCAGCGCGCGCGCGCTCACTGCGGAAGAGACCGCCCGCCTGCAGCTGCGCGGCGGGGTGATGGTGGAGGGCACCGACGGTGCCGCCGCCCGCGCCGGCCTGCAGCGCGGCGACGTGATCCTGGCGATCAACAACCAGCCGGTGCTGAGCGTGACCGACCTGCGCGCGCAGCTCGAGCGCGCGGGCAAGCGCTTCGCCCTGCTGATCCAGCGCGGCGAGGCGCGCATCTTCGTGCCGGTGCGCCTGGAGTGATCGCCTCCGCCTGAAGGGCACGATCGAAAAAGGGCGGGACCGGCGACGGTTCCCGCCCTTTGCACATCCACCGGCGCGAGCGCGCTCAGAAGCGGAAGCGCGACACCGACTCCTGCAGGCGCACGGCGAGCTCGCCGAGCTCGCGCGCCGAACGCACGGTGTGCGCGAGCGCATCGTTGTTGCTGCGCGCCATCCCGGCGATCTCGCCGATGCGTGCGGTAACCGACTCGCTCGCGTTGCGCTGCGCACCGGTGGCGCCGGCGATGCGATCCAGACCCTCGCCGACCTCGACCACGAGCGAATTCGCCGTGCTCAGCACCTGCATCACCGCATCGGCCATCTGCCGGCTGGAGGCGAGGTGACCGAGGCCATCGTCGAGCGCACCGCGCACCGAGCTCGAGCGCCGGCTCACCTCGCGGGTGATCTGGTCGATCTCGCCCGCCGAGCGCGCAGACTTCTCCGCCAGCTTGCGCACCTCGTCGGCCACCACCGCGAACCCGCGCCCCTGCTCGCCGGCGCGCGCGGCCTCGATCGCGGCGTTGAGCGCGAGCAGGTTGGTCTGCTCGGCGATCTCGCGCACCTCGCTGGTCATCCGCGAGATCGCCTGGGTCGAATCCACGAAGGCGACCACCGCATCGGCCATCTGGCGCACCGCAGCCTCGACCTCGCCGACTTCGTCGACCAGGCGCTCTAGGCTGCGCTGGCCCTCGCGCGAGCGTTCCAGGCTGTCGTGCGAGCGCTCACGCACCACCTCGGCATGCTCGGCGATCGAGGAGATGCTGTCGACCATCTCGTCCACCGCGCTGGCCGCGCCCACCGAACTCTCGTTCTGGCGCTGCGAGCTCTCGGCAACCGCCTGGGCATCGGCGGCAAGCCGGCTCGCCGCCTCGGTCACCGCGCTCGCCGAGTCGCCGACCTGGCGCACCAGCCCGCCGAGCGTGCCCATCATGTCGTTGAAGGTGCTTGCGCTGCGGCCGATCTCGTCGCGGCCACGCACCGGCAGCTGCAGGCGCAGGTCGCCACCGCCCTCGGCGATCCGGCCCAGGCCCTGGTTGAGGCCATCGAGCGGACGGGTGACGAAGCGGGTGATGAAGAGGTAGATGAACAGGATCAGCGGGATCGACACCAGCGCGGCGAACATCGCGCTCTGGTCGCGGAACGCGCGGACCGCGGCGTTGGCCTTGTCGAGCGAGATCCGCATCGACACCGCGCCGAGCGGCGTGCCTTGCGCCACCTGGTGGCAGGCGATGCAGTCCTTGCCGAGCCAGTCGGACGAGGCCAGCGAGGGGATCACCACGCGCAGGTGCTCGCCATGCTCGGCGTCGTGCTCGACCCGCATCGTGCTGCGCCCCTCGACCAGGGCCAGGCGCTCGTCGGCATCGCGCGCCGCGTCGAGCGCGCCGCCGGCTCCGAACACCCGGCTCACCACCTCGCCGCGGATCACCTCGAGGTCCTGCACCACGCTGAGCTCCTTGATCTGGTCGAGGAACACGTCGCGTTGCGCCACCGTGCCGGTGATCATCATTCCGGTGAGGCCCGCCATGGTCATCTCGTTGACCGTGCCGGCGAAGTCCTTCGCCTGCTCGATCGCCATGTCGCGGTTCACCCTGGTTTCCCAGACGATCATGCTGCCGAACGCGATCACCATCATCAGCCAGATCACGCCCGTCAGGCGCAACCATATGGGAGTATCGGAAAAACGGACCATGTTTGTTCTCGGGTTCGAGCGGACGACGGACAGCATGCGGACATGCACCCTCTACATCTCTTCCTTACGGCCGCATGGGCGCCGGCTTGAGCCGACTTCTTGCGGCCTGCATCACCATCTGACGAACGAATATAATTTAAATCTGATATAAGCTTGTCGCTGCCAGTCTCATCCCGACATCCAGCAACGATGGAACTGTTGCAGCGCATCATGGTCTGCCCAGTTCCCCGCAAGGCTTGTCCCTTCCCTCACCCCCCGACTCTCAAGAAACAAAACTAGCCGGGGCGGTTTTCATGCGGCTGCCCCGATGGGGTTGATCTGGAACCCGAGCGCGGTGGCTCGGCGTTTGAGTGCAGCGATGCTGCGCTCGCGTTGCAGTTCTTCGTATCGCTGCTGCC
>JAEUNQ010000235.1 GCA_016790365.1 Thauera sp. | reverse complement strand
GTCGTAGGCGGGCTCCTCGCTGTCGGCGAGCGCCAGCTCGACCTCCTTGCGCTGGTTGAGATTGGAGACGATGCGGCGCGCGATGTGGAGCGCGTGGCTGTCGTTCTCGGCGAGGTAGTCGGCCACGCCCGAGATGCGCGTGTGCACGTCGCCGCCGCCGAGATCCTCGGCGCTCACCACCTCGCCGGTGGCCGCCTTCACCAGCGGCGGGCCGCCGAGGAAGATCGTGCCCTGGTTCTTGACGATGACCGCCTCGTCCGACATCGCCGGCACGTAGGCCCCGCCGGCGGTGCACGAGCCCATCACCACCGCGATCTGCGGGATGCCCTGGGCCGACATGTTGGCCTGGTTGAAGAAGATGCGGCCGAAGTGGTCGCGGTCGGGGAAGACCTCGTCCTGCGTCGGCAGGTTGGCGCCGCCCGAATCGACCAGATAGATGCAGGGCAGGCGGTTGGCCTGGGCGATCTCCTGCGCGCGCAGGTGCTTCTTCACCGTCATCGGGAAGTAGCTGCCGCCCTTCACGGTGGCGTCGTTGGCCACGATCATGCACTCGATGCCCTGCACACGGCCGATGCCGGCGATCACGCCGGCGCTGGGCGCGTCGTTGTCGTACATGCCGTAGGCCGCCCTCTGGCCGATCTCGAGGAAGGCCGTGCCAGGGTCGAGCAGGTGGCCGACGCGGTCGCGCGGCAGCAGCTTTCCGCGCGCGGTGTGCTTGGCGCGCGCCGCCTCGCCGCCGCCGAGGCTGACCTCGGCGGCCTTGGCGCGCAGGTCACCGACCAGGCCGCGCATGGCGGCGGCGTTGGACTGGAAGTCGGCGCTGCGGGTATTGATGCCGGATTTGATCACGCTCATGGGGGTGGCTCCGCTCAACGGGTCTCGGAGAACAGCTCACGGCCGATCAGCATGCGGCGGATCTCGCTGGTGCCGGCGCCGATCTCGTAGAGCTTGGCATCGCGCCAGAGGCGTCCCACCGAATATTCGTTGGTGTAGCCCACGCCGCCCAGGGTCTGGATCGCCTCGCCAGCCATCCAGGTGGCCTTCTCCGCGGTGTACAGGATGACGCCGGCGGCGTCCTTGCGCAGGCTGCGCGCGTGGTCGCTGCGGTCGCAGGCCTGGCCCACGGCGTAGGCGTAGGCGCGGCAGGCGCTCCAGGTCGAATACAGGTCGGCGACCTTGCCCTGCATGAGCTGGAACTCGCCGATCGGGGTGTCGAACTGCTTGCGCTCGTGCAGATAGGGCACGACCGCATCCATGCAAGCCGCCATGATGCCGAGCGGGCCGCCGGAGAGCACCGCGCGCTCGTAGTCCAGGCCGCTCATCAGCACCTGCACGCCGCGGCCGATGTTGGCCTCGCCACCGAGCACGTTCTCCACCGGCACCTCGACGTCGTCGAAGAACAGCGGGAAGGTGTTGGAGCCGCGCATGCCGAGCTTGTCGAGGTGGGTGCCGTGGGAAAAGCCCTTCATCCCCTTCTCGATGATGAAGGCGGTGATGCCCTTCGGCCCGGCGGCGACGTCGGTCTTGGCATAGACCACCAGCGTGTCGGCGTCGCCGCCGTTGGTGATCCACATCTTGCTGCCGTTGAGGATGAAGCGGTCGCCCTTGCGGTCGGCGCGCAGCTTCATCGACACCACGTCGGAGCCGGCGTTGGGCTCGGACATCGCCAGCGCGCCGACGTGATCGCCCGAGATCAGCTTGGGCAGGTACTTCTGCTTCTGCGCCTCGGTGCCGTTGCGGCGGATCTGGTTGATGCACAGGTTGGAGTGCGCGCCGTACGAGAGGCCCACCGAGGCCGAGGCGCGCGAGATCTCCTCCATCGCGACGATGTGGGCGAGGTAGCCCATGTCGGTGCCGCCGTACTCCTCGCTCACCGTCATGCCGTGCACGCCGAGGTCGCCGAGCTTCTTCCACAGGTCGGCGGGGAACTCGTTCGCGCGGTCGATCTCGGCCGCGCGCGGCGCGATCTCCGCGGCGCAGAACGCCTGCAGGGTGTCGCGCAGGGCGTCGATGGTCTCGCCGAGGTTGAAGTTCAGGCTGGGCACGTTCATGGGGTGTCTCCTTCTCGAGGTTGTCCTGGCACAGCGGGCAAGGCGTGGCGGACCCACGCGGGAAATCCATTATGGACGTCGCCTGCCCGCGGATGGAGCGAGATTAGTCGTCCTGCGTGCCCGACGAGTGCCATCGAGGTTGCAATTCGTGCCACGCGGGATAGCATTCGGGCACATGAAGATCCTCGCCCCTTCGCCTGCCGAGCTCACCCGCGGCCGCGCCGCCACGCCGATCGCCTTCATCCGCGCGATCGCTGCCGGGTATCGGCTGCGGGGCATGGATCCGGCCAGCGCGCTGGCGCAGGCGCAGATTCCGCCTGCCTTGCTGGACGACTCCTCCGCGCGCGTCACCGCCGCGCAGATGGAGCTGCTCTCGGGCGTGGCGATGCAGGAACTCGACGACGAGGCGCTGGGCTGGTTCTCGCGCCGGCTGCCCTGGGGCAGCTACGGCATGCTGTGCCGCGCCTCGCTCGGCTCGCCGACGCTGGAGGTGGCGCTCAAGCGCTGGTGCCGCCACCACCGCCTGCTCACCGAAGACATCGTCTTCGCGCTCGCGCAGCGCGGCGGCACGGCCACGATCCACGTGACGGAGCACGCCGCGCTCGGCGAGCTGCGCGAGTTCTGTCTCGTCAGCACCCTGCGCTACCTGCTCGGCTACGCCTGCTGGGTGGTGGATTCGCGCATCGCACTCATCGAGGCCGCCTTCCCCTTCCCCGCGCCGGCCCACGCCGACGCCTACGCCTACCTCTTCGCCGGCCCGGCGCGCTTCTCCGCGGAATCCGCCAGCATCGCCTTCGACGCGCGCTACCTCGCGCTGCCGGTGCGGCGCGACGAGAAGGCCCTGCAGACCATGCTGCAGCGCGCGCTGCCGCTCACCGTGCTGCAATACCGTCGCGACCGCCTGCTGGTGCATAGCGTCGCCCAGCTCCTGGCCGCCCATCCCGCCGCCGCGCACACCGCGGAAGACGTCGCCGCCCAGCTCAACACCTCGGTGCGCACCCTGCACCGGCAGTTGAAGGAGGAAGGCGTGTCCTTGCAGCGGCTGAAGAACGAGGCGCGCCGCGAGCACGCGGTGAAGCTGCTGCTGCAGACGACGAAGCCGGTCAAGCAGATCGGCGCCGCGGTGGGGTTCAACAGCGAGAAGAGCTTTGCGCGCGCGTTCCGGGAGTGGACGGGGGTGGCGCCGAGCGCGTACCGGATGGGTGCGGGGTCGGCGCCTTAGCCCGCCCGCGCGCCACCGCCGGAAGCGGCAGCAGGCCGCGCGCGGGCGGGCTTTCGTGAAGGGCAGACATCAGGACCGCAGCGGGTCCACGCCTACAGGATCATGTTGCTCGGGTTGGCGCATGTCTGCCGCGCCGCCGACGGCGCGGGCACCCGGCCGGACAGGTCGATCGTGGCGCCGTAGTAGGAATTGGAGTTCGCGAACGGCGCCACGCGCTGGCCGAGCTCGAGCCGGAACGGCGCACGGCCCGGCGCATGGCCCGCGAACACCCGCTGCCACTCGCCGCTGCCGAACTCCTCGCAGGCGAGCTCGGTCAGCGTGACGCCACGCGCCCGCATCGCGCCGACGATGTCGTAGGGCGGCTCGGCGCCGACCTCGCTCCAGTTCACGCCGAGCGTCTTCGCCGCAGGCGAGCCGGTGACCGACACCTCGAATTCGCCCAGCCGCCCGCTGGCCGACAGCCCGCGCCCGCCCGGCCTCGCGGCCCAGCGCACTCCGGCGAGGCGCTGGCGCAGGGCGGCCAGCGCCACGACCTCGCCCGGCGTCGCGGACAAGGCGGCCAGCAGGGCATCGGTCACCGCGGCGCTGGCCTCGATCTTGCCCCAGTCCGCCACGCACTGCTCATCGGCCCACCGCGCCGCATCGGCGCTGCGCGACACATAGGTCTGCCGGCAGTCGGCCAGGAAACGCGGGCGCGCCTCGGGCCCCACCACCAGGGCAACGGGGGTTGAACCCGCAGCCGCCGCGGCAATCGCGCCGGCCCCCGCATTGGCGGCCTCCGACCCTGACGGCGTGGCGGGCGATCCTGCCGCGGCGATCGCAGACGGCGCCTTCGCATCGCTCACCGCAACCGCCTCGCCAAAGCCATTTCCGTTCCATGCCAGTTGCGCGGCGCACTGCGTGCGCGCAGTGCTGCCCGCCCCGCACGCCGCCCCCTGGCGTGCGACCTGCACCTTGGCCGGCTGGCCGGCGAGCACGCGATAGCCGATGAGCTGGTCGGAATACACGCGGCGCGCCGCATTGCGCGCATCGACGACGAAGAGATCCACCCGCGCCACGCCGCCCCTGCGGAACAGGCCAGGCCGGCCGACACAGTGATAATCGCCCTCGGACAGCAGATAGTCGAGCCGGCCATCGCCGGTGAAATCCTGCGCGACGACGAAACGCCCCTCGCCCGCGCGTCCGCCCGCGGCGACGCAGCGCCGGTCGAGATCGTTCATGTGATCGAGCACCACGCTCGGGATGGGCGCGCGTGCCTGCGCAAGGGCGACCGCGGACAGGCAGAGCCCGAGGGCAAGCGGCAAAAAGGTTCGAAGCATGGCAGCGACCTCCGGGATGGCTTCTGCAGCCTAGACCCGAGATCCGGTGATCGGCAAGGCGGCGGGCGGCCCGCACGGCCAGCCAGGCGGCCGGCATCGCATGCTATGACCACCGCCGGGCGCAGCCCGCGGGCACGCATCGCGACGCGGCGCACGCCAGGCTTGCGCACCCGATCACCGAGGGTGACACTTCACCGCCCAACCCGGCATTCACACGGCGTTTCCCTCCCCGGCCGCCCGGCCTCCGATCGTCCCGAACGCAGCCCCCTCGTCCAGCACCCCGAGACACCGCCATGGACCTCCCCGCCCACCAGCTCACCATGACCGTCCTGATGACGCCCGACACCGCGAACTTCTCGGGCAAGGTCCACGGCGGCGCCATCCTCAAGCTGCTCGACCAGGTCGCCTATGCCTGCGCCAGCCGCTACGCCGGGCACTACGTGGTCACGCTCAGCGTCGACCAGGTGATGTTCCGCCAGCCCATCCAGGTCGGTGAACTGGTCACCTTCCTCGCCTCGGTCAACCACACCGGCAACTCGTCGATGGAGGTCGGCATCAAGGTCGTCGCAGAGGACATCCGCGCCAAGGTCGTGCGTCACGTCAATAGCTGCTTCTTCACGATGATCGCGGTGGACGACGAAGGCCGACCGACCAAGGTGCCGGCGCTGTCGCCGCAGACGCCCGACGAACGCCGGCGCTTCGCCGCGGCGGAAGTGCGCCGGGCCATGCGGCGCGAAATGGAGCGCAAGTTCGCCGCGGTGCATGGCGGGGAGTGAACAGCCCGACAAGCAGGCCCAGCCGGATCAGGGCGCGGCAAACAGGCCGCTCGCGCACGCAGCGCGCCCCGACTATGCTGGACTGATCGGCCCTCGCCCCCCGGCAATCCAAACGCGCGCGCCGGGGACGCGTGGCGCACATCCCCAGGAGGCGACGCATGGCAAAGATCTACCTGTCCTCGACCTACAAGGATCTCGCCGAGGCACGCGCGGCGGTCTACCGGGTGTTGCGCAAGATGGGGCACGACGTGGTGGCGATGGAGGACTACGTGTCCTCCGACCAGCGCCCCCTCGACCAGTGCCTCGCCGACGTGGCCGCGTCCGACCTCTACATCGGGCTCTTCGCGTGGAGCTACGGCTACATCCCGCCGCAGCAGGAGCGCTCCATCACCGAGCTCGAGTTCCGCCAGGCCGAGCGCTGCCACAAGCCCTGCCTGCTGTTCCTGCTGCACGAGGACGCACCATGGTCGCGAAAGCTCATGGACCGCGACATCGAGCGCATCGAATCCCTGCGCACGGAGCTTTGCCGCGATCGCATGGTGAGCTTCTTCAGGACGACCGACGAACTGGCGGCCGCGGTCAGCGTCGCCGTCGCGCGGCTCGGGAGCGAGGCGCTGCAGGGGTCGACGTCCGCGCGGGGCGGGCCCGACGCGCTCGTCGAACTGGTGGGCAGGATGGTCGGCGAATGCATCCGGCTGGTCGAGCAGCGCCAGCACTCCGAGCAACGGCTCTACGAGGACTTCGTCGCTCCCGCGCTCGACGACTTCGAGAAGGTGCACCAGAACTACCTCGAATGCTTCCAGCGCTATCGAGACCTGGTTGCCGACGCGAGCCTCCCGGTCGACGGGCATCATCCCGTGTTGACGAGGATCGGCGAGGACATGCTGTTCTGGGCGCAGCTGCGCCTGAAGCTCGAGGCCCTGCAGGACTCCCGCAAGGACCCCCTGTTGGGCGGCTTCATCACGAAGATCATCGAGTACACCCGAGGCTCGGAATTCATGCGCAAGGCGCTCCTCGACGGCGCCCGCCCCATTCCCAACGCCGCACGAAGCTGCACGCTCGCCGGCCTGAGCGCGATCTTCGCCGCCGAGCGGCCGAGCGCCGCGAAACGGACCGACGCGCTGTCCTTGCTCGATCGCGTCGTGGCCGATCTGCAGGTGGCCTACGGCCAGGTCCTGCGCGAACACATGGCGCTGAAGAAGCGGCTCCTCGACCATCGGAACGCATGAAACGGCGTGCCGGGGAATGGCAGGCGGACGTCTCCGGGCGCTGCGGACCGCTCAGCGCTCAGCGCATCTCCCCGCGCTTCACGAACACATAGTGCTTCATCACCGTCTCCAGCACCTCGAACACGCCCTTGAAGCCGGCTGGAATCACGCACGCCTCGCCCGGCCCGAACTCGCGCGCCAGCCCACCCTCGTCGGTGATGCGGATGCGCCCGGAGAGCACGTGGAAGAACTCGTCGGTGTCGTCGGCGAACTCGATCCGCCACGCGCCCGGCTCGCAGCCCCATAGCCCCGCGGACATGCCGTCGCGCTCGAAGTGGTTCCAGGTGACGCGCTGCGGATTGCCCTCGACCAGGCGCTCGGGGCGGGGGAAATCGAAGCCGGGCGGCGTGTTCGCGGTGGCGAAGGCGGTGAGGGTCTTGTGCATGGCGGCACCAGGGAAGCCTTGGGGCCTGCATTCTAGCCTCGCCCCGCGACCGGCTCCTGGAAGCGGCCGTTGCCCCGGCAAGACCTGCGCGCTCGTGGCGTCAGGGTCGAAGGCGGCGTCCGGGCCGAAGGTGCCCGCCAGGTTTCCGTGCTGGACGGCAATCGCGTGCGGGGGAACAAGGAGGTCAGTGCGCGAGGCTATGAGCCAGCCCCGCGGCGAGATTGAAACCCGCCTCCGCAGCACTCACTCCTGCATCGGCATGCTGTGCCACCAGATGTCGCAGCGCGTGCACAAGCCGCCGTCGAATTCCGCCTTCAACACGCCGTCGAGCACCATCCGCGGCAGCGGATCGCCCGCCTTGCGCGCGACCAGGTTGGTGCCGGTCGATTGCACCCAGATGCGGAACAGCTCCTCGGAGGCCACCTGATAGGTGACATGCCAGTGCGCGATGCCGCCCGCAGGCGTGCTGGCGAGGATCTCGTAGCGCACCTCCACATCCTCCTGCAGCTTCACGCGCTGCCAGTAGGCAGCGAGTTGCGCATGGCCGCGCTGCTCCGCGAAGGGGGTATTGTGGTATTCGCCGTCGGCCGCGAACAGGGCGCAGAACTGAAGCTCGTCGCGCTCTTCCCAGGCCTTCTTGTACCCCTGCATGAATTGTTCGATATCCATCTTTTCAAGCGCCTCCATCTGTTGTTATCGTCCACCGCCGGGCCTCGCCAGTATAGGCGCCGCGGCGGACAGACCACGACGGTGGGAGCGGACAGGGGTGATGGACATGCTGGGGAGCAGCGAACGGGAACGGGTGCATACGCGACGCATCGTGTGCGAAGCCTATCGGCGCCGCGACGGGCTGTGGGAGATCGAAGCGACGGTGATCGACGAGAAGGGTGAGGACATGCCCTTCCGTTCACGCCCGATGGTCCGTCCCGGACAGTCGCTCCACGACATCACGATCGCCGTGCTGATCGACGACGACGCGGTGATCCACGACATCGGGACGCGGATGCAGACGGTGCCCTGGGCGGCCTGCCCCGACAGCCAGGCCGCCTATCGCCGGCTGATCGGATTGCAGATCGGCGCGGGCTTCATGCGCGACGTCCGCGAGCGCGTGGGCGGCGTGGAAGGCTGCACCCATCTCACCGACCTGCTGGTGCAGGTCGGCAACACCTACACCCAGGCGATCTGGCCGACGCTGATCGCCCGCCAGTTCGCCGCCGAGCCGGACCCGCGAAAATGGACCGACCGCCGCGCGGTCGGCTTCGTCGGTGGCTGCGCAGCCTGGCGCCACGACGGTGACACGGTACGGCAGGAGTATCCGGAGCTCGTGGAGAAATCTTCCGCGACGCGGGACGGAACCTGAGCGAGAACCCGGCGGCATTCCGCACGCCGGGCGCGCCTCACACCTTCAGGTCGACGATCTGCCCCGGCTGGACGCTCAGCGCGGATCGGACACCGGCCGTGGAGGTGTACAGGCTCGAGGATGCGGGGGACGCGGAGATCCCGCTGGATTCCTGCGGCGCGACGCTCTGGGAAGCCCCCGCCTCGGCCGCGTCGGCAACCCGGCCAACCGCCGCCGAAACGGTCTGCGCCGCCCGGTCCATGCCGCGTACCGAGGCCACCGCCTGCTTGCCGATCTCCGCGCGGGTTCGTGCCTGCCCCGCCTGTGTCTGGAGTTCGTCGGCGCGACGCTGGGCAGTATCCGCCTCGTCGCGCGCGCTCGCGGCCTCCGCGGAGAGCGCGGCCGCCTTTGCCTCGAGCTGTTCGGCGCTGCGCCGTGCCTGCTCGCGCGAGAGTTGCGCGCCGAGCCAGGAGGCGGTGGAGGCGGATGAACCGAGACCCTGTATGGACATGATCGTCAGCCCTCAGCGGGCTCGCGCACCGCTGCCGGGACTCAGGTACGCAACACGCCCGGCTCGCGCTGGCCCGGCGCCGTCGGTTGTTCAGGCTGGCTCGGACGCGCGGCGGCATTGTTGGCGCCCACCTGCGACATCGCCTCGTACGAGGCCAGCGCACGCTGCGCGGAGTAGTTGCTCCGCACGTCGCCATTGGCCGCCGCGGCACGCGCCTGCTCGATCGCACGCGCCTCGGCCGAGCCGCCCTGCGCAGGCGGCTGCGCCACGCCCTCGCCACGCGCGGTCGCGCTCAGGGTGACCACCGCACTCGGCTGCGCGGCCTGGCTCGCAGAAGGGTCGCGTGCCCCCTCCTGCGCGCGCGCGGCCTGCTGCTCGCGCTCGACGGTCGCCGCCTGACGCAGCTCTGTCGGTCGCATGACTTCGCGGGAGACCGGATTCATTCCAGAGGACACGGCTTCCATGACACTCGCCTCGCAGATCGTTCTTCAATCATTCCAGCGCACCGGAACCTTCACCCGCAGTCTGCCTTGCGACGGATCCAGTGCTCCTGTAGCGGATGTTCTCACGAAATCGGCCTCGCCGACTGTTGCACAGATCACATCCACAAGGGGGCGCCCCGCGAGATGGCGGGACGCCCACCCAACGCCTCAGAGACGGGGCCGGCCGCCGTTCGGGTAGCCGGCCCCGCGCGCGCGCCGCCGGGGGCTCAGCCCGCCAGCGCGCGCCCGATCACCAGCTTCTGGATGTCGCTGGCGCCTTCGTAGATCTGGCACACGCGCACGTCGCGGTAGATGCGCTCGACCGGGAAGTCGGTGACGTAGCCGTAGCCGCCATGCACCTGGATGGCATCCGAGCACACGCGCTCGGCCATCTCGGAGGCGAACAGCTTGGCCATCGACGCTTCCTTGAGGCAGGGGCGACCGGCGTCCTTGAGGCTGGCGGCGTGCCACACGAGCTGGCGCGCCGCCTCGAGCTGGGTCGCCATGTCGGCGAGGCGGAAGTTGACCGCCTGATGCTCGAAGATCGGCTTGCCGAAGCTCTCGCGCTCCTGCGCGTACTTGACCGCAGCTTCCAGCGCGGCACGCGCCATGCCCAGGCACTGCGCGGCGATGCCGATGCGGCCGGCCTCGAGGTTGGACAGGGCGATCCTGTAGCCTTCGCCTTCCGCACCGATCACCGAGTCGGCCGGGATGCGGCAGTCTTCGAACAGGATCTGCGTCGTGTCGGAGGCCTTCTGGCCCATCTTCTCCTCGATGCGGCCGACCTGGTAGCCGGGCGCGCTCGCCGGCACGAGGAAGCAGGTGATGCCCTTCTTGCCGGCAGCCTTGTCGGTGACCGCGAACACGATGGCGACATCGGCGTACTTGCCGGTGGTGATGAACTGCTTGACGCCGTTGAGCACCCACTCGTTGCCGTCGCGGACCGCGCTGGTGCGGATCGCCGAGGCGTCCGAGCCAACGTGCGGCTCGGTCAGGCAGAAGCAGCCGAGCTTCTCGCCGCGGGCGAGCGGCTTCAGCCAGGCGTCCTTCTGCGCGTCGCTGCCGAAGCGGTTGAGGATGCCGCAGGGCAGCGAGTTCTGCACGCTGACGATGGTCGACGTGGCACCGTCGCCGGCGGCGATCTCCTCGAGCGCGAGCACCAGGCTCATGTAGTCCATGCCGGCACCGCCCCATTCCTCGGGCACCACCATGCCGAGCGCGCCGAGTTCGGCGAGCTCGTTCAGGGCCTCGCGCGGGAAGGTGTGGTTGCGGTCCCATTCGGCGGCGAAGGGGGCCAGGCGCTCCTGCGCGAAGGCGCGCATGGAGTCGCGGATGAGTTCCTGTTCCTGGGTCAGAATCATTGCACTGCTGTCCTTGTAGAAGTCCTTGCCAGGGCGCGGCGCGGCCGCCTCATGAGCGGCCCCGCGCCCGTCAATCCGTTTCAGCCGCAGGCCACCGAGGCATCGACCTCGATCGCCATCGCGGTCGCTTCGCCGCCGCCGATGCACAGGCTGGCGACGCCGCGCTTGAGGCCGCGCTTGCGCAGCGCGCCGATCAGCGTGACCAGGATGCGCGCGCCCGAGGCACCGATCGGGTGGCCGAGCGAGCAGGCGCCGCCATTCACGTTCACCTTGTCGTGCGGCAGCTTCATCTCATGCATCGCCGCCATGGTGACGACCGCGAAGGCCTCGTTGATCTCCCACAGGTCGACCTGGTCGGTGCTCCAGCCGGCCTTCGCCAGCACCTTCTGCATCGCGCCCACCGGGGCGGTGGTGAACCACTGCGGCTCCTGGGCGTGGGTGGCATGGCCGACGATGGTCGCGACCGGCTTCAGGCCGAGCTTGTCGGCGGTGGACTTGCGCATCAGCACGAGCGCGGCGGCGCCGTCGGAGATGGAGCTCGAGTTCGCCGGGGTGACGGTGCCGTCCTTCTTGAACGCCGGCTTGAGGCCGGGGATCTTGTCGATCTGCGCCTTCAGCGGCTGTTCGTCTTTGTCGACCACCACGTCGCCCTTGCGACTGGCGACGGTGACCGGCACCACCTCCCAGCTGAAGTCGCCGCTCCTGATCGCTGCCTGGGCGCGCGTCGTCGAGGCGATCGCGAACTCGTCCTGCGCCTGGCGGCTGAAGCTGAAGTGGCCGGCGCAGTCCTCGGCAAAGGTGCCCATCAGGCGGCCCTTGTTCTCCTTGGAGTAGCTGTCTTCCAGGCCGTCGAGGAACATGTGGTCCATCATCTGGCCGTGGCCGAGGCGGTAACCGGCGCGCGCCTTGGGCAGCAGGTAGGGGGCGTTGGACATCGACTCCATGCCACCGGCGACCATGACCTCGTTGCTGCCGGCAAGGATCAGGTCGTGCGCCAGCATGGTGGCCTTCATGCCGGAGCCGCACACCTTGTTGATCGTGGTGCAGCCGGCCGACAGCGGCAGGCCGGCGCCGAGCGCGGCCTGGCGGGCGGGCGCCTGGCCGAGGCCGGCGGGCAGCACGCAGCCCATGATCACTTCCTGCACTTGCTCGGGCGCGAGGCCGGCGCGCTCGACCGCCGCCTTGATCGCGATCGAGCCGAGCTGCGGCGTGGTGAGGCTGGACAGGTCGCCCTGGAATCCGCCCAGCGGCGTGCGAGCGACGGAAACGATGACAACGGGATCGGACATGCAACTCTCCTGTTTGAATCTTCAGTTTGTTGGTTTGTACTGCTGGGTAAGCCGGGCACTCAGCCGCCGAGAGCCTCGAGCGCCGCAACGTAGCGGGGCATGAGATCGTCGTGACGGCTGACGTTCACCCCCAGGTCGCGGATCAGGCCGTCCTGCAGGCCGTAGATCCAGCCATGCACGGTAAGACGCTGGCCGCGCCGCCAGGCATCCTGCACGACCACGGTCTGCACCACGTTGGCGACCTGCTCGATGACGTTGAGCTCGCACAGGCGGTCGTGGCGCAGCTCGGGCGGCAGCTCGTCGACCGCCTGCAGGTGACGCACATGGACATCCTGCACATGCCGCAGCCACAGGTCGACCAGGCCCACGCGGGCACGTTCCAGCGCGGCCTTCACACCGCCGCAACCGTAGTGGCCGACCACCATGATGTGCTTCACCTGCAGCACATCGACCGCGTACTGGATCACCGCCAGCGCGTTAAGGTCGGTGTGCACGATCACGTTGGCGATGTTGCGATGGACGAAGACCTCGCCCGGCAGCAGGCCGACGATCTGGTTGGCCGGCACGCGCGAGTCGGAGCAGCCGATCCACAGATATTCCGGGGCCTGCAGCTGCGCCAGCTTGCCGAAGAAGCCGGGGTCGATCTGCTGCATCTGGCGCGACCACGCCTGGTTGTAGTCGAACAGGTGGAAGAGGTTCTCGTTGTTGACCTCGTCCTCCGACCAGTTCTCCAGGTCCAGGGTCAGGAAGATCGTGCCCTCGATCGGCGAGGGGTAATAGGCGGGGACCTCCTTGAAACCGAGCTCGCGGTAGAGCTTGACTGCGATCCGCATCGACGGGACGGTGTCGAGCAGGATGCGGCGATAGCCGAACAGGTGCGCCGCCTTGATTGCGGCGAGCGCGAGCTTGCGCCCCACGCCGCGGCCGCGGAAGGCGGGATCGACGTAGAGCCGCTTCATCTCGCACACGCCCTCGGAGAAGCGGCGGATGCCCACGCAGCCAGCCGGCTGGCCGTCGACCTCGGCGTAGAACAGGCGGCCGTCGGCCGCGCCATAGGCACCCGGCAGGTTGGCGATCTCGTCGGCGAAGCCCTGGAAGCTCAGGTCCACGCCGAGCCAGGCGGCGTACTGGCGGAAGAATCCGCGCACATGCTCGAGCTCGGTGGTGTCATCGGCGCCGAGGGCGCACAGGCGGGAAGGCATGGAGGGTCTCCGGGAAGGTGCGTGGGCGGATCTCTCGGGGGAATGCGGTGGGCGACCGTTCAGGCGGCGCGCTCCTTCTTGCCGTGCATGGCCATGATCGTCTGCTGCATCAGCGCGCACAAGGTCCATTTGCCGTCGCGGATGGCGAAGACCTCGGCCTTGGTGATGATCAGCGTGCGCCCCGGCTTGACCACCTCGCCGCGCGCCACCAGGCGCTCGCCGTCGGCGGGGGCGACGAGGTTGAGCTTGTACTCGACGGTGAGCACGCTGGTGTCCGCCGGCGTCAGGGTGTTGGCCGCATAACCGGCGGCCGAGTCGGCGATCATGCCGACCACGCCACCGTGGATGAAGCCGTGCTGCTGGGAGATCTCCGCCTTGAAGGGGAGGTGGATCTCGGTATAGCCCGGCTCCACCACGGGAATCTCGGCGCCGATCAGGCTCATCGCCTGCTGCAGCGCGAAGCTCGCGCGCACACGCTCGGCGTAGCCGGGGTCACGGGGCTGGAACTGGGGCAGTTCGGGTCTCATGCTCATATCTCCGTCGAATGTGTAATTATGCCTGTTAATACGTTAACGTTAACGTAATAGCCCCCAATTCGGAACCGCCCGACCGCTCGAACACCGTTCGCGGACGTGAATCCGCGCGCCGCAAGCGCGCACCCGCACAAGAAAGGACATCCTCATGGACAGCGCCAACCTTACGGCTCTCGCCTACCCCTTCGACGACCTGCCTGCACCCGGGCACGCGATCGAGGTCGCCCCCGGCCTGCGCTGGGTACGCATGCGCCTGCCCTTCGCGCTTGATCACATCAACCTGTGGCTGCTCGACGACGGCGAGGCGCTCGCGGTCGTCGACTGCGGCTTTGCCCGCGAGGAGACGCGCGAATCTTGGAACGCCGTGCTCGCCGCGGACGGCCGGCCACTGCGCCGGGTGGTGGTGACGCATCACCACCCGGATCACATCGGCCTGGCGACCTGGCTGGCCGCACGCGACGACGCCGCGGTCCACATGACGCAGGGCGAATTCTTCGCCGCCCAGGCGGTGTGGCACCAGTTGCCCGGCTACTGCGCAACCGACATGGTCGAGCAGTTCCGCCGCCATGGCCTCGATGAGATGCGTCGCGACGCGCTGCTGACCCGCGGCAACGCCTACCGCGTCGGCGCACCTCAGGTGCCCGGGCGCTACGAGCGCATGTTCGCCGGCGACGAGTTGCGCATCGGCGCCCACTCCTGGCGCGTCATCGTGGGCTTCGGCCACGCACCCGAGCACGCCAGCCTCTACTGCGCCGAGCTCGGGGTGCTGATCGCGGGCGACATGCTGCTGCCGCGCATCTCCACCAACGTCAGCGTCTATGCTGCGACGCCGCATGGAGACGCCCTGGGCTGGTTTCTTCACTCATTGCGGGAATTCTGCACCTTGCCCGACGACACGCTCGTGCTACCATCACATGGCAAACCTTTCAAGGGTATCCGGGCGCGCGTGGAGCAGCTCGTCGAGCATCATCGCGAACGTTGCGAGGTACTTTTGGCGGCTTGTGCCATGCCGCAAAGCGCCGCAGCATTGCTGCCGACGCTTTTTCCGCGTGAGCTGGATACCCATCAGGTCATGTTCGCCATGGGGGAAGCGATCGCCCACCTCAACCATCTCGAAAAGACGGGAGCGCTTTCGAGAAGAGTCGATGCGGACGGCCTGATCCGTTTCACCCCTTGTCCGTAACATTGCCCGCAACAGACCGCCCCGCCGCCAAACAGGAGCCCGAACAAGATGGCCGCACCCAGCAACGAGACCCCCGCCTGCGACCTGCCCGACCCGCAGGAAGTCGCCAAGACCTATGCCGAAGTCGCCCGTCGTGCCTCGCACCTGATCAGCGACCATGTGCACCGCCAGCTCAAGAAAGGCGTCAGCGCCCCCGCCGACGAGCTCGGCATCGCCCAGGCCTTCATGGACATGATGGCCAAGCTGCTGGCCAACCCGTACAAACTCGCCCAGGCGCAGATGAACCTGGTCTGGGACTACTTCTCGCTGTGGCAGCACTCGATGATGCGCGTCGCCGGCCTGAGCGCCTCCCCGGTCGCCGCCCCCGAGAAGAGCGACAAGCGTTTCAAGGACGAGGAGTGGGAACAGCATTTCCTGTTCGACTTCATCAAGCAGTCCTACCTGATCGCCGCGCGCCACATCCATGACACCGTCAGCGGCGTCGACGGCCTCGACGAGCAGACCCAGAAGAAGGTCACCTTCTACACCCGCCAGTACATCGACGCCCTGTCGCCGTCGAACTTCGCGATGACCAACCCCGAGGTCTTCCGCGAGACGGTCAAGAGCCACGGCCAGAACCTGCTCAAGGGTCTCAACAACCTGCTGCGCGACGTCGAGGAAGGCGGCGGCAACCTGCGCGTCAAGATGACCGACACCTCGGCTTTCGAGCTGGGCAAGAACGTCGCCACCACGCCGGGCAAGGTCGTGTTCCAGACCGAGATGATGCAGCTGCTGCAGTACACGCCGAGCACCGAGAAGGTGCTCAAGAAGCCCCTGCTGATCGTGCCGCCCTGGATCAACAAGTTCTACATCCTCGACCTGCGCGAGAAGAACTCCTACATCAAGTGGGCGGTCGATCAGGGCCATACGGTGTTCGTGATCTCCTGGGTCAACCCCGACGAGCACCTGGCCGCGAAGAGCTTCGATGCCTACGTCAGGGAAGGCGTGATCGCCGCCCTCGATGCGATCGAGCAGCAGACCGGCGAGAAAGAAGTCAACGCCGCGGGTTACTGCCTCGGCGGCACCCTGCTCGCGACCACGCTGGCCTACCTCGCGGCCAAGCGCCAGAAGCGCATCGCCTCGGCCACCTTCTTCACCACCATGACCGACTTCACCGACCCGGGCGAACTCGGCGTGTTCATCGATGAAGGCCAGGTTTCCAGCCTCGAAAAGAAGATGTTCGAGCGCGGCTACCTCGAAGGCTCGGAGATGGCGGGCACCTTCAACATGTTGCGCGCCAACGACCTGATCTGGTCCTTCGTGGTCAATAACTATCTGCTCGGCAAGGATCCGTTCCCGTTCGACCTGCTGTACTGGAACTCCGACTCGACCCGCATGCCGGCGACGATGCACAGCTTCTACCTGCGCACGATGTACATGGAGAACCGTCTGATCGAGCCGGGTGGCATCGAGATCGACGGCACCCCGATCGACCTCGGAAAGATCAAGGCCCCGTGCTACTTCATCTCGACGATCGAAGACCACATCGCGCCCTGGAAGAGCACCTACATGGGCGCCCGCCGCTTCGGCGGTCCGACGCGCTTCGTGCTCGGCGGATCCGGCCACATCGCCGGCATCGTCAACCCGCCCGCGGCCAACAAGTACGGCTACTGGCTGAACCCGAGCGCCAAGCTGGCCGAGACCGCCGATGCCTGGCTCGAGGGCGCACAGCAGAACCCGGGCTCGTGGTGGACCGACTGGCAGGCGTGGGTCACTGCGCACGACGGCGAGCAGACCGATGCGCGTGATCCGGTCAAGGGCAAGCTGAAGGTGCTCGAGGACGCCCCGGGCAGCTTCGTGAAGATCCGCATCGACGCCAAGGTCGCCGCCTGACGTACTTCGCGACGACGACGCGGGGAGGGGTGACCCTCCCCGTTTTTCGTTCACCGCCCGACTCTCACGCAAGCGCAGCGCCCCCCCACTTGCCCAGCCCTTCCGCCCTTCTCCTGGTGTCCCGCCCCATTATCGTGCTCGACACCAACACGGTACTCGCACTCTGGATGTTCCGTGATCCCGGGCTGGAGCCGCTGCGCCAGTGGATCGAAGCGAAAGCCTGCCGCCCGGTATCGCGCGCCGACGCGCTGGAAGAACTGCGCCGCGTACTCGCGTATGCGCAGTTCAACCTCGACGCGGACGAGCAGGCGAACTTGCACACCCGTTATCTCGCCCGCCTCGCCCTGCTGCCCGAGGATGCGCCGCGCGGAGAACTGCCCATTTGTCGCGACCCCGACGACCAGAAATTCCTCGAGATCGCGGCCGCCTCCGGCGCAGCCAGGCTGATCACCCGCGACAAGGCCCTGCTGCGCCTGGCACGCCACCGGCTGGTCCGCGAGCGCTTCGCGATCCTCACGCCCGAACAATTGCAGCACGAACTTGCCCGCGCGACCGCAGCCTCGCCCTGAGCGGCTCGCTCATCCCAGGCCGCGACGCAACTCGATCAGCCAGCGCAGCCCGCGCGCGGCGCGGCTGCCGTACCACGACACCATCTCTCCATCGACCAGCAGCGCAGGGCGGCGGGCAAGCGCTTCGACCTCGGAGAGGTGCGCCGCGCGGAAACGGTAAGGCTCGGTGGACAGCAGCACGCGCGCCACGCCGTCCAGCCAGGGCGCATTCCAGCCGAAGGCAGGGTATCGCGCCGCACCGGTGTCGCCACCCTCGATCGCAGGCAAGGTCTGCCAGCCCACCTCGGCGAGCGTGGCGGCGATGTAGGTATCGCGCGCCACCGTCATCCAGGGCTCGCGCCAGATCAGATAAAGCACGTTTTCCGGAGACCGCTCGGCGCGCAGGCGAGCAGCCTCGGCGAGCGCCGCCTCGAGCTCCGCCGCCAGCCGCCGCGCCGCCTCGGGTACGGCGAAGAGGCCTCCGAGCAGCTCGAACAAGCCCAGGTTATCGCGCGGCGAGCAGGGATGGGTGACGACGATCGAAGGCACGAAGCCAGCGAGTGCCTCGACCGTGTCGAGCCTGTTCTCGTCCACGTTCACCAGCACATGGGTCGGAGCGAGTTCGCGGATGCGCGCGAGGTTGACGTCCTTGGTGCCGCCCACCTTGGGCACCGCACGCAAGGCCTCGCGCGGGTGCACGCAGAAGCCGGTGCGCCCGACCAGGCGGTCGCCGAGGCCGAGATCGAACACCAGTTCGGTCAGAGAGGGAACGAGTGAGACGATGCGTGCATCCGGAGTGGCGGGTGCGTGAGGCCGCCCGGCGGCGTCGATCCAGGTCGGGAATTCGTCCTTCAAGCCGTTGAGATGCATTGCCGATGCCTTCGTTGATGCGTTCAGGTCGGAATCTTAGCGCGCACGACACCCGACACCGAAAGGACAAGCCTCGGCCGCGCACTTCGGGAAATCCCGAGTGCAGGGGGCGGGGCTTTTGTGCCAAGCTTGCCAACGCATCGACGGATGCGGACGGCAGGCTTCGTGGCCTGGCATGGCTCACCCCTCCCCGATCCGCAGCACAGATTCCGCCCTCTCGGCGCGCCTTCGGGCGCCCGGACTTCAATGACCATGGAGAAATCCCTGATGAAAAAACTGACCGCCCTTGCCGCCGTTCTCGCCATCGCCGGTTCGCTCGGCGCCGCCCCGGCCCAGGCCCAGCAGAAGTTCGTCACCATCGGCACCGGGGGTGTGACCGGCGTGTATTACGCGGCTGGCGGCGCGATCTGCCGCCTGATCAACAAGGACCGCGCCCAGCATGGCCTGCGCTGCTCGGTCGAGAGCACCGGCGGCTCGGTGTACAACGTGAACACCATCAAGGCCGGCGAACTCGATTTCGGCGTGTCGCAGTCCGATATCCAGTTCAACGCCATGAAGGGCGAAGCCCAGTTCAAGGAGGCAGGCGCGTTCGCCGAGCTGCGCTCCGTGTTCGGCCTCCACCCCGAGCCGCTGACCGTGCTGTCGCGCAAGGAGGCCAACGTCGCCAAGATGGAAGACTTCAAGGGCAAGCGCTTCAACGTCGGCAACCCGGGTTCGGGCCAGCGCGCGACGATGGGCATCCTGCTGCCGGCGATGGGAATGTCCGATGCCGACTTCTCGCTGGTCTCCGAGCTCAAGCCCGACGAGCACAGTGCCGCGCTGTGCGACAACAAGATCGACGGCTTCGCCTTCGTCGTCGGTCACCCGGCCGCCAACATCCAGGATCCGACCACCACCTGCGGCGCCAAGCTGGTGCCGATCACCGGCCCGGCGGTCGACAAGCTGGTCGCCGACTATCCCTACTTCGCCAAGGTGCAGATTCCGGGTGGCCTGTACGCCAACAACCCGAACCCGACCGACACCTTCGGTGTGGTGGCGAGCATCGTGACCTCGTCCAAGGTGCCGGCCGACACGGTGTACACGCTGGTGAAGGCGGTGTTCGAGAACTTCGAGGACTTCAAGAAGCTGCACCCGGCGTTCTCCAACCTCGAGCCGCAGCACATGATCAAGGATGGGCTGTCCGCCCCGCTGCACGAGGGCGCGGTGAAGTACTACAAGGAAAAGGGCTGGATGTGATCCCGCCGGCCGGCGCGCCTTCGCGGCGCGCCGGTTCCTGCTGTCCAGACGGCGGCGACCCCCCAGGTCCCGCCGTTTTTTGTCTCCGCCACGAACCTGTGAGGCGCTCCTCATGACCCGCCCCGACGAAAACAAGGACAAGGCCAGCTTCGAGCTGTCCGATGAAGAACTGAAGAAGATCGTCGCCGAGGCCGACACCGGCGGACGCAAGCCCACCGGCCTCACCGCGCAACTGTTGCTGGTCGTGGCGCTGGCGTGGTCGCTGTTCCAGCTCTGGATCGCCTCCCCGCTGCCTTTCTCGCTCGGCGTGTTCGTGTTCAACGACACCGAGTCGCGCGCCATCCACCTCGCCTTCGCAGTCTTCCTCGCCTTCGCAGCCTACCCTGCGTTCAAGGGTTCCCCGCGCGACCACGTACCCGTCGTCGACTGGGTGTTCGCCGCGGTGGGCGCCTTCTGCGCGGCCTACCTGTTCATCTTCTACCGCGAGCTCGCGCAACGCCCGGGCATGCCCACCGACCTGGACCTGGCCGCCGCCGTGGTCGGCATGCTGCTGCTGCTCGAGGCCGCGCGGCGCGCGCTCGGCCTGCCGATGGTGATCCTGGCTGCGGTGTTCCTCGTCTACATCTTCTTCGGCCCCTACATGCCCGAGGTCATCGCCCACCGCGGCGCATCACTCTCCAAGGGCATGAGCCACATGTGGCTGACCACCGAGGGCGTGTTCGGCGTCGCGGTCGGGGTGTCGACCAGCTTCATCTTCCTGTTCGTGCTCTTCGGTGCGCTGCTGGAGACCGCCGGCGCCGGCGCCTACTTCATCAAGTCGGCGATCGCGCTGCTCGGCCACATGCGCGGCGGCCCGGCCAAGGCGGCGGTGGTGGCCTCGGCCAGCACCGGCCTGATCTCCGGCTCCTCGATCGCCAACGTGGTCACCACCGGCACCTTCACCATCCCGCTGATGAAGAGCGTGGGCTACCGCGCCGACAAGGCCGCCGCGGTCGAGGTGGCGTCGTCGGTGAACGGCCAGATCATGCCGCCGGTGATGGGTGCGGCCGCCTTCCTGATGGTCGAGTACGTGGGCATCACCTACGTGCAGGTGATGAAGCACGCCATCCTGCCGGCGCTGATCTCCTACATCGCGCTCTACTACATCGTCCACCTCGAAGCGCTGAAGATGAACCTGCAGGGCCTGCCGCGGCGCGAGCCGCTGCCCTGGCAGCGGGCGATGATCTCGACCACGATGACCGTCTCCGGTCTCGTCATCCTGTCGGCGATCATCTACTGGGGCTTCGGCTGGCTGAAGACCGTGTTCGGTGAGAGCACCTTCATCGTCATCGGCCTGCTGATGCTGGGAGCCTACGTGGCGCTGGTGCGTTACGCGGCGAATTTCCCCGAGCTGCACATGGAGAAGCCCGACGAGAAGATGGAGTACCTGCCCGAGATCGCTCCCACGCTCAAGGCCGGCCTGCACTTCCTGCTGCCGGTGGCGGCGCTGATCTGGAACCTGATGGTCGAGCAGCTCTCGCCGGCGCTGTCGGCGTTCTGGGCGACGCTGTTCCTAATGTTCATCCTCGTCACCCAGCGTCCGCTGTTCGCGCTCTTCCGTCGCACGGGCGACGTCGGCGCAGCGGCGAAGCAGGGCTTCTCGGATCTGTTCTCGGGCCTGGTGACCGGTGCGCGCAACATGATCGGCATCGCGATCGCCACCGCGACCGCCGGCATCATCGTCGGCACGGTCACGCTCACCGGCATCGGCCTGGCGATGACCGAGCTGGTCGAGGTGCTGTCGGGCGGCAACCTGATGATCATGCTGATCCTGGTCGCCCTGATCTGCCTGATCCTCGGCATGGGCCTGCCGACCACGGCGAACTACATCGTGGTGTCGACGCTGATGGCGCCGGTGATCGTCGAGCTGGGCGCGCAGACCGGACTGCTGGTGCCGCTGATCGCGGTGCACATGTTCGTGTTCTATTTCGGCCTGATGGCCGACGTGACGCCACCGGTGGGTCTGGCCTCGTACGCGGCCGCCGGCATCGCCAAGAGCGAACCGATGCTGACCGGCCTCACCGCCTTCGGCTACAGCGCGCGGACGGCGATCCTGCCGTTCATGTTCATCTTCAACACCCAGTTGCTGCTGATCGGTATCGACAACATCTTCCAGTTGATCCTGACGATCATCACCGCGACGGTGGCGAGCATGATGTTCGCGGCGGCAACGCAGGGCTACTTCATCACCAAGAGCCGGCTGCACGAGTCGACGCTGCTGCTGCTGGTGACCTTCACGCTGTTCCGCCCGGGCTTCTGGATGGACATAATGTATCCGCCCTACGACGAGATCCCGCCCACCGAGCTCACCCGCCTGGTCGAAGAAGCGCCGCGCAACGGCAACCTGCGCGTGTGGGTGGAGGGCATGAACCTGGAAGGGCAGGACATCTCGAAGGGCGTGCTGCTGCCGCTCGGCAACAAGGCCGAGAAGGCCAGCGAGCGCCTCGGTGCGATGGGGCTGACGGTGATGACGCTGGGCGATCAGGTCCAGGTCGGCGCAGTGCGCTTCGGCAGCCAGGCCGAAAAGCTCGGGCTGGAGCAAGGCTTCACGATCACCGCGATCGAGATCCCATCGGGCGAGCGCCCGGCCAAGGAGTGGATGTTCGTGCCGGCCTTCATCCTGCTCGGCCTGGTATATGCGATGCAGAAGCCGCGCCTGCGGCGCGAGGAGGCCGAGCGCGTCAAGGCCTGAGCACCCAGTGATCCGGAGCCTGTGAGGGCCCCGGCACTACTGCAGGCACGCAAAAAAGCCGTCACGGCCCAAGGGCAGGACGGCTTTTTTCACATTGGGCCGGGGGTGAATCACCGCCCCCGGGAGCAAGGTCCGATCAGATCAGTGAAGGTCCGGCGACGATCGCTGCCGCGTCCTTCTCGCTGATCCGCACGCTCGCATTCATGATCACGAGCGCGATCAACCAGTCGCGCAGACGCTCGGCCCCGTCGCCCTCGAGCGCGACGAAGCGGCAGCCCGCCTGTCCGCTCGCGGCAATGAAATTCACCGCCTGTGCCCGGCCGCAGATGCGGTCGGGCACACCTTCGCGCTGAAGCACGAAGTCGAACGGCTCGCCGTCCGCCGGAGGCGTCTCGGCGGCGATGGCGAAACCATCGACAGAGATGTCACGCAGTGCGATGCGCTGGTCGCCGATCATCACCCAGAACCAGGGCTGACCACGGCGCTGGGCCAGGAAGCGCTGGATGCGGCGGCGCTCGGCGGCCTCGGCCGCCTGCGGCACGTCACTGGCGTCACGATCGCTCATCTTCAGCCGCGCTCCTTGCGGACGCGGACGATCAGCTCGTCGGCGACCTTGAGGGTGTTCTCGTGGCTGCCGGTGAGCGAGGCCGAGGTCATGTAGCGCCCGCCAACCACCATCGCCGGCACGCCCTGGATCTTCATCGCGCGTGCGAGCTGGTCTGCGCGCTGTACCATCGAGCCGACGCCGAAGGACTTGTAGGTCTCGATGAACTTGGCCGCATCACCGACCTTGCCCGTGATCCATTCGGACACCTGCTGCTCGTTGAACAGCGGGCGCTTGTCGTCCTGCACCGCGGCGAAGATCGCCGGCTCGAGCGCGGCGAGCTGACCGGTGATCTGCGCGGCGTAGAACAGGCGGGCCAGGGCGCTCAGCTGGGCGTTGTTCCACACCGCAGGCACCGCGCGGAAGGCGACGTCCGCCGGGAGCTTCTTCTTCCATTCGGTGATCAGGGGATGGAAATCGCGGCAATGCGGGCAGCCATAATGGAAGAACTCGAGCACCTCGATCTTCGAGGGATCGTCCGCCTTCTGTGCCGGGTCGATGATCTGGAAGGATTCGCTCGCCCGCGCGACCGAAGCGGCGGGGAGGACGCAGGCCAGGGCGGCCAGCTTGAGGGCATCACGACGATTCATGCAGGACTCCGTAGGCTAAAACAGGGTCAGACGCAGCGGGCGCGCGGACGTTCCATCCGGCGCGGAGCGTCGATGTTCACGGGTTGCGGCTCACCGAAGCGTTGAAACCCGCATCGGAGAGGCGGGCACGCATCGGATTCATGTCTTCGGGCTTGGCGAAAGGGCCGACGCGGACGCGGTGCACGATGCGTCCGTCGGGCAACTGCGTGCGCTGAGCGCTCGCCTGGATTCCCGAAAGCGCCAGACGTGCCTTGAGGTTGTCGGCCTCGGAGGGGTTCTCGAACGAACCCACCTGGAGGTAAATACGCTCGTTGCGCTGCGGCGCGACCGGAGCCGCCGACGCGATCTGCGGCGAGGCTTCGACCACCGGCGCCGGGGCCTGCTGCGCCGGCACCGGCGGCGGTGCCTGAACCTGGGGCGCAGGCACGGGGAGGACCTGCGCCGCCGACGAGGGCACGTTGTCGCCCTGCGGCAGGATGCGGTAGAACTCGAAATCCTGCTTGGCCACCGGGCGATCGCCCGGCTTGCCCGGCAGCGCCGCGGGCCCCTGCTCGGCCGGCGCCTGCACGCGCGGCGCCACCGGCGCGGCCTGGAAAGGATTGCTGCGGGTGAAGTACCACGCCGCGCCGGCCGCGATCAGCGCGCCGAAGACGAGGCCGATGAAGATCCCGATCAGCGTCCCGCCCGCGCTCCTTGCCGGTGCGCGCGCCGGCTTGCGCACCGGCCTGCGATCTCGACTCACGATTGCCCCCCCCTGCATCACATCGACTCGGGCGCAGACACGCCCAGCATCGTCAGGCCGGTAACGAGCACCTGCCGGACTGCCGCCGCGAGCGCGAGACGGGCGAGCTTGACCGCCTCGTCCTCGACCAGCATGCGCTCGGCGTTGTACCAGCTGTGGAAATCGGCGGAGAGGTCCTTGAGGTAGAAGGCCACCTGGTGCGGCGCGTAGTCGGCGGCGGCGTTCTGCACCAGCTCGGTGAAGCTCGCCAGGCGGGCGCACAGGGCCAGCTCGCGCTCGTTCTTCAGCAGGCCGAGGTCGGCCGCGGCCAGCTCGACGGCCTCGCCACCCCACTGCTCGAGCACCGAGCACACGCGCGCATGCGCGTACTGGACGTAATACACCGGGTTCTCGTTGCTCTGGCTCTTGGCGAGGTCGAGGTCGAAATCCAGGTGCTGGTCGGACTTGCGCAGCACGTAGAAGAAGCGGCAGGCGTCGTTGCCGACCTCGCGGCGCAGCTCGCGCAGGGTGACGAACTCGCCCGAGCGCGTGGACATCGAGGTCTTCTGGCCGTCGCGGTACAGCACCGCGAACTGCACCAGCGCGACCTCGAGCTTCTCCGGCGGCAGGCCGAGGGCGGCGATGGCGCCCTTCACGCGCGGGATATAGCCGTGGTGGTCGGCGCCCCAGATGTCGATCATGCGGTCGAAGCCGCGCTCGTACTTGTTGAGGTGGTAGGCGATGTCGGAGGCGAAGTAGGTGTACAAGCCGTTCTCGCGCTGCACGACACGATCCTTCTCGTCGCCGAAGGCGGTGGAGCGGAACCACTTCGCGCCATCCTGCAGATAGATGTGCCCCTGCCTCTCGAGCTGGCCGACTGCCCGCTCGACCAGGCCGGTATCGAACAGGCTCTGCTCGGAGAACCACTTGTCGAAGCGCACACCGAACTCCTGCAGATCCTCGCGACCGTCGCCGAGCTGCTCGTTGAGCGCGAAGCCGTGCACCCAGCGGTAGTCCTCGCCGAGCAGCCTCTTGGCGTTGGCGATCAGCGCGTCGAGGTGCTCCTCGCGCTGCTGCTTGGACTCGTCGTCCTTGCGATCGGAAGGCGGCAGGCCGGGGGTGCCGGCGAGCACCTGGTCCAGCGTGACCCTGGCGAAGCGGTCCTGGTGGGCGTCGCGCATCTCGCGGCCCATGTCGATCACGTAGTCGCCCTGGTAGGCATTGGGCGGAAACGGAATCTCGATACCGAAGAAGGCGAGGTAGCGCAGCCAGGTCGACAGCGCCAGGATGTCCATCTGGCGGCCGGCGTCATTGACGTAGTACTCGCGCGAGACCTCGTAGCCGGCGAAGGCGAGGACGTCCGACAGCGAGGCACCATAGGCCGCGCCGCGGCCATGGCCGACATGGAGCGGGCCGGTCGGGTTGGCGGAGACGAACTCCACCTGCACCTTGACGCCCTTGGCGGCGCCGCGGCCGAAGTCCGCGCCTCTGGCCAGCACCTCGCGCACCACAGCGGTCTTGGCGTCGGAGGCCAGGGTGAAGTTGATGAAGCCGGCGCCGGCGACCTCGGCTTTGGCGACCAGCTTCGACGGCGGCAGCTCGGCCAGCAGCAGGCCGGCGAGCTCGCGCGGGTTGCGCTTGAGCGGCTTGGCGAGCTGCAGCGCGAGGTTGGTGGCGAAGTCGCCGTGGCTCGCCTGCTTGGGGCGCTCCAGCAGGATGGGGGTGGCTGCCAGCTCCGGCGCCACGCTCTTCAGCGC
>JAEUNQ010000212.1 GCA_016790365.1 Thauera sp. | reverse complement strand
GCCAGGCCGTAGGCCTTGGAGAAGGTGCGCGACACCAGCAGGTTGGGGAAGCGCGCCAGCCAGGCGATCGAGTCGTAGCGCTGCTCGGGGGCGAGGTATTCGGTGTAGGCCTCGTCGAGCACCACCAGCACGTGGCGCGGCACCTTGGCGAGGAAGGCCTCCAGCTCGGCACCCGGGACGAAGGTGCCGGTGGGGTTGTTCGGGTTGGCGATGAAGACGACGCGGGTCTGCGGCTCGATCGCCGCCGCCATGGCGTCGAGATCGTGGCCGAAGTTCTTCGCCGCCACCTCGATGCCGCGCGCGCCGCGCGCGTTGGTCGCGAGCGGGTAAACCGCGAAGGCGTGGCGCGAATACACCGCAGAAAGCCCCGGCGCGAGGAAGGCCTGCGAGGCGAGCTCGAGGATGTCGTTCGAGCCGTTGCCGATCACGAGCTGCGCGGGCTGGACGCCGAAGCGCGCGCACAAGGCCTTCTTGAGCGCGAACGCGCCGCCGTCGGGATAGCGCGAGATCTCGCCGATCGCGGTGATCGCGGCGTCGCGGGCGCGCGCGCTCATGCCGAGCGGGTTCTCGTTGGAGGCGAGCTTGACGATGCTCTCCTCGGGAATCCCCATCTCGCGGGCGAGTTCCGAGATCGGCTTGCCCGGCTGGTAGGCCATGATCGCGCGGATATAGTCGGGGGCAAGGCTGGCAATGCTCATGGTCGTCTCCTGCTACGGCCGTCACCTCGGAGTGCGGCCCTGTTGTGCAATCGGGGCCGGGCTCAGATCGCCGCGACCGGATAGGAACCGATGATCTTCACGAAGGCGGCGCGCTCGTCGAGCTCGCGCAGCGCGGCGGCCACCTCGGGGTCGTCGCGATGGCCGTTGATGTCGGCGTAGAACACGTACTCCCACAGCCCGGAGCGCGCCGGGCGCGACTGCAGCTTGGTCATGTCCACGCCATGGCGGGCCATCGGCTCGAGCAGGCTGTGGATCGCCCCCGGGCGGTTCGTCGCGGAGAACACCAGCGAGGTGCGGTCCTTGCCCGAAGGCCCGGCGTCGTGGTCGGCGATGACCAGGAAGCGCGTGGTGTTGTTGGGGTCGTCCTCGATGTTGGGCGCGAGGATGTTGAGGCCGTAGAGCTGGGCCGCGGCCTCGCCGGCGATCGCGCAGGACTCGGGATCCTCGGAGGCCATCCGCGCGGCTTCGGCATTGCTCGCCACCGGAATGCGCGGCAGGTGCGGCAGGTTGCGGTTGAGCCACTCGTGGCACTGCGCCAGCGACTGCGCGTGCGAGTAGATGCGCCTGGCGGCACCGATACCCTCGGCGCGCGACATCAGCTGCTGGTGGATGCGCAGGCGCACCTCGCCGCACACCTTGAGCGGGTTCGCCAGCAGCAGGTCGAGCGTGCCGCCGACCGCGCCCTCGGTGGAGTTCTCGACCGGCACCACGCCGTAGTCGGCGTTGCCCGCCTCGACCGCGCGGAACACGTCGTCGATCGCCGCCATCGGCATGAAGTTCGGCGCGGAGCCGAAGTGCTTGCGGCTGGCGCTCTCGGAGAAGGTGCCCGCGGGGCCGAGGTAGGCCACGCGCAGCGGCTGCTCCAGCCCGAGGCAGGCCGACATGACCTCGCGGAAAATGGTCTTCACCGCGTCCGCCGACAGCGGGCCGGGGTTGAGCTCGGCCAGGCGACGCAGGACCTGCGCCTCGCGCTCGGGGCGGTAGTACATCACCCCGCGCTTGATCTCGCCCACGCGCTGCGCACAGCGCGCGCGCTCGGCGAGGCGGGCGAGGATTTCCTCGTCGATGCGGTCGATCTCGTTGCGCAGTTTCAGCAGTTCGTCGCTCATGCTCGGCCCGTGGCCCCTCCGGCTTGCGTCCTGATGTTGTTCCGTATTTCCGTACCGCCTCGCCCTGTCGCGCGCGGCCTCAGCCGCGGCGGGCGGCGAAGTCGCGCAGGAAGTCGACCAGCGCCTGCACGCCTGCGAGCGGCATCGCGTTGTAGATCGACGCGCGCATGCCACCGACCGACTTGTGGCCCTTCAGCTGCACCAGCCCGGCGGCCTTCGACTCGACGAGGAAGGCGTCGTTCAGCGCCTCGTCCTTGAGGAAGAAGGGCACGTTCATGCGCGAGCGGCAGGCACGCTCGATGCGATTCTCGTAGAAATCGCTGGCGTCGAGGAAGTCGTACAGCAGCTTCGCCTTGGCGACGTTCTGCGCCTCGATCGCCGCCACCCCGCCCTGGCGCTTCAGCCACTGGAAGACCAGCCCGGCGATGTAGATGCCGTAGGTGGGCGGCGTGTTGTACATCGAGCCGTTGTCGGCCACGGTCTTGAAGTCGAAGGCCGAGGGACAGTGCGGCATCGCATGGCCGAGGAGGTCCTCGCGCACGATCACGATGGTGAGGCCCGCCGGGCCGATGTTCTTCTGCGCGCCGCCGAAGATGAGGCCGTACTTCGACACGTCGATCACCCGCGACAGGATGTGCGAGGACATGTCCGCCACCACTGGCACCTCGGCACGGCCGATCTGCGAGAGGTCGGGCTCGAAGGGGTACTCGAGGCCGCCGATGGTCTCGTTCGTGCAGGTGAACACGTAGGCCGGGTCGGCGGAGAGCTTCCACTCCGCCATTGCCGGGACGGTCGTGAAGCCGCCCGCCTCGGAGGAGGCGGCGATGTTCACCTCGGCGTACTTGCGCGCCTCCTTCTGCGACTTCTGCGACCACGAGCCGGTGACCACGTAGTCAGCCGCGCGCTTTTCGCCCATCAGGTTCATCGGGATGATCGCGTTCTCGGCGATCGCCCCGCCCTGCATGAACAGGATGCGGTAGTCGGCCGGCACCGCGAGCAGCTCGCGCAGGTCGGCCTCGGCCTGGGCGGCGATCGCGGTGAACTCCTTGCCGCGATGGCTCATCTCCATCACGCCCATGCCGCTGCCGTGCCAGTCGAGCATCTCGTCGGCGGCCTGGCGCAGCACCTCCTCAGGCAGCGCCGCGGGGCCGGCGCTGAAGTTCCACACGCGGCTCATCAGGCTTCTCCTTCCTCGCCCGCGGCGGGGGCATCACCCTCGCCCTCACTCTCGCCCGGCGCGGCCTGCGCATCGCCCGCGCCGGCTTCCGAGCCCTCCGCAGCTTCGGCGCTGGCACGCATGCTCTCGTCCGACTCGGACTCGGCCACCTTCTCCACGCTCGCGAGCCAGGTGCCCTCGTCGAGGTTGATCAGGGTCACACCCTGGGTCGAGCGGCCCATCTCGCGGATGCTCTCGACGCCGGTGCGGATCAGCACGCCGCCGGTGGAGATCAGCATGATCTCGTCGCTCGGCTCGACCAGCACCGCAGCCACCAGCTTGCCGTTGCGGTCGCTGGTCTGGATCGCGATCATGCCCTTGGTGCCGCGGCCATGGCGGGTGTATTCGGCGACGGGGGTGCGCTTGCCGTAGCCGTTCTCGGTCGCGGTCAGCACCGACTGCAACTCGTCCTTCGCCACCAGCATCGCGATCACCGCCTGGCCGTCTTCCAGCATCATGCCGCGCACGCCGCGCGCGTCGCGGCCCATCGGGCGCACGTCGGTCTCGGCGAAGCGCACCGCCTTGCCGGCATCCGAGAACAGCATCACGTCGCACTGGCCGTCGGTGATCGCCACCCCGAT
>JAEUNQ010000207.1 GCA_016790365.1 Thauera sp. | reverse complement strand
CCGGACGCCGGGGTCAACATGGGCCTCTACATGTACCCGGTGCTGATGGCCGCCGACATCCTGATGTTCAAGGCGCACTCGGTGCCGGTCGGGCGCGACCAGATCCAGCACATCGAGATGGCGCGCGACATGGCGGGTAGCTTCAACCACCTCTACGGCGAGCACTTCGTGCTCCCCGAGGCCGCCATCGACGCCTCGGTCGCCACCCTGCCCGGGCTGGACGGCCGCAAGATGAGCAAGAGCTACGACAACACCATCCCGCTATTCGCGCCCACCGCCGAGCTGAAGAAGCTGATCTTCTCGATCGTCACCGACTCGAGGGCGCCGGGCGAGCCCAAGGATGCTGACGGCTCGGCGCTGTTCCAGCTCTACCAGGCCTTCTCCACCGCCGAGGAGACGCGCACGATGCGCAACGCCTTCGACGAGGGAATCGCCTGGGGCGAGGCCAAGCAGGCGCTGTTCGAGAAGATCGAGTCGGCGGTGGCGCCGATGCGCGAGCACTACCTGGCGCTGATCGCCGAGCCGGCGCGCATCGAGAAGCATCTGCACGAAGGCGCCGCCAAGGCGCGGGCGATCGCCACCCCCTTCCTGGCCGAGCTGCGTCACGCGGTCGGCCTGCGCAATCTGGCCAGCGTGCCGCAGGCGGTCAAGGCCGAGAAGTCGAAGGCCGTGCTGCCGCAGTTCAAGCAGTACCGCGAGGTCGACGGTCGCTTCCACTTCAAGCTGGTCGACGCCGACAGCCGCCTGCTGCTGCAGGGCGCGGGTTTCGCCTCGCCACGCGAGGCGGGGGCGGTGGTGGCAGCGCTCAAGCAGGGCCAAGCGTTCACGATGCAGGGTACGGCGCTGTGGCTCGAGGGCGCCGAGGTGGCCGTGCTTGGCGATGGCGTCGACGAGGCCAACCTGCGTGCGACGCTGGGCGCCTTCGCCGACTGAGAGCCTGCGGGCCGCCGGCTCCGCCCGGCACCCGCCCGCCCGGCGGCGCTGCGCGTTCAGCCTGCCGTGCCCCCCACCGCGTCCGCGACCACCGTCTCGGTCAGCTCCGGCGCGCACAGCTCGATGAAGCGATAGGCGAAGCCGCGCAGGTAGTGGCCGCGGCGCACCGCGATGCGGGTGACGTTCCCGGCGAACAGGTGATCGCTGTCGAGCTTGCGCAGGCCCGGGTCGCGCGCCGGGTTGAAGGCCATCGAGGCCAGGATGCCCACGCCCAGCCCGAGCTCCACGTAGGTCTTGATCACGTCGGCGTCGAGCGCCGACATCACCACGTCGGGCGTCAGCCCGGCGCGGGCGAAGGTCTGGTCGATGCGGGTGCGGCCGGTGAAGCCCTCGTGGTAGGTGATCACCGGGTGCGCGGCGATCGCCTCCAGGGTCAGCGGCTGCACCGCTTCGAGCGGGTGGCCGGTGGGCACCACCACCGCATGCTGCCAGCCGTAATACGGGAAGGAGGCGAGCTCTGGCACCTCGGCCAGCGCCTCGGTGGCCACGCCGATGTCGGCTTCGCCGTCGAGCAGCATGTGCACGATCTCCTGCGGGCTGCCCTGGTGGAGCTTGAGCAGTACGCGCGGGTAGGCGTGCTTGAACGCCGCCACCACCTTGGGCAGCGCGTAGCGCGCCTGGGTGTGGGTGGTGACCACGGTGAGCTGGCCCTGGTCGCGGCCGCGGTACTGCTCGGCGAGGTGCTTGATGTTGGCGGCGTCGAGCAGCATGCGCTCGACCATCACCACCAGTTCCTCGCCGGGCGGGGTGAGGCCGAGCAGGCGCTTGCCCTTGCGCACGAAGAGCTCGATGCCGAGCTCGTCCTCGAGGTCCTTGATGTGCTTGGACACCCCGGACTGCGAGGTGAACAGCGCGTTGGCGACCTCGGTGAGGTTGAAGCCGCGCCGTACGGTCTCGCGGATGATGCGCAACTGCTGGAAATTCATCGGGAGGCTCCGGCCGTCGTGGCGGCCTGACGCGATTCGAACAGGCTCAGGTGCGAGGGTAGCAGGCGCACGGCCTGCCCTTCCGCGAGACCGAGCCGGTCGATGCGCTCGCGCGTGATCTCCACCTCGAAATGCTGGCCGCGGGCGCCGTTCAGGCCGTCGAGCTCGACGCGCGCGGTGATCCCGAAGGCCAGCACGCGGCTCACCCGCGCCGCGATGCCCTCGCCGGCGCCGGTTTCGCCGTCCACCACGATGTCGAGCTCGTGCGGGCGGGCGAAGGCGAGCACCTCGGCGCCCTCGCCGAAGCCGCCCGCCTGCTGCGGCAGGCGCGCGTCGCCGACGCGCAGGCCCTCGCCGTCCACCCGGCCGTGGAACAGGTTCACCGCGCCCAGGAAGCCATAAACGAAGGGCGTCGCGGGACGGCGATACACCTCTTCCGGCGTGCCGATCTGCTCGACCGCGCCCTGGTTCATCAGCACCACGCGGTCGGCGACTTCGAGCGCCTCTTCCTGGTCGTGGGTGACGAAGATCGAGGTGACGTGCAGCTCGTCGTGCAGCTTGCGCAGCCAGCGACGCAGCTCCTTGCGCACCTTGGCGTCGAGCGCGCCGAAGGGCTCGTCGAGCAGCAGCACGCGCGGCTCCACCGCGAGCGCGCGGGCAAGCGCGATGCGCTGGCGCTGGCCGCCGGAGAGCTGGGCGGGGAAGCGGTCGGCGAGCCAGTCGAGCTGCACCAGGTCGAGCAGCGCGTGCACCTTCTCGGCGATCTGCTTCTCCGACGGGCGCTGCGCGCGCGGCTTCATGCGCAGGCCGAAGGCGACGTTGTCGAACACGCTCATGTGGCGGAACAGCGCGTAGTGCTGGAACACGAAGCCGACCTGGCGGTCGCGCACATGGGTGCCCGAGGCGTCCTCGCCGTCGAGCAGCACCTGGCCGGCGTCGGCCGACTCGAGCCCGGCGATCACGCGCAGCAGCGTGGTCTTGCCGCAGCCCGAGGGGCCGAGCAGCGCCACCAGCTCGCCGGTGGGGAAATCGAGCGACACGTCGTCGAGGGCGACGAAGTTGCCGAAGCGCTTGTGGATGTTGCGAACCTGGATGCTCATGACTGTCCTTCGTGAAGGTCTTGGTGTGCGTGCGCGGCGCGGTGCTCGATCCAGGTCTTGATGCCCAGGGTCACCAGCGCGAGGAGCGCCAGCAGCGAGGCCACGGCGAACGCGGCGGCGAACTGGTACTCGTTGTAGAGAATCTCGACGTGCAGCGGCAGCGTGTTGGTCTCGCCGCGGATGTGGCCGGACACCACTGACACCGCGCCGAACTCGCCCATCGCGCGCGCGTTGGTGAGGATCACGCCGTACAGCAGGCCCCACTTCACGTTCGGCAGGGTCACGTACCAGAAGGTCTGCAGGCCGTTGGCACCGAGCACCACCGCGGCCTCCTCTTCCTCCTTGCCCTGCGCCTGCATCAGCGGGATCAGCTCGCGGGCGACGAAGGGGAAGGTGACGAACACGGTGGCGAGTACGATGCCGGGCACGGCGAAGATGATCTTGATGTCGTGCTCCGCCAGCCACGGCCCGAGCCAGCCCTGGGCGCCGAACACCAGCACGTAGATCAGGCCGGCGATCACCGGCGACACCGAGAAGGGCAGGTCGATCAGCGTGATCAGGAAGTGCTTGCCGCGGAATTCGAACCTGGCGATCGCCCACGCCGCGCACACGCCGAACACCAGGTTCAGCGGCAGCGCGATCGCCGCGGCGAGCAGGGTCAGGCGCAGCGCCGACAGCGCGTCGGGATCGATGAGCGCGCTGAGGTAGGTCTCCCAGCCCTTGCGCATTGCCTCGACGAAGACCGCGATCAGCGGCATCAGCAGGAACACGGCGAAGAAGGTGAGCGCGGTGCCGAGGATCAGCCACTTCACCAGCGGCGTCTCGCGCGTCGCCGCACGCGCCTCGAAGCGCGTCAGGCCGATGGCCTGGGCGGCGCCCAGGCGGAGTGTGCTGGCGCCGGCCATGTCAGCGGTCCCTCCCGGTACGTTTGGCGGTCCATGCCTGCAGGCCGTTGATGATCAGCAGCAGGGTGAAGGACAGGATCAGCATCACGGTCGCGATCGCGGTGGCGCCGGTGTAGTCGTACTGCTCGAGCTTGGTGATGATCATCAGCGGGGTGATCTCCGACACCATCGGGAGGTTGCCGGCGATGAAGATCACCGAGCCGTATTCGCCCACCGCACGCGCGAAGGCGAGCGCGAAGCCGGTCAGCAGCGCCGGGAACACGATCGGCAGGATCACGTGGCGGAAGGCCTGCCAGCGCTGCGCGCCGAGGCTGGTGGCGGCTTCTTCCAGTTCGGTGTCGAGGTCCTCCAGGATCGGCTGCACCGTGCGCACGACGAAGGGCAGGCCGATAAAGACCAGCGCCACCAGCACGCCGAGCGGCTTGAACGCGACCTGGATGCCGAGCGGCTCGAGGAACTGGCCGATCCAGCCGTTCTTGGCGTACAGCGCGGTGAGCGCGATGCCGGCCACCGCGGTGGGCAGCGCGAAGGGCAGATCGACCAGGGCGTCGATCAGCTTCTTGCCGGGAAAGGAGTAGCGCACCAGCGCCCACGCCAGCAGCAGCCCGAACACCGCGTTGATCCCGGCGGCGAGCAGCGACATGCCGAAGGACAGCTTGTAGGAGGCCACCACCCGCGGCGCGGTGACGACGTTCCAGAACTCGGCCAGGCTAAGTTCCGCCGTCTTCAGGAAAACCGCGGCGAGCGGGATCAGCACCAGCAGCGACAGGTAGGCGAGGGTGTAGCCGAGCGTCAGCCGGAAGCCGGGCAGCACGCGCAGGCGCGGCGGCGCGCTCGGGCGGGGGAGGGGTGTGGCCAGGGTTGCGGTGTTCATGATCGATGCCGTGGTACGCGAATGGCTTCGAGTCTAGATTCCCGCCTTATGGACGAAAAACAATAAAAACAGCGTTGCTTATGCGATTTCCTGCAGTTGGCCGAGCGCGGGCGTGCTTGCCATTACGTTCAGCCACACTGTCGCGCCGACTACAATGCAGGCCGTGATCGCGGAGACGGGCGCTTGACGGATTTCATCGGACATTTCGTGCTGGCATTGATGCTGGTCGTGCTGCTGCGCGTGCTCTACGCCGTGTGCGCGCTCCTCGTGCGCACCCGCGACGGCGGCAACATCGCCTTTGCGATCGCCCTGCCGGCGGGGCTGCTCTACATCGTGGTGCGCAACCCGGTGCCGGTGACGAGCTGGGCCGGGCTGGCGGCCGGTGTGATCCTGGGAGCGGGTCTGCTGCTGGCGGATGTGGTCAGGAGGCGGCGTCGATCCTGAAGAGGCTGGGTGCAGCGGACAAGACCTTGCCGCTTGAGTGAGCAGCGGCTCGCGAAGCGTTCTGCTGCATCGGCAACGCGCCGGGCATCCGTTCGGAATGACGCACTGCTTGGCATATCGTGCCAATCCCTTGCCGACTGTGAGCCGGCGATGCCACCGGACGCTGTGCGACTGCGTGATCGAAATTCGTTGGCTACGCTCATCGCGGCCATCGTGTGCAGTGGCGTCGCGGCCGACTCGGCAACGATCCGCGCTTTGGCATCGGCCGCCGGCTTCGCTACCATCCCGCGTTCGCGCGCCCGCCCCGCCGTCGGGGCGTGGCGCAGCCTTCACCGCATTCGTCCAGGAGTCCCACCCATGATCGTCTTCGTCACCGGCGCCTCCGCCGGCTTCGGCGCCGCCATCGCGCGCAGCTTCGTCCAGGGCGGCCACCGCGTGGTCGCCACCGCCCGTCGCAAGGACCGCCTGGACGCGCTCGCCGCCGAGCTCGGCGACGCGCTGTTGCCGATCGAGCTCGACGTGCGCGACGCCGACGCGGTCGCCGCGGTGCCCGGCGCGCTGCCCGCCGGCTTCGCCGAGGTGGATGTGCTGGTCAACAACGCCGGCCTCGCGCTCGGGCTGGAGCCGGCGCAGCGGGCCTCGCTGGACGACTGGCACACCATGATCGACACCAACTGCACCGGGCTGGTGCAGGTCACCCGTGCCTTCCTGCCCGGCATGGTGGCGCGCAACCGCGGCCACATCTTCAACCTCGGCTCGGTGGCCGGGCGCTGGCCCTACCCGGGCGGCAACGTGTATGGCGCCACCAAGGCCTTCGTGCGCCAGTTCAGCCTCAACCTGCGCGCCGACCTGCTCGGCACCGCGCTGCGCGTCACCGACATCGAGCCCGGCCTGTGCGGCGGCACCGAGTTCTCCAACGTGCGCTTCCATGGCGACGACGACAAGGCGGCCAAGGTCTATGCCGACGTGCAGCCGCTGACCGCCGAGGACATCGCCGACTCGGTGTATTGGATCGCCACCCGGCCGGCGCATGTGAACATCAACACCATCGAGCTGATGCCGGTGGCGCAGTCTTTCGCCGGCCTGTCGGTGCATCGCGGCTGAGCCGCCAGCTCCCCGGGCCCCGATTCACCCGCGCCGCATCAGCGCGCGTAGATGCGATCGAACACGCCGCCGTCGGCGAAGTGCTTGTGCTGCATTGCCTGCCAGCCGCCGAGCTGCTCGATGGTGACGAGCTCGAGCTTGGGAAAGCGGGCGATATCGGCCGGGTCGGCGTGTTCGGGGTGGATCGGCCGGTAGTGGTGGCGGGCCGCGAGGCGCTGGCCGACCGGCGAGTACAGGTAGTCGAGGTAGGCGCGCGCGAGTTTCTCGGTGCCGCGCTTCTTCGCCACGCCCTCGACCACGGCGACCGGCGGCTCGGCGAGGATGGACAGCGAGGGCACGACGATCTCGAACTGGTCCGCGCCGAGCTCGTCGAGCGACAGGAAGGCCTCGTTCTCCCAGGCCAGCAGCACGTCGCCGATGCCGCGCTGCACGAAGGTGTTGGTGGCGCCGCGCGCGCCCGAGTCGAGCACCGGCACGTTCTTCATCAGGCGGGTGACGAAGTCCTGCGCGCCCTGTTCGCTGCCGCCCGGCTGGCGTAGCGCATAGGCCCAGGCGGCGAGGTAGTTCCAGCGCGCGCCGCCGGAGGTCTTCGGGTTGGGCGTGATGACCTCGATGCCTGCTTTCACCAGGTCGCCCCAGTCGCGGATGCCCTTGGGGTTGCCCTTGCGCACCAGGAACACGATGGTCGAGGTATAGGGCGCGCTGTTGTGGGCGAAGCGCTGCTGCCAGTCGGCGGGGATCCTGCCGGTCTTCTCGGCGATGGCGTCGATGTCGTAGGCGAGGGCCAGCGTCACCACATCGGCCTCCAGCCCGTCGATGACGGCACGCGCCTGCTTGCCGGCGCCGCCGTGGGACTGGCGGATGGTGACGGTCTCGCCGGTCTGCGCCTTCCAGTGGCGGGCGAACTCGGGGTTGAACGCCTGGTACAGCTCGCGGGTCGGATCGTAGGACACGTTGAGCAGGGTGGTCTCGGCGGCCGCGCTGGCGGCGAGACCTACGGCGAGGGCGAGGCCGAGCAGGGCGCGGCCGAGGGAAATGCGTTTCATCGGATCGTCTCCGTTGCGGTGATTGCGATGGAGAAAATCTATCCCCGTCGTGCGCCGAACCGAACCAACAAAAAACGCATTGCTTATTCCTCCGCGCTGCCGGCCGAGCGCCCGGGCGGAATGCGCCTGGTTTGTGGCGAGTTTGTAACAGTGTCATTTTATTGCTGCAGGATGCGCATAATTTCCGCAATGCAGCATCGATCCGCCCGTCCGTGACCCCAGATCTTCCGCCTTCCGCACCAGAGGCCTTGCCGGCGCCGCCCGAGCGCCGCCTGCGTCCCCGGCGCGTGCTGGGCGTTGCCGTGTTCGTGGCGCTGCTGGTGGCGAGCGTGGCCGGCGGCCTGCTGCTGTGGCACGAGACCGCCACCTCGCGCCTGCAGGCGCGCGAGCTCGCGCGCTACGCCGCGCACCTCGACTATGCGCTGGTGGCGGGGCCGAGCGAGGCGATCCGCTTTCCCGCCCACGGCCCCTTCGACCGCCGCCTCGGCTACACCGAGCTGGCGCGCTTCTCCGCGCGCCTGCAGGCGCGCGGCTTCGCGCTCGTCGAGCAGGTGCGCTTCGACGATGCGCTGCTCGCCCACGTCGAGCGCGGCCTCTTCCCGCCCTACGCCGAGAAGACGCGCGCCGGCCTGGACGTCCTCGACTGCCGCGGCGAATCGCTCTACGGCTTCCGCTATCCCTGGCGCGGCTACGCGCGCTTCGACGAGGTGCCGGAGATCGTCGCCCAGGCCCTGCTCTTCATCGAGAACCGCGACCTGCTGGACGAGTCTCGGCCGATGCTAAACCCGGCGGTGGACTGGGTGCGCTTCGCGCGCGCGGCGCTCGGGCAGCTCGGACGCATGGTCAATATGGATCTGGACGCGCCCGGCGGCAGCACCCTCGCCACCCAGATCGAGAAGTACCGCCACTCGCCCGGCGGCGTCACCGTGGACGCGCGCGAGAAGCTGCGCCAGATGGTGTCGGCCTCGGTGCGCGCCTACCGCGACGGCGAGCAGACCCTGCCCGTGCGCCGCCGGCTGGTGCTGGACTACCTGAACACCGTGCCGCTGTCGGCCGCGCCCGGGCACGGCGAGGTCAATGGCCTGGGCGATGGGCTGTGGGTGTGGTTCGGCGCCGATTTCGAGCGCGTGAACGCCTTGCTGGCGGCGCCGGAGGGCGAGGGCGAGGCGCGCATCGCCCAGGGCCAGGCCTTGCGCCAGGTGGTGGCGCTGATGATCGCGCACCGCCGCCCCTCGTGGTATCTCGCCGGCGGGCGCGAGGAGCTGGCGCGCACCACCGACGCCTACCTGCGCCTGTTCGCCGAGGCCGGTCTGATCGGCACCGGGCTGCGCGACGCCGCGCTCGCCCAGCCGCTCGCATTCCGCGATCTCGTCGGCGATCCGGCCTGGGTTCCGGCCACGCCCGGCAAGGGCACGACCGCGGTGCGCACCCGGCTCGCCGGACTGCTCGACACCTCGCTGTACGGCCTGGACCGCGTCGACGCCGAACTCGGCACCACCCTGCACGGCGGTCTGCAGCAGGCGGTGAGCGACTACCTTGGCCAGCTCTCCGACCCGGCGTTCGCCCGCAGCCAGGGCCTGATCGGCGACCGCATGCTCAACCCGGCCACGCTCGGCGCGGTGCGCTACAGCTTCACCCTGGTCGAGCGCACCGCGGGCGGCAACCGCGTGCGCGTGCAGACCGACACCACCGACCAGCCGCTCGACATCAACGAGGGCAGCAAGCTCGAGCTCGGCTCCACCGCCAAGCTGCGCGTGCTCGCAACCTACCTCGAGCTGGTCGCCGAGCTGCACGGCCGGCTGGCTGCGCTCGACCCGCCCGCCTTGCGCCAGGTCGAGGTGGACGACCAGGACCGCCTCACGCGCTGGGCCATCGACCATCTCGCCACCACGACCGACCGCAGCCTGCCGGCGATGCTCGAGGCCGCGCTCGAGCGTCGCTTCTCGGCCAACCCGGGCGAGGGCTTCTTCACCGGCGGCGGGCGCCACAGCTTCGGCAACTTCAACGCCAGCGACAACGCCCGCGAGCCCACGCTGCGCGAGGCGCTGCAGGCCTCGATCAACCTGCCTTTCGTACGCCTGATGCGCGAGCTCGTGCGCCACACCATGTACCAGGTGCCGGGCAGCACCGCGCGCCTGCTCGAGGACAACGACGACCCGCGCCGCGTCGACTACCTTGTCCGCTTCGCGGACCGCGAGGGCCAGCTCTTCCTGCGCCGTTTCTGGCGCAAGTACCAGGACAGCACGCCGGAGGAGATCCGCTCGACCCTGCTCGACGGCCTGCGCCCGACCGCCGACCGCCTCGCCGCGGTGTTCCGCTACCTCGAGCCCGCGGCCCCGCCGCAAGCCCTCGCCGACTTCCTCGCCCGCCGCCTCGGCGAGCCGCCCGCCGCCGCACGCCTCGCCCAGCTCTACACGCGCAACGCACCGGAGGCCTTCGACCTGCCCGACCGCGGCTACGTCGCGCGCGTGCATCCGCTCGAGCTGTGGCTGGTCGCCTTCCGCCTGCAGCATCCCGAGGCCACGCTGTCCGACGCCGTGGCGGCGAGCGCGGACGAGCGCCAGCAGGTGTATCGCTGGCTGTTCCGCACCCGCGCCAAGGGCGCGCAGGATTCGCGCATCTTCACCCTGCTCGAGGTCGAGGCCTTCCTCGAGATCCACCGCCGCTGGGCGCAGCTGGGCTATCCCTTCGGCCACCTCGTGCCCTCGCTCGCCACCGCGCTGGGCAGCTCGGGCGACCGTCCGGCGGCGCTCGCCGAGCTGATGGGCATCATCGTCAACGACGGCCTGCGGCTGCCCGTGCAGCGCATCGACACGGTGCGCTTCGCGCGCGCCACGCCCTACGAGACCGCGTTTGCGATCCGCCCGGTGGAAGGCGATCCGGTGATGGTGCCCGAGGTCGCACGCGCGCTGCGCGGAGCCTTGTCGGATGTGGTCGAGGGCGGCACCGCGCGCCGGCTGGCGGGCGCCTTCAAGCTGGCCGACGGCAGCGAGCTGGCGCTCGGCGGCAAGACCGGCACTGGCGACAACCGCATCGTGGTGCGCGGGCGCGCCGGCCTGGCGCTCAACCGCACCGCCACCTTCGTGTTCTACCTCGGCCCGCGCCACTTCGGCACGCTCACCGCCTACGTGATCGGCCCCGAGGCGGCGAGCTACCGCTTCACCTCCGGGCTGCCGGTGCAGATCCTGAAGTCGATGGGGCCCTTGCTGATCCCGCATCTGGAGCCGGCGAGCGCGGACGCCTGCCGGCCGCCGCCGCTGTCCGGGGGACCCGAGTCTGCGCCGCAGCCGACGCCTGCCGAGTAGGCGGCAGGCTGCGCCCCCGGCTTACGGGTGGAAGGGCCAGAACAGCGGGATCAGCGCGCTGCACAGCAGCCAGGTGAGGATGTTCATCGGCACGCCGAGGCGGGCGAAATCGGCGAAGCGGTAGTTGCCCGCGCTATAGACCAGGGTGTTGGTCTGGTAGCCGATCGGGGTGGCGAAGCTGCAGCTGGCGGCGAACATCACGCCGACCACGAAGGGGCGCGGATCCACCCCCATCTGCTGCGCCAGGCCGATCGCCACCGGGGTGAACAACACCGCGATCGCGTTGTTGCTCAGCGCCTCGGTGGCCACCGAGGTGATCAGGATCACCAAGGACAGCATCAGCCACGGCGACATGCCGTCACCGAGCGCGGCGAGCTGGGCGGCGAGCATCTGGTCGAGGCCGGAATTGCGCATCGCGATGCTGATCGCGAGCATGCCGAAGATCAGCACCAGGATCGGCCACTCGATCGACTTGTAGGCCTCGTCGCTGGTGAGGCAGCCGGTGGCGATCACGATCGCCGCGCCGATCAGCGCCAGTCCCTCGATCGGCATCACGTTCAGCGCGGCGAGCAGCATCACGCCGACGATGGTGGCGAGCGCGACCGGCGCCTTGTGGCGGCGGCTGGCCATCTGGCGGCCCTCGGTGATCGCGAACAGGTCGCCGTTGTCGCAGAAGCG
>JAEUNQ010000186.1 GCA_016790365.1 Thauera sp. | reverse complement strand
GGGATGCGGTGCGTGAGGTAGAGGAGCGGCGGCCGGCTGTCCTGCACCGCCCTACCCCAGGTTGCGCACGATGTGCGGCCCGAGCCGGTTCGCCACGCCGATCGGCAGGCGCTTCCAGAGGGCGATGAAGGCCCGGTACTTCGGGTTCATCGGGTTGTTCTGCGGGATGCTGTCGCGCTTGTACAGGCGGTACTCGTAGGACAGCGGCTGCGGCTCGAAGCCCCAGTTCTTCTTGAAGGCGTAGGGGCCGGTGCCGACCTTGCTGCGGCCATAGTCGAAAACCTTGCAGCCCCGTTCGCAGGCGCGCCGCATCAGCTCCCAGTACTTGAAGTCGTTGGCGGCGAGCTCGCGCGCGGCGAGGTCGTCACCGGCGTAATAGGGCAGCACCTCGTCGCGGAAGTAGAAGCTGAGCACGCTCGACAAGGGCTTGCCATCGGGAGAGGTCACCGTGAGCACCTCGCAAGCCTCGCCGAAGCGCTCCTTGAGCTGCTCGAAGAACCTCTTCGGCAGCGCCGGCGTGCCGTGGCGCAGCACGTTGTCGGCGTAGAGGGCGAAGAAGCGCTCCACGCCGGCGTCGATCTCGCCCACCAGGCCGTTCTTGATGCCCTTGCGCACCATGGCGCGCTGCTTGCGCGGGATGGCGAGCAGGTTGGCCTCGACCTCGGGCAGGATCTCCTTGCGGAAAGTGACGTAGAGCTCCTGGCGCGGCCAGTCCTCGTGACGCGGCTGCAGGTTGCGGTACTCGAGGTGCTGCACGCCGAGCGCCAGCGCCAGCGTCTCGGCCTTGGCCTCGAGCGCCCAAAGGGTCTCCGGTCCGGCATCCGCGGCCGCGGCGATGCCGCCGTAGACGCAGAAGGGCAGCGACACCAGGGCATGGCCGAACAGGCGGCTGCGCACCTCGGCGAGCGGCAGCACGCCGACGATGTCGCCGGCGCGCTCGGCGTACAGGTAGAAGGTGCGATGGTCGAACACCCCCTCCATGATGTCGCGCCAGGCGGACAGGTGGAAGAAGGTGGCCTGCGGGCAGCGGCGCACGAAATCGTCCCAGCGCAGGGCATCCTCGCCCTTGAGCAGATTCACGACGATCGGCAATCGGTCCATGGCGCGCATCCGGATCCAGTCGGGTTCAGGCGGCGTCGCGGAAGACTTCGTCGGCGCGCCCCCAGGAAAAATCGGAGAGAAGCCGGTCGAGCCGGGCTTCCGTGTGCTGCAGGTTAATGTAGTGCCTGAACCGGGTCTTTGCCGTGGCAGCGGTCACACGTGGCTGCTCGGGATCGATTTCCCAGGGGTGGAAGTAGAAGATCGCCGGCCGGCGGTCGGCGGCATTGACGCGCGCGATCTGCCAGCGCGACAGCGCATACGGCAGCAGGCGGAAGAATCCCCCGCCGCCTGCGGGCCAGTTGCGCCCGAGCATCTGCACGGTGCTGATCGGCACCTCGACCAGGCCGTTGGGCAGCCGCCACGGGAAGCGCGGCGCGTCGGGAATGCCATAGTGGTCGTGGCGGACCGGATACACGCTCGAGCTGTACCGGTAACCCACCTCGGCGATGCAGTCATGCGCCCACAGGTTGGCTTCGCCGATCGAGAAGCTCGGCGCACGGTAGCCGGTCACCGCATTGCCGGTGATGTCCTCGAGGATCACCTTGGCCAGGCGAATGTCGGCCGTGAAGGCCTCGGGCGTCAGGTCGCTCGCGCGCTGGTGCGCGTAGCCGTGGCTCGCCACTTCGTGGCCCGCGGCGGCGATGCGCCGAACCAGGCCTGGGTAGCGCTCGGCGAGCCAGCCCAGGGTGAAGAAGGTGCCGCGTGCGCCGTGGCCGTCGAGCAGCGCGAGGATGCGATCGACGTTGCGCTCGACACGACAGGGAACGCTATCCCAGCGCTCGCGCGGGAAATGCGGTGCCAGCGCGGAGACCTGGAAATAGTCCTCGACGTCGCAGGTGAAGGCATTGGTGATGCGTGCGGCCATCTCAGGCTCCAGCCCTGGCGTGCATCGCCTCTTGCTCGACGAGCCAGTCGTGCAGATGGGCGGCGATGCGCTCTGCGCAACGGCCGTCCCAGTACTCGGGCACCCGCCCGGCCTTGCCGCCAGTGGCGAGGATGTCGCGCGCAGCGGCGACGATCGCCTCGGGGCGGATCCCGACCAGGGTGTTGGTGCCCTGCTCGACCGTGATCGGGCGCTCGGTGTTCTCGCGGATGGTCACGCAGGGCACGCCGAGCGCGGTGGTTTCTTCCTGGATGCCGCCGGAGTCGGTCAGCACCAGGCGTGCGCCCGACATCAGGCCGAGCATCTCGAGATAGCCCTGCGGCGGCAGGATCAGAAAACCCGGGGCGAAAAGGCGGTCGAGCATGCCGAAGCGCTCGAGGTTGTTGCGCGTGCGCGGATGCAGCGCGACGACCAGCGGCAGGGCCTCGCTCACCTTGCGCAGCGCGTCGATGATCGGGCCGAGGGTGTCGGCGCTGTCTACGTTGGACGGACGATGCAGGGTGACGACGCCATAGCCGTCGGCGATGCGGCTGGCGTCCAGGCCGGCAGCTGCAAGCAGCACATCCGCCGGGATCGCCCGCGGCAGGCTCGCGCGCAGGCTGTCGATCATGACGTTGCCGACGAAGACCGCACGGTCGGCCGGAATGCCTTCGCGGACGAGGTTGTCGTGGGCGGAGCGCTCGGTGGTGTAGAGCACGTCGGAGATCTGGTCGGTGAGGATGCGGTTGATCTCCTCGGGCATGCGGCGGTCGTTGCTGCGCAGGCCGGACTCCACATGGACCACCGGGACGTGGCGCTTGCTCGCCACCAGGGCGCAGGCCAGCGTGGAATTGACGTCGCCCACCACCAGCACCGCGCGCGCGCCGTGTTCGTCGATGACCGGCTCGAAGCGCTTCATGACCTCGGCGGTCTGCACCGCGTGCGAGCCGGAGCCGACCGCCAGGTTGACGTCGGGCTCGGGCAGGTCGAGGTCGGCGAACAGGCGGTCCTTCATCGCCGGATCGTAATGCTGCCCGGTATGCACCAGCAGCGTGCGGATCGGTGGCTGGTGGGCAGCGAAGGCGCGGATGATCGGCGCCACCTTCATGTAGTTCGGGCGCGCGCCGACGATGCAGATCACCGGCGCGGCCGAGGGCAGGCGCACGCTCATCGACTGTCCTCCTCGGTCGCGGTATCCCGGCGCACCGCCTGCAGCAGCTGGTTGAGCACCGCGAGGGTGGCCGAGACCGACTGCTCCAGTCCGGCCAGGCGTGCCTCGATGCGCTGCAGGTCGTAGCTGCCGGCCATGCCGGCGACCTGGCTGGCGAGCTCCGGCGATACACGCAGGCGATCGACCGCCAGTGCCTCGACCGGCGGAATCGCCATGGCAGGCTCGGCCTCCGCCAGCACCGCGCGCCCCATGCCCGCCACCGGGCGTGGGCGCGGGGCGGCGAACTCTTCCTTGAGCTCTGCGATCACCTCGCGCACCTGGGCCTCGGTCACCACATGGCTCTCGCCGAGGTAGGCGGCGAGCAGCAGGCGGTCGCACAAGGTGTTGATGGTGCGCGGGATACCACCGGTGTGGCCGTAGATCGCGTTGAAGGATCCGGGCTCGAAACGCGGGTCCTCGTTCCAGCCGACGTGGCGCAGGCGGTGCTCGATGTAGCCGCGCGTCTCCTGGAGGTCGAGCGGCCCGAGGTGATAGGAGGCGATCACGCGCTGGCGCAGCTGCTGCATTTCCGCGCGCTGCATCACCTCACGGAACTCCGGCTGGCCGACCAGGAAGCTCTGCAGCAGCGCATGGTCCTCGAGCTGGAAGTTGGACAGCATGCGCAGCTCCTCCACCGCGGCGGCGGACAGGTTCTGGGCTTCGTCGATGATCAGCAGCGCACGCTTGCCCGCGGCTGCGAGCGAAACGAGATAGGTCTCGATCGCGAGCAGCAGCCCCGCCTTGTCGAGGTTGCGACTGGGCACGCCAAAGGCGCCGGCGACCATGCGCAGGATGTCGGAGGCGTCGATCTGGGTGCTGACGATGGTGGCCGCGACCACCTTCGCGGGATCGAGCTGCTCGAGCAGGCTGCGCACGATGGTGGTCTTGCCCGCACCCACCTCGCCGGTGATGACGATGAAGCCCTCGCTTTGATGCAGGCCGTATTCGAGGTAGGCCATCGCCCGCCGATGCCCGCGGCTGCCATAGAAGAAGGCGGGATCGGGGTTGAGCTGGAAGGGCTTGGCGCTGAGCTTGAAAAAGGTTTCGTACATCGGATTTCCGTTCAGAACCGCATGCCGAGGGTGGCGGTGACGGAATTCGTCGCGTAGTCGCGGTCGCCCTCGGTCTTTTCGTACTGGTAGCGCAGTCCCGCCCGGGTCCGTGGGCCGAGCGTCCGATCGACGCCCACGGTGCCGGTAAGACGACGCAGCTCCAGGTCGGCATCGGCCGCGCCCTCGGAATCCGAGCGCGCGAGCGTGGCGTACAGCGAGCTCGTCCCGCTGAGCGTGTGACTCCAGGCGAGCGTGGCCGTGGTGATGCGCACCCGCTCGGTGTCGCGCAGGTCGTCGTCCGGAAGCAGGCCGGTGATCGAGCCGATTCGGCTGCGATCGCTGCGGCTGGCCGAGAGGCTGAACGTGTTGCGCACCCCGAGCAGCGAGAAGCCGCCCCGGAACGAGCGCTCGACGTAGGCGGAGTTGGAGCGCAGCACGCCGAGGCTGAGGCACTCGATCAGCGCTTGCTCGCGCTCGATCGGGTCGGCGATCTCGCGCACGCGCGCAAAACAGTCTCGATCCGCGAGCACCACGGTACCCAGCGACTGCGCGAGCGAGGACACGTCTCGCCCGGCACCGAGGAAGAACACGGCACGCCGCATGCGATGGTTCAGGCCGAGATCGTAGCCGCGCCCGAAAACGCGATCCTCGACCGTGGCCGTGATCGAGGTACGGTCGGTCGGGTACCAATCCACCCCGGCACCGACGATCCCGCTGCTGTCCTCCACGCCGTCCGCGTAGTCGTTGGACTCGTGACCGACGATCCCGCGCAGGCGAAGCTGCGGCGAGAGATTGGCGTACAGCGTGCCGCGCACGGATTCCTCGCTGCGCTGGCCGGTGGCGGCCGTGCCTCCATCGCTGTCGCTACGGGTATAGTTCAGCCCCCAGCCAAGGAAGCGGAATCCGCCCGGGTCGGCGAGGCTGAGTCCCCACGTGTCGGCGCTCTGGTCCCCGAGGCCGCCGCTGTTGGAACGCACCCCGCTGGACGAATAGCTCACGGAGCCGCGTGCTGCCTCGCCGAAGCGCAAGTCGGACTCCAGCCGCGGAGTGATCGACCAATAGCGGGCTTCGTTGTCCTCGTCGAAGCCGAACGGGTCGCCCGGCGCCCTCTGGCTGAAGGCGGAGTAGTCGTTACGGGTGATGCCACCGCTGAAATCGAGAAACAGCAGGTCCTCCACCGCCTCGAAGGCCCCCCTTCCATCGAAGGAAAGATAGGTGGAGTCGTCCTCGCTCCCTGCGGAATGGACGAGATTGCGCAGGCGCGCGCTGAGGCTGCCGTTGAGGCGCCCGGCGCTGCGGCTCACCGACAGCCCGGGCGAGACCTCGAACAGCCAGTCCCGGCCCCCGTCGCGATCGATGCCGGCGTTATCGGTCCAGGTCAGCGCGGTGTCGAGCGTCGGCGTAACCCGCGTCGATTGAGCGGCCACGTCCGCAGGCAGGCAAAACAGCGCAAGCGCGGACATGCCGGCGACCAGGCCGGAGCGCCTGGCTTCAAGCCGCCTCGGGGCGACCTTCTGGCGCATTTCCATATCCGTATCCGTATCCATAGCCGTAATAGCCCCCCACCGAGCGATCGCGCGACTTGTTGAGCACCATCATGCGGATCGGGCACGGCTCGATCGCAGCGAGGGCCTGGCGCACATGGGCGTGGGTTGTCCGCTCGGCTTCCACAACGAGGACCACCTGGCCCATGTGGGCCGCGAGCACACGCGACTCGGTCGTCACCAGCAGCGGAGGCGAGTCGAACACGATGATCCGGTCCGCGTAGCGGTGTGCCATCTGCTCGAGCAACTGCGTCATACCTTCGGACGCGAGCAGTTCCGTCGCGCGCTGGTGCGGCATGCCCGCCGGCAGGATGGACAGCTTGTCGATGTTGGTCTTGAGCAGGACCTCGGAGAGGTCGTCCACCTCGCCCGCAAGCACGTCCATCAATCCTGGCTGGAGCGGAACGTCGAGTTCGCGAAGCACCGACGGACGCGATACGTCCGCATCCACCAGCAGCACCGTGTAGTCGAGTTCCATCGCCATGCTGATCGCGAGATTGATCGCATTGAAGGTCTTGCCCTCGCCGGGAAGCGCGCTGGAGATCATGATCAGGTTGCCGTTCTCGACCGCCGCCGGCCCTTCGAGGACTGCGTTGGCCAGCAGCGGCCGCTTGATCAGGCGAAACTCCTCTGCAATGGCCGAACGCGGCTGATCGGGCGTCACCAGCCCGCGCGCGGCCAGCCGAACCAGGTCGATGCGCACGCTCTTGGGCTGCGCGCGCACCGGCGGCGGGACGACGGGCTCAGGCGCGCCCGGCTTCTTCGCCAGCGGCTTTTCCTCGGGCACGACGAGCGGCTCCGGCGCCTGCACGGCTTCGAACCCGCCCTCTCCGCTTGCGCTCTTGAGCTGGTCGAGACGCTTGACTGCTTTTTCGATGATGCTCATCCCGATACCTCGTTCAGCTCTGCAGGAACACGATCGCGACCGTAACCGCGGCGAACACCCCGGCGTACGCCACCAAGCCACCGCCGAAGGCGACCAGTCCGTTGCGGCGGCGACGGCGGCGCTCGGACGTGCTCAGCATCGAAACCGTGCCGAGCACCGGCAGGCCGGTGATCTCGCGCAACTGGCGCGCATCGCTGAACGCCGGTCGCAGCTGACTGATCAGGAAGGTGAGCGCAAACCCGGCCCCCAGCCCCACCAGTGCCGCGAGCGGCAGCAGCAGCAGCCGGTTCGGCGCGGAAGGCTTGGTGGGCAGGGTCGGCGGATCGATGATGCGGAAATCCGCAATACCGGACTGTGTGCTCATCTCGGCGGCGATGTTTGCGGACTCGCGCCGCGACACCAGCTGATCGTAGTTGCTCTTGTGGACACTGTAGTCACGGTTGAGCTGCGACATCTCCGTCTCGAGCTCCGGGATGCGCTTGGCATCCTCCGACAGACTCACCAGCCGGCTTTCGAACTCGGCCACGCGCGCACGCAGGGATGCCACCCGGGCCTCCGCCTGTGCCACGGCGAGCCGGGTCTGCTCGACTCCGGAACCCATCGCGCCCGGAGCGCCGAACGTGGTGCCCGCCATGCTGGCGCTGAGCTCGGCAAGCTGCGTCTTCTTCTGCTGCTCGAGGTCGCTCAGGACCCGGCGCGCGCCGACCACATCCGGATGCAGCTCGGTATACCGCTGCAGCATTTCGTCGAGATTGCGCTTCAGGAGATCGATGCGGGCGTCGATCTCGGGTGTCGCCACGATCGGCGGCGGCGCAATACCCGCGTCCGACGGTTCGGCGGAGAGCTGCTCGCGGAGCGCGTCACGCGAATTCTCGGCCTCGCGCAACTCCAGTCGCGCTTCGCGCAACTGTTCGTTGGTCTCGGCGATCTGGGTGACGTAGTCGCGTGCCCCGGTGCCGAGCAGCGCCATGTTGCGCAAGCGGAAGTCCTTGAGACGGTTCTCGGCATCGGTCAGCTTCTGCTCGTAGCTGCGGATCTGATCCTCGATGAAACGCCTCGCCGCATCGGTGTCCTGGCGTTTTCCGCCAAGGCCCGATTCCACGAACAGCGACAGCAGCGACTGCACGACGCGCTGTGCGCGTTGCGGCTCCATGTCTTCGTAAGAGAGCGTGAATAGATTGTCGCCGCGACCGGACTGGATCCGCAGCCGGCTGGTCACCGATGTGATCAACGCCTCACGCTGCTGCGCGTTCTGTACCGTGAGGTCGAGGTCGGCCATGGTGATCAGCTTCTCGACGTTCGGCCGACTGATCAGCGTGCGGCTGAGCAGATCGATCTGCTGACCGATGTTGGGCTGGACCGCGAGCCCCGACATCAGCGGACGCAGAACCGACTGTGTATCGACGTGGATGCGCGCGGACGACTCGTAGCGATCCGGCATGAAGTAGATCGCGAGGCTGCCGACGAAACCGACAACCCAGGCGAGCGCGAGGCCCCACCAGCGGAACCGCCACATGCCGCGCAGGTAGCCGATGATCTGTGTTACGAGTTCTTCCATGGGTCACGGTCGTGCAGAGCGCCCGCAACCAACCTTTCGGATCGGCCCGCGGAGCGTGTGGAATGGGAGATCAGAACCAGCTTTGCGGGATGATCAGGACGTCGCCGGGACGCATCTCGACGTTCGCCGAGACGTCACCACGCTTCACCAGGTCGCGGATGCGGACGCTGTACTGCTTGTTGCCCTCGGCCGTGCGCAGGATGCTGGCGCCGTTGCCGTCGGCGAAATCGGTGAGGCCACCGACCGCGATCATCACGTCGAGCAGGGTCATCTTCTGCTTGTATGCCAGCGTCTGTGGGTTGGCCGCCTCGCCGATCACACGGATCTGCTCGCTGTAGGGCCCGACGAAGCCGCCGACGATCACGGTCACGACCGGGTCGCGGATGAACTTCGCGAGCTGCTTCTCGATATCGCGCGCAAGCGTGCTCGAGTCCTTGCCCATCGCGGGCAGGTCCTCGACCAGCGGCGCGGTGATCTTGCCGTCCGGGCGCACCGGAACGGAGGTCGACAACTCGGGGTTGCGCCAGACCACAATATTGACGCTATCCCCCGGACCGATCACATAGTTGTAATCCGCATCGGCGGCGGACGCAGGCGCCGGAGGAAAGGAGGATGCACACCCGCCGAGCACCCCGCCCACCGCAGCGAGCACCAGGAATTGCAGAACCGCGAAACACGCCCCTCTGACGCTTCTGAACATGACAAGCCTCTTCGTAAGTCCCGGACGCCGCATGATATACGACGGCGCAAGCATGCGTGCCATCCTATGGGAGCCGACGATGATTACGCCAGGCACCATTGCACACAATTGCTAACATTTCTGGGAAGATGAAGTCGGCTAGATTCACGACCCACCGGTTCCGGATTATCATTGGTCCGATGGGAGTCGTGCGCAGTCGCCACGCCCCCCCCCAAGAACACCCAGCACGTAAACGAATTGGGCCACCTCAATGCGCCAGATCCACACCTCGCGGGGCGTCACCTGCCCCCCGTCCGTACGCGACCTTGCCTACCTGGCGTTGTCTGGTGCCGGATTCCAGGCGTCGGAAATTCCGCCGAAGCAGTGGTTCGATGAGAAGACCGCCGCGCTCCGCGGCCTCTCGTTCGAACGCAGCGGCTTCCAGGTCTGCATCGCCAACGGCAACGAAGCACTCAAGCGGCAGACCGCCAAGCTCATCGAGCGCATGTACTCGGCGCGCGGCCTGTTCCCCTACGGGATGCATGCGAACATCGACGCTCGCGACGTCACCGTGGTCGCCCTCCATGGCGGCGAGGCAGTGGCAACTGCAACGATCCGTGTGGATCACGGAAGCGGCCTGCTCGCCGACACTTTGTACAACAAAGAGATCGACCACGTGCGCTCGACCGGAGGCCGAGTGTGCGAAATTACACAGTTGGCGATCGATCCGGAGCACGGATCGCACGAGGCACTCGCCGGAGTGATGCAGGCCGTATACGTGATCACCCAGGCGACGAAGCGTGTCACAGACATCTTCGCCGAGGTCAATCCGCGCCACGCGGGCTTCCACCAGCGCGTTTTCGGATTCCGTCGCGTCGGCATGGAGAAGATCTGCCCCAGGGTCAACGCCCCGGCAGTGCTTCTCCACCTGCCCTTGACGGAGTTCGAGGAGCGCGTGGCCCGCCACGAGCGCCTGATGCACATGAACGGCGACCGCGTGCACCGCCTGCTGCCGGATCCGGTCCAGTCAAGGCAATTGATCAAGGCGATGGCTGGCTAGGTCCCCCGGGTCCGTCCAATCCCGATCGGGGCGACGGGGAAGACGTTGGCCCGGCTTCCCAGTCTCCCGTACGCCGGGCAGTCGAGTGCCCTGACTCAGAAGACGTGCCGCAGTTCCACGTAGGCCCGGTCGTTCCGGTCATACTGGCTGAAAAGCCCCCTTCCATTTCCGCCAAATACATCCACACCGCCGACGACCCGCCACGCCGGGGCGAATTTCCACGTAAGCTTCGGGCGGATCAGATGATCCGACCGATTGACACTGGAGATCGCAAGGATCTCCGCCTCGACGTTCGTTCCCGTGCCATGGACGACTTGCAGGGTCACACCCTGTTCGTGCCGGTCCGTCATCATGACGGGAAGATGCTCCTCCAGCCAGCGCCCGTAATATTGGACGTTGAAGCGCCAATCCCCTACCGGCACATCGACCCCGAGGGCGTAATCGATCATGTCGGTCGCCTGCAAGCCGACCCCACCCCCTGGCGGAAAGGTGTTCAGGCTGCGGCCATGGGTGTGGACGGCCTCGCCCTTGAGCACGAAGCTGCCCAGATCCTTGCTGAAGGTCCCCCCGACCTGTCCGATCCGGTCGTGGCGCAGGCGCGCGACACCCTGATTCAGCGAGTACAGCGTCGGCGAGATATCGTAGCTGCGGTAGTAGAAGGCGCTCAGGTCCCACCCATCGACGAGCCGGGAGATTCGCGTGCCCCAGTTCGAGCCATCCAGGTCCTGCCCGGGACGGTCCTCGTCCAGGACCGTCCCCGCAGGCAGCCAGGGAAAGGAGAAGAAGTCGCTGCCTGGCTCGCCGATCTCGTCGAAACCAGGCTTGGGCACCCACAGGAACTCCAGGTGCGTGTCGGAGCCGAAATGCTCCGCGCGCAGGGCCCACTGCCCGATCCGCATGCTCTCAAGTTCGGGGAGCAGAAAGTCCCGCATATCGCGTGCGGACACGACATCCGCGAAGAAGAACCCGACCATCTCGCCCCAGACCACGTGCTGTCGGCCAAGACGGAACTCCCAGTCACCATGCCCCAGGTCGACGTAGGCCTCACGCAGCACGAAATCTGTGCGGCGGTCCCGCCGTACCGCTGCCGGATAATGCTCGTCCTCGAGATCGAAGGCGCCATCGGCCTCGGCGCGAGCACTCAGCCTCCATTTCACCCGCGGTGCCAGCTGGCCGCTCACTCCGAGCTCTCCGCGCGCGCGCAGCCGTGACCAGCGCTCGGGATCCCGGTACGTATAGGCTGCGCCCAGTTCGGTGTAACCGCTCCATTTGAGCCCATGGGCCGCCCCCTCCGCAGAAGCAGGGGCCCCGACGTCGAGCAGCGCGTCGAGTTCGGCGTCGGACTCCGTCCCCTCCGTCCCCTCCGTTTCCGGCTCGTCCGCAAGCACCTCCTCCACCTCCTCCTCGGCGGCAACCCTGCTCGACTCCGCCGATGGCTGCAGCGCCCGCACCGGGCTCGCAAAGGCGCCCAGAAGCAGGGCGAGGATCGTCAGACAAGGCAGCTTCTTCGAAAATTGCATTGCACGCTTCCCTAGATTTCGCGAATGTCCTCGTCTCGCGGCGTCCGCCCCTCGACGAAAACCCAGCGGTCGTCCGCCTTCATGCCGAGCGCGGTGATCTGACCGTCGGCGATGCGAACCAGCCGGTCGGCCATGTTCATGACCTTGCGGTCATGAGTGGAAAAGACGAAAGTCGTCCCGGACTCGCGATTGATGTCTCGCATCAGTTTGAGGATGCTGGTCCCCGTTTTGCTGTCGAGGTTGGCAGTCGGCTCGTCGGCGAGGACGATCTTGGAGTGGGTCGCCAGCGCACGCGCGATTGCCACGCGCTGGCGCTGGCCGCCGGAGAGCTGGTTGGGCCGGTGTTCGGCGTATTTCTTCAGCCCGACCACGCCGAGATAGTGGCGTACCCGCTCCGCACGCTCCTTCTTCGTCAGCTCCGGTATCTGCAACAGCGGATACTCCACGTTCTCCGCGGCCGACAACACGGGTAGCAGGTTAAAGGTCTGGAAGATGAAGCCGATGGTACGGGCACGCAGGTCGGCCAGTTCGTCGGGAGTTCGATTGGACACATCGTGGCCGTCCACGACGACCCGCCCCGAGGTCGGCGTATCGATGCAGCCGATGATGTTCAGCAGGGTCGATTTGCCGCTGCCCGAAGGTCCCGCGATCGCGAGGAACACCCCGGGCTCGATCGCGAGCGAGACATCATCCAGAGCCAGCACCATCTGCTCGCCTAGACGAAAACTCTTGCTCACGTGTTCGATCTGGACGATGGCCATCTGTACGACCGAAAATGAAGGACACCTTCAGAGGATAGCACTCATGACGCCAAGCTTACGATCCCGCCGCCGATTCGTCGCCTGCCTCGCCGGCAGCCTGCTGCTGCCCGCGCTGAGCCACGCTTCCGACGCCGCAACCGCCACCGCGCCGGCAGGCACGGAGGCGGTCGATCCGGTCGCAATCGAGCTGGTCCAGCGCGCCGACGCGATCCGCTTTCCGCGTGAGAGCTTCCAGACGGAAATCGTCGTACGCAATTTCGCAGCGGGCGTAGAGGGCGATTCGCGCACCTTCCGGGTGCTCTCGCGCGGTAACGAAAACACCATCGTGCTGACGCTCGAACCCGCGACCGAACGCGGCCAGGCCTTGCTGATGCGCGCGCGCGACCTGTGGATCTTCATGCCCAGCGTGTCCCAGCCTGTGCGCCTGTCGCTCGCGCAGCGTCTGACCGGCCAGGTGGCGAACGGCGACCTGGCAAGGGCGAACCTCGCCGGGGACTACACCCCGACCGTCGCCGGCACCGAAACGCTCGACGGCCAGCCCGCGGTCGTGCTGGACCTCAAGGCGATCGACCGCGGCGTGACGTATGCGCGCGTCCGCTACTGGGTCGGCGAACGCGACAGTCGCCCGCTCAAGGCCGAGTTCTACGCGCTCTCCGGCCGCCTGCTCAAGACCGCGCGCTACGAGGAGTTCCGCGAGATGGCCGGCGCGATCCGTCCCACCCGGCTGGTCATGGAGGACGCGCTCAAGAAGGGCGAAGTCTCGGTGCTGACCTACGAGAACATGAACGTCCGGGATCTTCCCGAACGCATGTTCACCCGTGAATACCTGCGTCGGCTGCAGCAGTAGGACAAGCACCGACGCGGCGCGCGTCCTGCGGGAAGCTCAGATCACGACGCGCACGCGCTCGCCCGTCACTTGCTGGAGGTGGCGGGCGAAGGCCGCACGCACGGCATCCTCGCCATGGACGAGACGCACCTCCTCGGGCAGGTGGCGCATGCGGGTGACGAAGCGGGTCAGGTCGTCGCGGTCGGCGTGCGCAGAGTAGCCCGACAGGGTATGGATGCCGGCGCGGATGTCCACGCGCTCGCCGTCGAGTTCCACGTAGCCGCCGCGCGGCCCGTGGGTCTGGATTGCATGGCCTGGCGTGCCGCGCGCCTGGTAGCCGACGAAGAGCACGTCGTGGCGCGGGTCGCCGAGCATCTCGCGCAGGTAATTCACCACCCGGCCGCCGGCGCACATGCCGCTCGCAGCGATCACAACCGCCGGTTCGCGACTGCGCGCAAGCCGACGCACATTCGCGAGATGATCCCCATGGCTGTCGATCGCCACCAGCTGCTCGTAGGACAGCGGCTGCCGCCCTGCACGCACGCGAGCACGCGCCTCGGCGTCCCAGAACGGCTGCAGCTCGCGGTAGAGTGTCGTGAAGCGCTGCGCCAGCGGCGAATCGAGGAAGATCCGCAACCCGCCCCACGCGGCGGCATGCGGCCCTGGTCGCAAGCGCTGGCGATGCAGGATGTCCTCGAACTCGTAGAGCAGCTCCTGTGTACGTCCGATACTGAAGGCCGGCACGATCACCGTACCGCCATCGCGCAGCGCGTGCTCGACCACCGCCTGCAACCGTGCGCGGCGGTCGCGGCGATTCTCGTGGACGCGATCACCGTAGGTACTCTCCAGCACCAGCACGTCGGCCCGCCAGGGCGGACGCGGCGCGGGCAGCAGCGGCGCGTGCGGCGCCCCGAGGTCACCCGAGAACACCACCCGACGCGGCTCGGGCCACGCCGCGCCGGAGAGCTCGCACTCGACGTAGGCCGAGCCGAGGATATGGCCGGCACGCTGCAGGCGGACCCGGCAGTTCGCGTCCGGGCTGCGATACACGAGGTGCCACTTGCCGTAAGGTAGCGCACGGATGCGCGGCTCGACCTTGCCCAGATAGCGCTCGATCAATGCCCTGTCGCGACTCACCCCCACCGCGAAGGCGTCGGCGAGCACCGTGGGCAACAGGCGCGCGGAGGGTTCGCTGCACAGGATCGGCCCCCTGAAGCCGGCAGCGAGCAGCCATGGCAGGCGGCCGCAGTGGTCGATGTGAACATGCGTGAGCACGAGCGCACCGACGCCCTCGAGCGGGAAATCGATCTCGAGGCGGTCGGCGGCGGAGCGGCCGTCAGGCGCGGTCTCCGCGCCCTGGAAAAGCCCGCAATCGACCAGCAGGCTATTGCGCCCCTCGACGAAGAGCTGGTGACAGGATCCAGTGACGCCATTGCGCGCACCATGGTGCAGGATGCTCGGATTCATGACGTCATTCTAGACGCCAGCGCGCCGACGTCCACCCTGGGCACCGGTGCCCGCGCTCGAAGGCAGGGGGCACCAACCCGATCCCTACTCCATTCCCCACTTCTGCAATCGATAGCGCAGCTGACGCAAGGTCATGCCGAGGCTGCGCGCGGCCGCCGAACGGTTCCAGCGCGTCTGCTCGAGGGCGCGGATGATGCGCAGGCGCTCGACCTCTTCGCCCGCATCGCCGGGCGCCCCGGGATCGGACGGCGGCGTTCCGGGGCGCTCCGCGCCACCGACAGCCGGCACCACGAGCGGCGTGCAATCGGCATCCACCCCGAGGTCCCCGGAGCCGATCTCGACGCCTTCGCACAGCGCACAGGCGCGCTCGAGCAGGTTCTCCAGCTCGCGCACGTTGCCCGGAAAGTCGTAGCGCTGCAGCAGCTCGAGCGCCTCCGCGGACAGCCGGCGCGGCGCCTCGCCCTCCCGGACCGCGAGACGGGCGAGGATGTGGGCCGCAAGATCGGGGATGTCCTCGCGGCGCTCGCGCAGCGGCGGCACGCGCAAGGTGATCACGTTGATGCGGAAGAACAGGTCCTGGCGGAAACGTCCCTCCGCGACGAGTCGGCCGAGGTCCTGGTGTGAAGCGGACAGGATGCGCACGTCCACCGGCTCTTCGGCGTGCGCACCCACCGGGCGCACCGCACGTTCCTGGATCGCGCGCAACAGCTTGACCTGCATCGCCAGGGGCAACTCGCCGATCTCGTCGAGGAACAGGGTGCCACCGCTCGCCGCCTGGAACAGGCCGCTCTTGTCCGCGGAGGCCCCGGTGAAGCTGCCTTTGCGGTGCCCGAAGAACTCGCTCTCCATCAACTCGGGCGAGATCGCCCCGCAATTGACCGGCACGAAGGGACCGGCGGCACGTGCGCCGCGCGCGTGGATGAGGCGCGCGATGACCTCCTTCCCGGTACCCGATTCGCCATGGATGAAGACCGGCGCCTGGTTGCGCGCCAGCTTCTGGGCCTGGCTGCACAACTGGGTGAAGGCCGCCGAGCGCCCGATCAGGTTACGCTCGGCAGGCGCAGCGACGTGCTCGGCAGACTCGCCCTCGCGCAGCCTGAGCGCATGCTGGACGAGTTCGCGCAAGGCCTTGAGTTCGACCGGCTTGGTGACGAAGTCGAAGGCGCCGAGCTTGAGCGCACGGATCGCGGTCTCGATACTGCCGAAGGCGGTGATGACCGCCACCGGCAAGCCCGGCTGGACGGCCTGGATGTGCTCGACCAGCTCCAGCCCGTCCCCGTCGGGCAAGCGCATGTCGGTGAGGCACAGGCGGTAGCGCCGCTCGGTCAGCAGGGCGCGCGCGGCGGTGACCGAACCCGCGGTGTCGCAGGCCAGCCCCATGCGCATCAGCGAGAGTTCGAGCAGTTCGCGGATATCGTCCTCGTCATCGACAACGAGGACATCTGCGGCGCGGGGCCGGTTGCGGCGTTCGACCTGGGTCATGGCTGCTGGCTCGCGGTGAGGATGAAATCGGCCCCGGGGGCGCCCGATCCGAGCGTGAGCCCGGCGTCATTGGCCTCGGCCAGCTCGCGCGCGATGTACAGGCCGAGGCCGGTCCCCTTGGGGTGAGTCGTGAAGAAGGGCTCGAAAAGATGCGCCCGCATCGCCTCGTCGAAGCCCGGACCGTCGTCCTGGACGTGCAGGGCGACCTTGGCATGCGGCAGGGCCTCGGCCCACAAGCGGACGGCACCCGGCTTGCCCGAAGCATAGCGCGCCGCATTCGACACCAGGTTGTCGAGAATCTGGTGCAGGTGGGCGCGATCCATCGCCAGGGTCAGCGCGGGATCGATCGCGAGCGCGTACAGGTGCCCCTCGGCAGGCTCGCGGAACACGCGCGCATCGAGGATCTCGCGCACGAAGCTGGCCAGCGGGAGGGCCTCGGGCATGGCCTGTTCGCGCCGGCCGAGGGCGAGCACGTCACGGATCATGCGCTCGATGCGGCGCGCGTTGTCGTTGATGATTCGCACCAGGCGCACCTGCATGTCGGCGCGCTTCTCCTCGCCGAGCAGTTCGGCGGCCTGGGTGACCGCCGACAGCGGATTGCGGATCTCGTGCGCCATGCTCGCCGTGAGACGGCCAAGCGCAGCGAGCTTGATCTGCTGCAACTGGCGCTGGATCTCCTCGTAGTCGGTGAGATACAGCAGGGTGTCGCCCTCGGCCGCGCTCCCCGGGTCGCCCTGCACACGCCGGCAGCGCAGCAGGCGGCCGGCGGCGCCGACCCGCATCAGACGCCCCTCCTCCCCGACCCCTGGCTGGAGCATCTCCTCCAGACCGGCGTCGAGGTCGGCAAGCGCGAGACCGTCGAGTGCCGCGTCGCCTGCACGCGACAGGCCGAGCATCTCCAACGCCTGCGCGTTGGCGTGGAGAACGCGACCACGCTCGCCCAACACGATCACGCCGTCCTGCATGTCGCGCAGGATGTGGGCGCTCACCGCCTGCTGCTTGGCGAGCGCCACCCCGCGCTCGGCCGCGAGCGAGGCGTTGGCTTGCGCGCGTAGCGCGAGCAGGCGTGCGATCGCTGCGATGCCGAAGAAACCGGCGCAGAAAATGCCGACCTGGAGGAACTCGACCGACTGGCCACCGCCGACGAGGCGTGAGCCATTCTCGGCCAGCACCGCCAGGGTGGCGAGCGCAGACGAGAACATGACCATGCGCCCTTCGCCGATCAGACCGGCACCGGCGAGCATCACCATCATCAGCACCGGCATGCCGCTACGGTATCCGCCGCTCACCCACATGATCGCCGCGAGCGCGACGATGTCGGCGATCGCGAGCAGAATCACCACACGCTCGAAGCCCAGCCGTCGAACCGCATCGGGGAAGCCGAGGGCGAGCACCGCAGCGAGATAGCCGACCACCGCAGCGAGATAGAGGCGCGGGCTTTCGCTGCCGAGTCCCAACGCCTCGCCGGCGACGAGGAAGAGGCCGCCGAGGATCAGCCGGAAGAGGTTGAGGTAACGCAGCGCACGCTGGCGCGCCCGGTCGGCCGAATCGACCGCGAAGGCGGCCGCTTCAATCGGATCGAGTGCCGGCACGGCGATGTTCGTCGCAGCAATAGAAGGTTTCGCCGACGCGCACGCCCTCGGACTCCGGCACGATCAGCCCGCAGTGGCGGCACTCGAGCATGGCCTCGGGCTTGCCCAGGCGGCCGTCCTCGGCCTTGCGCCCGAGACCACCGCGCGCCTTGAATCGCCGCACTGCGCCGCGTGCCCACCAGATGCCGAACACCACGAGGATCAGGATGAGCAGGTTGCGCACGTCGGGGACCGGATGGAAGTCGGGAACGCTCGAATTCTAACATGCGGCCCCTGCCGTCCCGGCCGCACACGCGCCGCCTACCGCGCACCCGGCCGGTTTGCGACAATACCGGTCTGTACCGGACCGAGCCCCCGCCGCCATGCCGCACTTCCCCGCGCCGATCGAATCCCGCCTGCCGCACGTCGGCACGACGATCTTCACCGTGATGTCCCGCCTCGCCCAGGAATGCGGCGCAATCAACCTGTCGCAGGGCTTCCCCGACTTCAACGCCGACGACCTGCTGTTCGAGCGCGTCGCGCACTGGATGCGCGCCGGCCACAACCAGTACGCGCCCATGGCCGGCACGCAGGCGCTGCGCGCGGCGATCGCCACCAAGGTCGAGACGCTCTACGGCACGGCCTACGACCCCGAGCACGAGATCACCGTCACCGCCGGCGCCACCCAGGCGCTGTTCACCGCGGTGACCGCCTGCGTGCATGCGGGCGACGAGGTCATCGTGTTCGAGCCGGTCTACGACTCCTACGTCCCCGCCATCGAGCTTGCCGGCGGCAAGGTCGTGCGCATGCGCCTCGCCGCCCCCGACTACCGCCCCGACTGGAATGCGGTGGCCGCCGCGATCGGGCCGCGCACGCGCATGATCATGATCAACACCCCGCACAACCCCACCGCCACGGTGTGGACGCGGGGCGACCTCGACCGCCTCGCCGCGCTGGTGCGCGGCACCGGCATCGTCGTGGTGGCCGACGAGGTCTATGAGCACATCGTCTTCGACGGCGCCGCGCACGCCTCCTGCGCCGCCCACTCCGAGCTCGCGCAGCGCAGTTTCGTGGTGTCGAGCTTCGGCAAGACCCACCACATCACCGGCTGGAAAGTGGGCTACGTGCTCGCCCCGCGCGAGCTCATGGGCGAGTTCCGCAAGGTGCACCAGTTCAACGTGTTCACGGTGAACACCCCGGTGCAGCTTGCGCTCGCCGACTACATGGCCGACGCCTCGCGCCACCTCGGCCTGGCCGCCTTCTACCAGGCCAAGCGCGACTTCTTCCGAGCCGCGCTGGCCGCCTCGCGCTTCGAGCTGCTGCCCTCGCACGGCACCTATTTCCAGCTCGCGCGCTATGCGCCGATCTCGGACCTGGGCGATGCCGCCTTCTGCGAATACCTCACGCGTGATGTCGGCGTGGCGGCGATCCCGGTGTCGGCCTTCTTCGCCGACGGCCGCGACGAGCACGTGATCCGCTTCTGCTTCGCCAAGAACGAGGCCACGCTCGCAGCCGCCTGCACCAGGCTGGCGGCGCTGTAGCCCCCCGTCCAGCCCCGCCCCCACTCCACCAGAGCGCTCCGATGTTCGAACAACCCATTCCCACGCTGCAGCGCGACGGCGACACCGTCCGCATCCTCGACCAGACCCTGCTGCCCTTCCGCACCGAAACCGTCGGGCTGCGCACCCTCGCCGAGGCCGCGCACGCCATCCGCAGCATGCAGGTGCGCGGCGCACCGCTGATCGGCGCCACCGCCGCCTTCGGGGTCGCGCTCGCGCTCGCCGAAGAGGGCGCGGACGACGCCACGCTCGCGCGCGCGCTCGCCACCCTGGGCGCCACCCGGCCCACCGCGGTGAACCTGCACTGGGCGCTCGAACGCATGCGCCGCGCGCTGCAGCCCTTGCCGCCCGCCGCGCGCGTCGAGGCGGCGTGGGCCGAGGCCGAGGCGATCCGCGCAGACGACGCCGCCACCTGCGACGCAATCGGCCGCCACGGCGTGCGCCTGATCCGCGAGATCGCCGCCCGTCGTCCTGGTCCGGTTCGGCTGATGACGCACTGCAACGCCGGCTGGCTGGCCACCTGCGGCGCCGGCACCGCGCTCGCGCCGGTGTATGCGGCGCAGGCCGAGGGCATCGCGGTCGAGGTCGTGGTGAGCGAGACGCGGCCGCGCAACCAGGGCCTGCTCACCGCCTGGGAGCTGCGCGCCGCCGGCGTCCCGCACCTGCTCATCGCCGACAACGCCGCCGGCCTGCTGCTGATGCGCCACGAGGTCGACCTCGTAATCACCGGCGCCGACCGCATCGCCGCCAACGGGGACACCGCCAACAAGGTCGGCACCTACCTCAAGGCGCTCGCCGCCCGCGTCGCCGAGGTGCCCTTCCACATCGCCGCGCCGCACTCCACGCTCGATTTCGCCTGCGCCGACGGCGCCGCCATCCCGATCGAGGACCGCGGCGCCGACGAGGTCCTGCACGTGCGCGGCGAGACCGCGGACGGCGCCACCGCCGGGCTCGCGCTCGCCCCCGCGGGCACGCGCGCCGCCAACCCCGCCTTCGACCTCACCCCGGCGGCGCTGATCACCGGCATCGTCACCGAGCGCGGCATCGCCCGCCCGGGCGAGCTCGCCCGCCTTTACCCGGAGCAGGTGCGATGAGCGCCGGCACGCCCGGCTGCATCCACGAGGAGGCCGGCTGGCGCGGCGAGGACGACCCGCGCGCGCGCCTGCTCCACACCCTGCGCGCGATGGGCGCGGCGCGGCTCAACGTCGGTACCTCGGGCAACGCCAGCCAGCGCCTCGAGGGCGGGCGCATGCTGATCAGCCCGAGCGGGATCCCCGCCGAGCGCTGCCGCGCCGAGGACATGGTGGTGGTGGAGGCCGACGGCCGCTACGCCGGCGCGCGCGCGCCCTCGTCCGAATGGCCGCTGCACCACGACGTCTACGCCGCCTTCCCGGCAGCCGGCGCGGTGCTGCACGCGCATTCGCCCTTCGCCACCGCGCTCGCCTGCCAGCGCCTCGACATCCCGCCCTTCCACTACATGATCGCGCGCTTCGGCGGCACCACCGTGCGCTGCGCGCGCTACGCCACCTTCGGCACCCAGGCGCTGTCCGACGCCACCGTGGCGGCGCTGCACGAGCGCAGCGCCTGCCTGCTCGCCAACCACGGCATGGCCGTGCTCGGCCGCGACCTCGAGCACGCCCTGGCGATGGCGATCGAGTTCGAGACCCTGTGCGAGCAATACTGGCGCACGCTGCAGCTGGGTGCGCCGGTGCTGCTGTCGGAAGAAGAGATGGCCGAGGTGATCGAACGCTTCAAGTGGTACGGCAAGCCACGCAGCTGAGACTCCGATCGGACCGTGGAAGCGGGCTTGTCCGCGAAACGCACCGCCCGGAACCTACCCCTCCAGCACCCGCAGCAGGCTCGCGGTGTCGTCCCGCCCCCAGCCCGCCCCCATCAGCGCGTCGAGCTGCTGCCACACCTGCGCCGCCACCGGCAGCGGCGCGCCGAGGCGGGCGGCCTCTTCCATCAGGATGGCGAAATCCTTGTGGTGCAGGCGGGCCTCGACGCCGGCGGCGAAATCGCGCTCGACCATCTTCGCGCCCATCACCTCCAGCACCCGGGAGCCCGCCGAGCCGCCGGCAAGCGCACGCAGCACCGCGGCCTTGTCGACCCCGTGCGCACCGGCGAGGCGGAAGGCCTCGGCACAGGCCTGGATCGCCGACACCATGATCATCTGGTTGCAGGCCTTGGCGACCTGCCCGGCCCCGGGCGGGCCGATGTGCACGATGCGCTTGCCGAGCACCCCGAGCAGCGGGCGCACGCGCGCCAGCGTGGCGGCTTCTGCGCCGGCCATGATCGCCAGCGTGGCGTCACGCGCGCCCTGGCCGCCGCCGGACACCGGCGCATCGACCCAGCCGATGCCGCGCTCGGCATAGCGAGCCGCAAGCGAACGCGCGGTCGCCGGGGCGATGGTGCTCATATCCAGATGGATGCCCCCGGGTGCGAAGCCAGCGGCCAGCCCGTTCGGCCCGAAGGCGAGCGCCTCGACGTCGGCGCTGGCGGTGACGATGGTGATGACGACCTCGCTGCGCGCGGCCAGTTCGGAAGGGGTCGCGCACAGCGGCACGCCCTCGGCGACCAGCGCCGCGGCGGACTCGGGACGGCGCGCCCACACCGCCAGGTCGTGGCCGGCGGCGCGCAGGTGGCCGACCATGGGCCCGCCCATCACGCCCAGGCCGATGAATCCGATCTTCATGTGCTTCTCCGTTACCACGCTCACTCCCCCAACCCGCCGCTCATGCGCTCAAGCAGCTTCAGCATCGCCACCGAGTCGTCCTCGCCCATGCCGCAGCCGATCATGCCGTTGAAGAGCTGCGCCGTGGCCGCAGCCGTGGGCAGCGCCACGCCGAGGCGGTGCGCCTCGCCCATCACGATGCGCACGTCCTTCTGGTGCATCCAGGCCTTGAAGCCGGGCTTGAAGTTGCGTTCGAGCATGCGCTGGCCGTGGTTCTCGAGGATGCGGGAGTACGCGAAGCCGCCGAGCAGCGCCTCGCGCACCTTGGCGCCGTCGACGCCGCTCTTCGAGGCAAAGTTGAGCGCCTCGGCGACCGCAGCCACCCCGACCCCGGTAATGATCTGGTTGCAGGCTTTGGCGACCTGGCCGGCGCCGGCCTCGCCGATGCGGGTGATGGACTTGCCCATGGCCTCGAACAGCGGCTGCACGCGCGCGCAGGCGTCCGCTTCACCGCCGACCATGATGGTGAGCGTGCCCGCGATCGCGCCCGGCTCGCCGCCCGACACCGGCGCATCGAGCGCCAGCACCCCGCGCGCGGACAGGCGCGCCGCGATCGACTGCGCCGCGGCAGGCGCGATCGTGCTCATGTCGATGTGAATGTGACCGGGGGCGGCACCGTCGGCCACGCCGTCCGGGCCGAGCGTCACCTGCTCGACGTCGGGCGCGTCGGCCACCATGCTGATCGTGACCGCTGCGCGCCGCGCGACCTCGGCCGCACTCGCGCAGTCGCCCGCGCCGGCCTCGAGCAGCGGCTGCATCGATTCTCTCCGGCGGCTCCACACCTGCACGCGATGGCCCGCCTTCAGCAGGTTGAGCGCCATGGGCCGGCCCATGAGGCCGAGCCCGATGAATCCGACATCCATTCGTCGAGTCTCCACGGGATTGCTTGTCTTGCGGCGGGTGCGGCGCATGAACACACTGGTCGCGCGGCGCGAAGCTCGCCATAATCGCCGCCATGAAATACGGTCCAATCATCAAGGAAATCGGGCGGGGCGCCAAGGGTGCCCGCGACCTCGACACGGCCGCGGCTGCGGCGCTCTTCGGCGACATCCTCGATGGCGTCGTGCCCGAGCTCGAACTCGGCGCGATCCTGCTCGCCTTCCGCATCAAGAGCGAGGCGCTGCCCGAGCTGCTCGGCTTCAAGCACGCGATGGACGCGCGCACCGCGCAGGTCGCCGTGCCGGACGGCCCGCGCTGCGTGGTGCTGCCGACCTACAACGGCGCGCGCCGCCAGGCCAACCTGATGCCGCTGGTGGCGCTGCTGCTCGCGCGCGAGGGCGTGCCGGTGCTGATCCAGGGCCGCCACGACTTCGAGACGCGGGTGAGCCCCTTCGAGCTGCTCGCCGCGCTCGACCTGCATCCGGCGGTAGACGCAGCGGAGGCCTCGGCGCAACTCGCGCAGCGGCGCATCGCCTGCATCGGGGTGGACAAGCTGCTGCCCGGACTCGACCCGCTGCTGGCGCTGCGCCTGCGCATGGGCGTGCGCGCCAGCGGTCACACCATGGCCAAGCTCATCGACCCCTGCCGCGGACGCAGCGTGCGCGTGGTGGCGGTGACCCACCCCGAGTACCTCGAGCGCATGGACGCCTTCCTGCGCGCCGACGGCGGGCGCGCGATGCTGATGCGCGGCACCGAGGGCGAGATCTACGCCAACCCTCGGCGCTGCCCGGAGATGAAGGTGTATGTGGATGGAGGAGCGAGCATCGGCGTCCCCGCCGAGGAAGGTGGCGCTCCGCCCCTCGCCGGGCTGCCCGACGCGCCTTCGGTGGCGGACAACGCCGCGCTGATCCGGTCGATTCTGGCGGGCGCCGTGCCGGTGCCCGAGCCCGTCCTCAAGCAGGTGGCGGTGCTGCGCGCGCTCGCCAACTGAGGTGGAAGCGGGCTGAACGAGCCTGGTCGCGGGCAAGCCCGCTCACGGCGCGAGCCCCGGCGGCGATGCCCGTGGGGCGCGCCAGGATCAGGCCGCCAACCGCCCGGCGCGGTAGTCGGCCACCGCCTGGTAGATCTCCTGCTCGGTGTTCATGACGAAGGGGCCGTACTGCGCGATCGGCTCGCCGAGCGGGCGGCCGGCGATCAGCAGCACGCGGGCCTCCTCCGCCGCGTCGATGCGCACGCCGTCGCGGTCCGCGGCGTTGGCGAGGATCGCCATGTTGCGCACCGGCACCTCCACTTCGCCGAGCCTCACCTGACCGCGATACACGTAGACGAAGGCGTTGTGCCCGACGGGCAGCGGCTGCGAGAAACTCGTACCGGCGGGCAGATGCAGGTCGAGGTAGAGCGGCGCGGTGACCGCGCGCGTCACGGCGCCGCTCACGCCATGGCTCTCGCCGGCGATCACGGTGACCTCGACGCCATCTTCCATGATGAAGCGCGGCAGCTCGGCCGCGGCGAAGTCGCGATACCAGGGCGCGCTCATCTTGTCCTGTGCGGGCAGGTTCAGCCAGAGCTGGAAGCCCTCCATGACGCCCTCTTCCTGCTGCGGAATCTCGGAGTGGATGACGCCGCGGCCGGCGGTCATCCACTGCACGCCGCCGTTCTCGAGCAGGCCCTCGTGGCCGGCGCTGTCGCGGTGCAGCATGCGCCCGGCGATCATGTAGGTCACGGTCTCGAAGCCGCGGTGCGGGTGGTCGGGGAAGCCGGCGATGTAGTCGTCGGCCTGGTCGCTGCCGAAGGCGTCGAGCATCAGGAAGGGGTCGAGCCGGCGCTGCAGCGGCTGGGTCAGCACGCGCGTGAGCTTGACGCCGGCGCCGTCCGAGGTCGGATGGCCGGTCACGAGCCGCTCCACCGTGCGCGGATGCAGCACGGTCGCGGAGGGTTGGCGGGGGGCGGAGGTCGTGCTCATTTGCGTGCTCCTCTGTTTGGGGTCGGGGGTGCGGGGCGGGTGGGCCCGCCCTCGTTGTCCAGGCCGGCCTCGCGCCGCCGCCGGCGGTCACGAGGCTTGCCGCGCATGACTCAGGCGAGCGCGGCGGCGATGTCCGCCTCGGCCTCGGCGAAGCCCTGCTTCGTGGCCTCTTCACCCATGTTCAGGCCTTCGGCGTAGATGAAATGCACGTCGGTGATGCCGAGGAAGCCGAGCACGGTCTTCAGGTAAGGCGTCTGGGTGTCGGCTGCGGTGCCGCGGTAGCGCCCGCCGCGCGCGAAGGTGACATAGACCTTCTTGCCCTTCAGCAGGCCTTCGGGGCCGTTCTCGGTGTAGCGGAAGGTGACGCCGGCGCGGGCGATCGCGTCGATCCAGTTCTTGAGCTGGGTGGAGATGCCGAAGTTGTACATCGGCACGCCCAGCACCAGCACGTCGGCAGCCTGCAGCTCGGCGACCAGCGCATCGCTCAGCGCCACGCGCGCCGCCTGCTCCGGGCTGCGCTGTTCGGCCGGGGTGAACAGCGCGCCGAGCGCCGCTTCGTCGATCGCCGGCGCGGGGTCGCGGGCGAGGTCGCGCACCACCACGCGGGCAGCCCGTTCTCCGGCGACGAGGCGGGCGACGAGTTCGTTGGCGAGACGGGTGGAGTTGCCGGCTTGGGAACGGGCGCTGCCGTTGATCTGCAGGATGTTCATGTGTTTGCCCTCTGGCTTGGGGATGGGATGGACTGCAGTGTATTGGACGCGGGGGATTGCATTAAGCCCCTTCGAAGCACATGATTGTTCCTCAAATGGAACAAATCGACCCCAACGACCTGCTCGTCTTCGCCCGCATCGTGGCCGAGGGCAGCTTCACCGCCGCGGCAGACAAGCTCGGCCTGCCCAAGTCCACCGTCTCGCGCCGGCTGTCGCGGCTGGAGGAGCAGCTCGGCGAGCGCCTGCTGCTGCGCACCACCCGCCGCCTCAACATCACCGAGTTCGGCGCCGCCCTGCTCGACCACGCCCGCCAGCTCGAGAGCGAGGTCGAGGCGGTCGCGGCGCTCGCCGAGAGCCGCCAGGCGCGCCCGAGCGGGCGGCTGCGGGTGTCGATGCCGAGCGACTTCGCCAACCTGCTGCTCACCGACATGCTCGCCGCCTTCGCCGCGCTGCATCCGGGGGTGACGCTGGAGCTCGACCTGTCGCCGCGCCGGGTGGACCTGCTCGGCGAGAACTTCGACCTCGCGATCCGCCTCGGGGACCTGCCCGACGACGCGCTGCTCGCCGCACGCCGGCTGGCGGTGTTTCCCTGGGGGCTGTATGCCGCGCCCGCGTATCTGGCCGAGCACGGCGAGCCGCAGGCGCCGGACGATCTCCACCGCCATCGCGCACTACGCCTGCTCGCGCGCACCGGCGACGCGATCCGCTGGACCTTGCTGTGCGGCGAGCAGCGCTGGGAGGGCGTGCCGCCGGGCTCGATCACCGCGAACTCGCCCGAGCTGCTGATCCGCTTCGCCTGTGCGGGCGCGGGCATCACCACGGTGCCGGAGTATTTCGCCGCGCCCCACGTGCAACGCGGCGAGCTGCGCCGCGTGCTGCCGGACTGGCACCCACCCTCGATCGCCGCCTGGGCGGTGTTCCCCGGCCGGCGGCTGATGCCGGCGAAGACGCGGGCTTTCCTGGACATGCTGCAGGCGGCGCTGGGGGACGAGCGGCGCGGATGAACCGGCGCGGCGAGACTGCGGGCGCAGGGAACACGACAAACGCGCACAGGTCCGACTGCACGGACGCAGCTCCCCCGCTCGCCTACAATGGCGCCCTCTACCCGAAGAACGAAGATGATGACCCTGCTTCACCGCATCCTGAACCTGCCCGCGCGGGCGCTGTACCTCGCCCTCTTCCTGGTCGCCGCCGGGCTGCTCGGCTTCGGCCTCTACCTCCAGCATGTCGTGGGCCTGGAGCCCTGCCCGATGTGCATCATGCAGCGCTACGCGTTCGCCACCGCCGCGCTGATCGCGCTGATCGCCGGCCTTCACGCCCCTGGACGCGGCGGCGAGCGCGTCTATGCGGCACTGATCGGTGCTGCCGCGCTGATCGGCGGCAGCATCGCCGCGCGCCAAAGCTGGATGCAGATCAATCCGCCGCTGATCCCGGAATGCGGCCCTGGGCTGGAGTTCATGCTCGAGAGCTTCCCGCTCGCGCAGGCGCTGCCGATGATCTTCCGCGGCGCGGGCGACTGCACCGTGATCGAATGGACCTTCCTCGGCCTGTCGATCGCCAACTGGTCGCTGGTGAGCTTCACCGCGACCGTGCTGTTCGCCGGCTGGATGCTGCTGCGGCGCGGCTGAAGCCTCAGCCGCAGCTCGCCGGGCCGTCCTTGACGCCGAGCTTGTGCAGGATGTTCACCAGCGGGCACAGCCCGGTGAAGGCGCTCTGGAACAGGTTGAGGCCGACGAAGCCGGTCACCCACAGGAAGTGCTTGCTGACGAAGAGCGGCGAGGCCTCGACGCCGAGCGCGAGCGAGATCAGGACAAAGGCGCCGGCGAAGGCGCGCACGTATTCATTGGTGGTCATGCGGGATTCTCCTCGGGGTTCTTGAGGCTTGCGATGCGGCCACGCATGGCCGCGTAGTAGAGCACCGGGATCACCACCAGGGTGAGCACGGTGGACACGAAGATGCCGAAGATCAGGCTGATCGCCAGGCCGTTGAAGATCGGGTCGTCGAGGATGAACACCGCGCCGATCATCGCCGCCAGCGCGGTGAGCCCGATCGGCTTGGCGCGCACCGCGGCGGCGCGGATCAAGGCCTCGCCGAACTCCATGCCCTCGGCGACCTGCTGATTGACGAAATCCACCAGCAGGATCGAGTTGCGCACGATGATGCCGGCGAGCGCGATCATGCCGATCATCGAGGTGGCGGTGAATTGCGCGCCGAGCAGCGCGTGGCCGGGCATCACGCCGACGATGGTGAGCGGGATCGGCGCCATGATGATGAGCGGCACCAGGTAGCTGCGGAACTGCGCCACCACCAGCAGGTAGATCAGCACCAGGCCCACGGCGTAGGCGGCGCCCATGTCGCGAAAGGTCTCGTAGGTGATCTGCCACTCGCCGTCCCACTTGAGCTGATAGCCGGCGTAGGGGTCGTCGGGCTGGCTGATGAACCATTCGCCGAGCGTGCCACCGAGCCCGGGGGCACCTTCGAGCGCCATGCCATTGACCCGCGAGCGGATATCGAACATGCCGTACAGCGGCGAGTCGAGCTTTCCGCCCATGTCACCGGTCACGTACACCACCGGCAGCAGGTCCTTGCGATACAGGATCTGCTCGCGGCGGGTCTCGGCGACCTGCACCACCTCCGAGATCTTCACGAGCTGGCCGGCGTTGTCGCCGCTGCGCGCGCGCACCTGCATCGCGAGCAGGTCGGCGAGGTCGGACTGGCGCACCGCCGGCAGCTGGATGCGCACCGGGATCTCATACTTGTTGTCGCCGCCATGCACCGGGGTGACGTTCTCGCCGGACAGCCCCAGGCGCACCACCTCGACGATGTCGGCCTGCGCCACGCCCATGCGCGCGGCCTTGGCCTGGTCGACACGCAGCACCCGCTTGGGCGCGTCCTCGTCCACCGTATCGTCGACGCCGACGATGTCGGCCGTGTCCTCGAAGGCGGCGCGCACCTGCTTCGCGACCGCCACCTGGCCGTCGTAGTCGGGGCCGTAGATCTCGGCCACGATCGGCGACAGCACCGGCGGGCCGGGCGGCACCTCGACGACCTTGACGTTGCCGCCGCTGCGCAGCGCGATCGCGGTCACCGCGTCGCGCACCGACACCGCGATCTCGTGGCTCTGGCGCTCGCGCGCCGTCTTGTCGAGCAGGTTGACCTGGATGTCGCCCTGCTCCGGAGCGCTGCGCAGATAGTACTGGCGAACCAAGCCGTTGAAGTTGATCGGCGCGGCCGCTCCGGCGTAGGACTGCCAGTCGGTGACCTCGGGCACGGTGGACAGAAAGTTGCCGATCTCGTTGAGCACGCGCGCGGTGTCCTCTACCGGCGTGCCCACCGGCATGTCGAGCACGACCTGAAACTCGCTCTTGTTGTCGAAGGGCAGCATCTTCATGACCACGAGCTGCACCACCGGCAACGCGACCGAGGCGCCGATGAGCGCAAACACGACCACCCACAGGGCCAGCCGGTTACGACCGCCACGACGGGCATCGAACATGGGGGTCATCACGCGGCGGAAGAGACCATCGAGCCGCTGGGTCATCCTGTCCTCGCCGCCGTGCTGGTGGGCGTCGACGTTCTTCAACATCCTCTGCGCCAGCCACGGCGTGACCACGAAGGCCACCACCAGCGAGATGAACATGCCCATCGAGGCGTTGATCGGGATCGGGCTCATGTAGGGGCCCATCAGCCCGGTGACGAAGGCCATCGGCAGCAGCGCGGCGATGACGGTGAAGGTGGCGAGGATGGTGGGGCCGCCGACCTCGTCCACCGCCCTGGGGATGAGTTTCCACAAGGGCGTGTCGGGCTCGAGGGTGTGCCAGCGGTGGATGTTCTCGACCACCACGACGGCGTCGTCGACCAGGATGCCGATCGAGAAGATGAGCGCGAACAGCGACACCCGGTTGAGCGTGAAGCCCCAGGCCCAGGAAGCGAACAAGGTGGCGGCCAGCGTGAGGGTGACGGCGATGCCGACGATGATCGCCTCGCGCCGGCCGAGCGCGAAGAACACCAGCGCCACCACCGCGGCGGTGGCGAAGGCGAGCTTGCCGATGAGCTGGTTGGCCTTGTCGTTGGCGGTCTTGCCGTAGTCGCGGGTGACGGTGACTTCCACGCCCTCCGGGATGACGCTGCCGCGCAGGTTCTCCAGGCGCTGCATCGCCGCCTGGGCGACGTCGGCGGCGTTGGCGCCGGGCTTCTTCGACAGCGCCAGCGTGACCGCGGGGAAGAGCCCCTGTTGCTCGATGCCGCGCGCGTCGGCGGCGGCGCCGGTGCCGAACCAGACGTATTGGGAGGGCTGGTCGGGGCCATCCACGACCTCGGCGACGTCGCGCAGAAAGACCGGCTTGCGGTCCTGCACGCCCACCACCAGCGTGCGCACGTCCTCGGCAGACTCCAGATAGGTGCCGGTCTGCACCAGCACCTCGCGGTTGCCCGCGACCAGACTGCCCGCGGGCTGCGAGGCGTTGGCGAGCTGCAGCGCTCCGCGCAGGTCCTGCGCGGTCACGCCGTGCGCGTTCATGCGCTCGGTGTCCATGTCGACCCGGATCACATGGCCGGGGCCGCCGATCGTGGCGACGTCGCGGGTGCCGGGGATGCGCTTGAGTTCGGTCTCGGTGGCGCGTGCGACCTGCTGCAGCGAGAACGCAGCGCGCTCGGGGTCGGCGGTCCAGAAAGTGAAGCTGACGATGGGCACGTCGTCGATGCCCTTGGGCTTGATCAGCGGCTTGCCGACGCCGAGTTGCGGCGACAGCCAATCGGCGTGCGAATCCACCGTGTCGTAGAGCCGCACCAGCGCGGTCTGGTTGGGCACGCCGACCTCGAACTGCACGGTGATCACCGCCATGCCGGGACGCGACACCGTATAGACGTGTTCGACGCCGGCGATGCGCGACAGCACCTGCTCGGCCGGCCGCGCCACCAGGGCCTCGACGTCGCGCGCCGAGGCGCCGGGGAAGGGCACCAGCACGTTGGCCATGGTAACGTCGATCTGCGGCTCTTCTTCCTTGGGCGTGATCAGGGTGGCGAAGATGCCGGCAAGCAACAGCACGAGCGCCAGCAGCGGTGTGATCGCGTTGCGCTGGAAGCCGGCCGCGATGCGGCCGGAGATGCCGAGAGGCTTTTCCATCGTCGCCTCCCGGCTCAACGCGCGGCCGCGGCCGAGCGGGCCTGGATGCCGGCCTGGACCGGGTCGAGGGCGAGGGTCTCGTCGCCCTTGAGGCCGGAGAGCACCTCGACGGCATCACCACCGGGTAGCGCGCGGCCGAGGCGGATCTGACGCAGCGTGAAGCCGCCCTGCCCGTCGGCGGCATACACCGCGGTGAGCTCGCCGCGACGCAGCACGGCGGCGGCGGGGATCACGACGGGGCCCGCGGCGGCGGCAGGGGCAGCGGTGGCGGCATGGAAATGCACGCGCGCGAAGCTGCCGGGGAGCACGTCCTCGACGTCGGCCGGCAGATCCACCCGGACGCGCACGGTGTGAGTGCGGGCATCGGCGGCGGGCAACACGCTGACCGCGGCGGCCTCGATGACGCGCCCGCTGGCGGGTAGCTCGACGCTGGCGCGCAGCGGGCCGGCGCCGAGCTCGGCGAGGCGCTGCGGGGCGAGGTCGGCCACCGCGCGCATCTGTGCGGGGTCGTAGACGGTGAGCAGGTTGCGCCCGGGCTGGGCCATCTCGCCCGGCTCGATGTGGCGCGCGGCAACGAGCCCGTCGAGCGGAGACACCACGCTGGCATAGCCCTTCACGGTGGCGGCCTGCTCGCGCTGGGCGCGCGCGGCGCGCGCCTGGGCCTCTGCGGCCTGGAACTGCGCGCGCGCGTTGTCGAGCGCCGACTGGCTGAGGAACTTGCGCTCGACCAGGCTGCGCGCGCGCTGGTATTCGGCGCGTGCGTTGGCGAGCACGCTCTCGGCCTGGGCGATGCCGGCCTCGGCCGCGGCGACCGCGGCGGCGCCCTCGGCGGGATCGATGCGCACCAGCAGCGCCCCCTTGCGCACGCGATCGCCCGCATCGGCGTAGAGCTCGAGGATACGGCCGGGCATCTGCGCGGCCAGGGTGGACTGGCGCACCGCCTCGATCGTGGCCTCGGCGGCGATCGCGGGCGCGACGGTGCGTGCCTCGATGCGGACGGTGGGGACCTCCGCACGCACCTCAACGGAGGTGGCGGCGAGCAGGCTCAGGACGAAGACGGCAGAAATACGCGCAGGATTTGGGAGCTTGATCGGCTTCATAAGAATAAGTATATTCTTATATTGAAGACCGTCAAGGAATAGCCCTCGTAAAGCAGCGGGATTGCGTTTCCGCGTGGAGTGCTGCGCCGAATTGCGCGCCCTCTCGCCCCGAGGCTCAGCCCAGGCAGCCGAGCGCGTAGTCCGCCATCGCGGCGACCACCGGGTCGGCCTCGCCGGCAGCGGTGGCGAGGATGATCTCGCAGCCGGGGTGGGCAGCGCGCGCCTCCTCCAGCAACACCGGCAAGTCGCGCTTGAGGTGCCCGCCCTGGGCGAGGAAGATCGGCACCACCGCGACCTTCCGCGCGCCCTCGGCGGCGAGCGCGGCGATCGCCTCTGGCAAGGTCGGGCTCATGAACTCGAGGAAGGCGAGCTCGACGCGCGGAGCCCCCGGACGGGCAAGCGCCGCCTCACGGATGCGCCGCATCGGCCCGGCCCACTCGGGGTCGCGGGCACCATGGCCGAAGAGGACGAGGGCGGAAACGGACGGATTGGCTGCGTTCATGCGGAGGACTCCGGAATAGCGACACGCGCAGGCGCTTCGGCCTGGCGCAGCAGGTGTTCGAGTGCGCGCGCCGCGCACAGCAGGCCGACGCTTGCGGTCACCGCCATGCTCGAGCCGTAGCCGGCGCACGCCAGCCCCTGGGGGGCGGACGCGGCACCGGGATGGGCCACGTCGCAGGCATCGACCTCGGGAAAGCGCAAGGGTTCGGTGGAGAACACCGCCTCGATGCCGAATTTCTTCTTGGGGTCGCGGGTGAAGCCGTGCTCCTTGCGCAGGCGCGCACGCACCTTGGCGAGGAGCGGATCCTGCAGCGTGCGCGCGAGGTCGTCGGCACCGATCCGCGCCGGATCGCGCTTGCCGCCCGCCCCGCCCGCCATCACCAGCGGGATGCGGCGTTGCGTGCAGGTCAGCGCGATCGCGACCTTCGCACGTACGTTGTCGATCGCGTCGATCACCAGGTCGTAGCCCTGCAGCAGCACGCCGGCGTTCTCCGGGGTGAGGAAGTCCTCGATCGTGTCGACCCGGCAGGCGGGATCGATCCCCGCGATGCGCGCCGCCATGGCGCTCACCTTGGCCATGCCGAGGGTGTCCTCGAGCGCGTGGGCCTGGCGGTTGATGTTGGATTCGGCGACGTGGTCGAGGTCGATCAGGGTCAAGCGCCCCACCCCGCTGCGCGCGAGCGCCTCGGCAGCCCACGAACCCACGCCACCGATGCCGATCACGCAGGCATGCGCGCCGGCGAGGCGCTCGGCCGCACCGGCGCCATAGAGGCGGTCGATGCCGCCGAAGCGGCGCGTGCGGTCGGTGGCGGCTGCGCTCATGGCAGGCTCAGCCACCGGCGGCGCTGGTCTGGCGGCTGTCCAGCCACACCCCGAGGCCCTGGGCGTTGAGCTCAAGGTCCATGCGCAGGAGCTCGAGGGTCTCGTCCTCGCCGAGCGCCCAGTTCTGGCGCGCGGCCTCCTCGCGGAAGATCTGCTCCAGCCCGGCGACGATCTCGACGTGGCGGGCGACGCCGTCGCCGCGCGCGGCCTCGGCCACCGCCAGCATGGTGTCGATCAGTCGATGCAGGTCGGCGCCGAGACGGTCGACGTCGGCCACGCGGCTGTAGTGCGTGAGGTACATCGCCTGCGGCCGCATCGCCAGCATGCGATCGATCGAGGTGTGCATGCCCTCGGGGTCGAACTGCGTCGGCGTGGTGGTCGGCACCACGAAGGCGCGGCCGTCTACATCCAGCTCGCGATACGACAGGCCAAACGTGTCGCCGGTGAAGAAGGCGCGCGCGACCGAATCCCAGATGCAGATGTGGTGGCGGGCGTGGCCCGGAGTGTCGAACACCCGCAGCACGCGGCTGCCCACCTGGATCTCGAGGCCGTCGGTGGCCGGCACGATGCGCTCGGCGGGCACCGGCACGAGCTGGCCGTAGAGATCGAAGGCGCGCTCGGGTCCGTATACCGCGCAGGTGGCCTCCCACAGCTTGCTCGGGTCGATCATGTGGCGCAGGCCGCGCGGATGCACGAGCAGCTTCGCCTGCGGCAGCGCGCACATCAGGCTGCCTGCACCACCGGCGTGGTCGAGGTGGATGTGGGTCAGCAGCACCCAGTCCACCGCCTCGGGGGCGATGCCGAGCGCGGCGAGCGCACCGAGGATGCGCGGCACCGAGGCGTTGCTCGCGGTGTCGACGACTGCGGCGCGCCCGTCCTGCACGATCACGTGGATGGCGGCGAGCTGCGGGCGTCCGTAGCCCGAGTCGATCGCATGCACGCCGTCTTCGTAGTGGATCAGGTCCTTCATTGTTCCTCCCCAATGGCCGGTTCGCTGCCGGGCCTCTTCATGTGAAACGGGCGAGCGTACGCGTCGCGTCGCCCGCCCGGTCGTCCGCAGAGCGCTGGCTGCGCTCCGGGCCTTCGTCAGAACGGAATGTCGTCGTCGAAGTCGCCGAAGCCGCCCGACTGCTGCGGCGGCGCCGATTGCGGTTGCGGGCGCTGCGCGGGGGACGCGGGCTGGCGGGCCGGGGCGGATTGGGTGCCGGCCTCCCAGCCACCTCCCTCGCCACCACGCATCGGCGCATCGCCACCCTCGCGGCGGCCGAGCATCTTCATCTCGTCGGCTCGGATCTCGGTGGTATAGCGGTCCTGGCCGCTCTGGTCCTGCCACTTGCGCGTGCGCAGGCTGCCCTCGATGTACACCTGGCTGCCTTTGCGCAGGTACTGCCCGGCGATCTCGGCGAGCTTGCCAAAGAAGGCGACGCGGTGCCATTCGGTGGCTTCGCGGCGCTCGCCGGTGTTCTTGTCGCGCCAAGTCTCGGTGGTGGCCAGGCGGATGTTGCAGATCGCATCGCCGGAAGGGGCGAAGCGGCTTTCCGGATCGGCGCCGAGGTTGCCGATCAGGATAACTTTATTGACGGATGCCATCGGGTTCTCCTTTGCATGCGGTTGCCGGCCGCGTCGTGCGCGCCGGCGGTGAGTGTGGTCGAGCCCGGCTCAGCGCGGCGCGCCGGCCGGTGCCGCGCGCAGCGGCGGGGGATTCATCGTGCTCGCCAGCGCGAGCCAGAGCAGCGCGAGCGCCGCGCACGACAGGCTCACCGCGGCCGGGCCGAAGGTCTGGCCCAGCCAGCCGCCGAGCACGCCGCCGAGGAACAGGCCGATCGACTGCAGGGTGTTGTAGACGCCCAGCGCCGTGCCCTTGGAGCCGGGCTGAGCGATGCGCGAGATCCACGACGGTTGGGTGGCCTCGAGCACGTTGAAGGCGACGAAGAAGAGCGTCAGCAACAATGCCAATGGTATCAATCCGTCGCCAAAAAGCCACAGCCCGATCTGCACGATCGCGAGCAGCACGATCGCGGCGTTGAACACCGGCTTGAGCTTGTCGCGGCGCTCGGCGACGATCACCGCCGGCACCATGACGACGAAGGACAGCAGCACCGCCGGCAGGTAGACCTTCCAGTGCTCGGGCATCGGCAGGCCGCCGCTGGCGACCAGGGCCGAAGGCACCATCACCCACATCGTGGTCTGGATGAGGTGGAGCGCGAACACGCCGAAGTTGAGCCGCATCAGCTGGCCGTCACGCAGCACGTCGATCAACCGGCCGGTTGCACGCGGCACCGGGGGGGCGACCGGGACCGCCCACAGCAGCACGCCAATCGCGCCGGCGGCGAGCACGGCGGTGAGCCAGAAGATGCCGTCCATGCCGACCGCGGCATAGAGCAGCGGCGCCGCCACCATCGAGAGCGCGAACACCAGGCCGATCGAGGAGCCGATCATCGCCATCACCTTGGTGCGGTGCTGGTCGCGGGTGAGGTCGGCGGCGAGCGCGGTGACCGCGGCGGAGATCGCCCCGGCGCCTTGCAGCACGCGTCCGACGATGATCATGTGGATGCCGTCGGCAAGCGCCGCGACCACGCTTCCAAGCACGAACAGCACCAGGCCGAAGACGATCACCGGCTTGCGGCCGAAGCGGTCGGAGGCGGCGCCGTAGGCGATCTGCAGGCAGGCCTGGGTGAGGCCGTAGGCTCCGATCGCCAGGCCCACCAGGGTGAGGTCGTCGCCCCCGGGGATGGTCGCGGCGTGCACCGCGAACACCGGCAGGATCAGGAACAGACCGAGCATGCGCAGCGCGAAGATCGCCGCCAGGCCCATGCCGGCGCGGCGTTCTTCGCGCGTCATGGGGTCGCGTGCGGGAACGGACATACGGAAGAACCGGCTTCGAGAAAGACCGCGATTCTACCATCTGCGCGGACCGCCTTGGCTTCGCAGCGGCTTCCCGGCGTATATTGGGGAGTTCGTCCTTACCCGCACGCAGCCATGGACCAGATCCGCATCCGCGGTGCCCGCACGCACAACCTGAGGAACGTCAGCCTCGATCTGCCGCGCAACCGGCTGACGGTGATCACCGGCCTGTCGGGCTCGGGCAAGTCCTCGCTGGCCTTCGACACCCTGTACGCCGAAGGCCAGCGCCGCTACGT
>JAEUNQ010000164.1 GCA_016790365.1 Thauera sp. | reverse complement strand
GTCGACATGGGCCTCGATCGCATCGGCGAGGCGGTCGAGATCGGCCTCGCGGCGGGCGGCGAGATCGACCGCGCCAGCCCCTTCCAGCGCCTGCGCGTCCAGCCCCGCCCAGGCGAGCAGCGCGGACAGCGCCGCAGGGGCGTCGAAGAGGCCATGAACGTAGGTGCCGAGGAGCTGCCCGTCGGCGGAGATCGCGCCGTCGGGCCGGGTCGGCGCGGCCCCGGCCCCGTCCCCCTCCTGCGCCAGCCACAGCGCCGGCCTCGCCAGCGCCGGGCCGGAGGTGACGCCCATGTGGATCTCGTAACCGGTCACGTTCGCGCCGAGCCCGTGTCCCGCATCGGACCCATCGTGGCGCGACAGGTTCGCGAGCCGGCCGCGCAGGTTGCGCAGCTGCTTATGCTGTTCGAGCACGGTATCCACCTCGAGCAGGCCCAGCCCGGTCATGGTGCCGGGCGCGCCTTCGAGGCCGAGCGGATCGGCGAGCTCGTGGCCGAGCATCTGGAAGCCGCCGCAGATGCCGATCACCTTGCCGCCGTAGCGCAGGTGGCGGCGGATCGCCGCCTCCCAGCCCTGCGCGCGCAGCCAGGCGAGGTCGGCCTGCACGCTCTTGGAGCCGGGCAGCACGATCAGGTCGGCAGGCGGGATCGCCTGCCCGGGGCCGATCCAGCGGAAATCCACCTGCGGGTGCAGGCGCAGCGGGTCGAGGTCGGTGTGGTTGGAGATGCGCGAGTACACCGGCGCGATCACGCGCAGCGCGGCCTCGCCCGCGCGCACGTCGGCGGCGCTGTCGGCGAGCGCGTCCTCGGCGTCGAGGAAGAGCCCGTGCAGGTAGGGCAGCACGCCGAACACCGGCCGCCCGGTGCGCGCCTCGAGCCAGTCCAGGCCGGACTGCAGCAGGCCGAGGTCGCCGCGGAAGCGGTTGATGACGAAGCCCCTGACGCGCGCCTGCTCCGAGGGCGACAGCAGCTCGAGGGTGCCGACGAGGTGGGCGAACACGCCGCCGCGGTCGATGTCGGCGACCAGCACCACCGGCACGTCGGCGGCCTCGGCGAAGCCCATGTTGGCGATGTCGCGGTCGCGCAGGTTGATCTCGGCGGGGCTGCCGGCGCCCTCGACCAGCACCGCTTCAAAGCCGTCGCACAGGCGGTCCCAGCTCTGCATCACGGCGGCCATCGCGGTCGGCTTGTAGGCGTGGTAGTCCTTTGCCGACAGGCTGGCGACGGCGCGGCCGTGGATGACGACCTGGGCGCCGATGTCGGTGGAGGGCTTGAGCAGCACCGGGTTGAAGTCGGTGTGCGGGGCGACGCCGGCGGCGAGCGCCTGCAGCGCCTGGGCGCGGCCGATCTCGCCGCCGTCGGCGGTGACGGCGGAGTTGAGCGCCATGTTCTGCGGCTTGAACGGCGCCACGCGCAGGCCGCGCCGGCGCAGGCAGCGTGCGAGCCCGGCGACCAGCGTGCTCTTGCCGGCGTCGGAGGTGGTGCCCTGGACCATCAGCGTGATCGGGGAGGACATCGCGTAGAATCCCGCCTCGTTGCAAAAAGGGGCCGAATTATCGCCGATTCGGACCTTGGCTGCTGCGCGACGGCGGACCTGGCCGGTCCGGCGGGCGCCTGCACTCGCTGGCCGGTCCGGCGAGCGACCCTCCAAGGGACCCGACCGGTTCGACAGACACCTCTGGCACAACGCTCTCCCCCTCCGATCCAGTTCGCCATGTCGCTCTCCCTCCTTCTAGCCCTCGCCATCAAGATGGCCGCCGGCCTGCTCGCCGATCGCGTTCTCGGCGAGGCGAAGCGCTTCCATCCGCTGGTGGGCTTCGGGCGCTGGGCGGGCGGGGTGGAACGTGCGTGCCGCCGGCTGTTCTTCGGCACCAACGAGACCGGCATGCGGCTGGCGGGGCTGCTCGCCTGGGCGCTCGCGGTGCTGCCCTGGGTGGCGCTCGCGCTATGGCTGCGCGCGCTCCATCCGCAGGCGCACTGGGTGGTGGACAGCATGCTGCTGTACTTCGCGCTCGGCGGACGCAGCCTGGCCGAGCATGCGCAGGCGGTGGCGACGCCGCTCGCGGCCGGCGACCTGGACGCGGCGCGCGAACGCGTGGGCTGGATCGTCAGCCGTGACACCCGCGCGCTCGACGCGGAGGGGGTGGCGAAGGCGGCCACCGAGTCGGTGCTGGAGAACGGCAACGACGCAGTCTTCGGCGCACTGCTCTGGTTCGTGCTCGGCGGTGGCGCGGGGGTGGTGCTGTTCCGGCTGGCGAACACGCTCGATGCGATGTGGGGCTACCGCACGCCGCGCCACCTGCACTTCGGCTGGACGGCGGCGCGCATCGACGACCTGCTCAACTGGCTGCCGGCGCGCCTCACCGCGCTCACCTACGCGCTGCTCGGGCGCACCCGCAAGGCGCTCGAGTGCTGGCGCACGCAGGCGCCGGCCTGGGACAGCCCGAATGCCGGGCCGGTGATGGCCGCGGGCGCGGGCGCGCTCGGCGTACGCCTCGGCGGTGCGGCGATCTACCACGGCCGCGAGGAGCGCCGCCCGCTGCTCGGCGAGGGCCGCGATGCCGACGTCGACGCCATCGACGCGGCGGTCGCGCTGGTACGGCGCGGCGCGCTGCTGTGGCTGGCACTGTGCGGAGCGCTCGGCGTCGCGACGACACTGGCGGGGGCTGGCGGTGCTTGAGCATGGCGGCCGCCTGCGCCGCGCCGCGGAGGACTACGGCGTCGCGCTCGCCGACTGGGTGGACCTGTCCACCGGGATCAGCCCGTGGGCCTATCCGGTGCCGCCGGTGCCGGAGGCGGTGTGGCAGCGCCTGCCCGAGGACGACGACGGCCTCGACGACGCGGCCGCGCGCTACTACGGCAGCGCCGAGCTGCTCGCGGTGGCAGGCTCGCAGCCGGCGATCCAGGCCCTGCCGGCGGTCCTGCGCGGCGCGCGCGTCCGCCTGCTGGCGCCTGGCTACGCCGAGCACGCCCACGCCTGGCGCGAGCGCCGGCCACAGTTGGTCGACGCGGCGGCGGTCGAGGACGCGATCGACGACAGCGACGTGCTGGTGCTGGTGCAGCCCAACAACCCGACCGGCGTGCATTTCGAGCGCGCTCGCCTGCTCGACTGGCACGCCCGGCTCGCCCGCCGTGGCGGCTGGCTGGTGGTGGACGAGGCCTTCGCCGACACCACGCCGGCACACAGCCTGGCGCCGCTCGCCGGCCGCCCCGGCCTGGTGGTGCTGCGCTCGCTCGGCAAGTTCTTCGGCCTGGCGGGCGCGCGCGTCGGCTTCGTGTTTGCGCCCGCCGAGGTGCGCCGCGCGCTCGCCGAGCGCCTCGGACCGTGGACGCTGGCCGGCCCGGCGCGCTGGGCGGCGCGCCACGCACTCGCCGACACCGCCTGGCAAGCCGCGCAGCGCGCACGGCTGGACGCCGGGGGGGCGCGCCTGCACCGCCTGCTGCAGGATCACGGAGTGGAAGCGCGCGGACCGGCCCTGTTCCAGTACGTCCACCTGGCGCAGGCGGCGCAGGTGCATGAGGCCTTCGCGCGCCGCGGCATCCTGCTGCGCCGCTTCGACGACCCGCCCGCACTGCGCTTCGGCCTGCCTGCGGACGAGGACGCCTGGGCGAGGCTGGAGGCTGCCCTGGCACACTGCCCGAACCTCTTGAAGGAGCCCTGATGCGCTTGCCCCCCTTCCGTATTTCCACCGCAGCGGCCTCGGCCGCCTTCGCCACCCTGCTCGCGCTCGGCAGCCCCGCCGCGGCCGCGGGCATCGAGCTGGAGGACGACATCGGCCGCAAGCTCGCGCTGGCCGCACCGGCGCAGCGCATCGTCAGCCTCGCCCCGCACGTCACCGAGATGCTCTTCGCCGCCGGCGCGGGCGAGCGCGTGGTGGGCGCAGTGGATTACAGCGACTACCCCGAGGCGGCGCGGCGGATCACGCGCGTGGGCGGCTACACCCGGATCGACCTCGAGGCGGTGGCGGCGCTGCGCCCAGACCTGGTGATCGGCTGGCAGAGCGGCAACCGCGAAGGCGACCTCGCCCGCCTGCAGGCGCTCGGCATCCCGGTGTACCTGAGCGAGCCGCGCAACCTGGAGGACGTGGCGCGCAACCTCGAGCGGCTCGGCCGGCTCGCCGGCAGCGAGCACACCGCCCAGGCCGCCGCGAGCGCCTTCCGCGCGCGCCGCGAGCACCTCGCCGCGACCTACTCGGGGCGCGACAAGGTGCGCGTGTTCTACCAGATCTGGGACCGCCCGTTGATGACGGTGAACGATCACCACCTGATCGCCGACGTGATCCGCCTGTGCGGCGGTGCCAACGTCTTCGGCGAGGTCGCACACCTGACGCCGACGATCGGCGTCGAGGCGGTGCTCGCGGCCAACCCGGAGGTCATCGTCGCCTCGGGCATGGGCGAGGCACGCCCGGAGTGGCTGGACCAGTGGGCGCGCTGGCCGCAGCTCGAGGCCGCGCACCGGGACAACCTGTTCTTCATCCCGCCCGAGCTGATCCAGCGCCATACGCCGCGCATCCTCGACGGCGCGGAGCGCCTGTGCGGCCAGATCGACACCGCGCGCAGCCGGCGCACGCGGGGCGCCGCGGCGCTCACGCCGGCCGCAGCGCCGGTTCCGACTCCAGCTCCGGCGCCTGCTCGCAAGGACTGAGCGCCACCCGACGCGCCTCGCGCAGGCACTCCAGCCAGGCCCGGTCGAAATGCCAGGCGAGGAAGGGCAGGCTGTCGCCGAAGAAATGCTGCGCAGCAGAAGGACCCGACGCCTGCTGCCGCTCGGGCATGCCGACGCCGATCGCATCGAGCCGATCCTGCAGCGCGGGGTGGAAGGGATCCCCAGCGTCCGCGCGCAGCAGGCGCTGCGGATCCATGGCGGCGCCGGACTGCGCGAAGCCTGCCGCGAAGCCGTGCCCCATCTCGCGGTAGGGCCGCACGCACGGCGCCTCGTCGCGCTCGCTCAGGGCATGCACGCGCGGGAGGTAGTCGTTGGTGAGGAAGTCCGCCTTGCAGCAGAGCTCGAGCAAGGTCCCGGCGAGCAGCTCGGCCCCCACCAGGCGTGCGGCCGTCTGGTCGGCCGCGTATTCCTCCAGCTGCGCCAGCACCAGCATCCTGGCGCACAGGGCGTCGCCCTGCGGGTCGAACCAGGGGAAACCGCGCGGCAGCGCGGCGGCCAGCTCGTCGAGGGTGCGCATCCACCACGCCTGCAGCCAGGCGCTGCGGCCGCGCATTCCGCGCTGGCGCGCGACGACATGGCCGATCTCGTGGGCGATCACCGCCGCAAGCTGGCGGGGGTCGAGCGCATGCGCGAGCGGCAGGCCGATCAGCAGGTCGGTGGCGATCGCGCCGACGCCAAGCTGCCGTGGCCGCTGCACGATCGAGGCGTTGATGTCGCCCGTCACGTAGATGCGCCGGATCGGCCGCGCTCCGGCCGCATCGGTGAGCGCATCCGCCAACGCGTAGAGCTCGCCCACCTGCGCGCGCGCGACCTCCACCCCGGACGGGCGCGGCGCGAGGCTCAGCAGGGACGCCAGCGTGGCCCAGATCGCGGCGACGCTGCCAAGCATGAAGAGCACCCAGAACAGGGTCTCCATCGGCGCGCCCCGACCGATCGCGTCCCAGGTGGCCACGGCCCCCACGACCGCGCCGCCGAGCAAGAGCAGGGTCGAACCGGCCACGGCGAGCAGGCCGGCCAGCGCGCGGCCGCCCAGGTCGCGGGCGAGCCGGTCGTAAGGGTCATCGAGGTCTTCGGAGAGCTGGATTTCACGCACGGCAATACCCCTACCGAGATCCGGGTTGTGTCGGATTGTAACGAATCCTTCATGCCATGACACTATCCTCCGCAAGATTCGCGCAGACGCCTCCGGAACAAGGAGCGGGGAGCCCCTCCCCCGGCCGAAATGGCTCGCCATTCCGAGGTGGAGCGCTTATAGTGCCGGCTTCGCTGCGGTGCACCAGTCACCCGCGGCGTTTCCTGCAACGATCCGTTCGCCCCCACGCGGCGCGGATCCCTCCCGCAGCCCGGATTGGTGTCGCATCGATGCATGCGGCGGGCTCGCGCCGGACCATCGAATGAATCCCCAAGCAAACTTCGCCAGCCTCGGGCTGGCCGAACCCATCCTGCGTGCGATCGACGAGGCGGGGTACACCCACCCCACGCCCATCCAGGCCCAGGCCATTCCCCAGGTGCTCGCCGGCCGCGACCTGCTCGCCGCCGCGCAGACCGGCACCGGCAAGACCGCCGGCTTCACGCTGCCGCTGCTGCACATGCTGGCCGCGACCCACACCCACCCGCACCCGCCCGGCCGCCCGCGCTGCCTGATCCTCACCCCCACGCGCGAGCTCGCCGCCCAGGTGGAAGAGTCGGTGCAGACCTACGGCAAGCACCTGCCGCTCACCTCGCTGGTCATGTTCGGCGGCGTCAACATCAACCCGCAGATCGGCGCGCTGAAGAAGCGCGTGGACATCCTCGTCGCCACCCCGGGCCGCCTGCTCGACCACGTCGGCCAGCGCACGCTCGACCTCTCGGGCGTCGAGTTCCTGGTGCTGGACGAAGCCGACCGCATGCTCGACATGGGCTTCATCCGCGACATCCGCAAGGTGCTCGCCCTGCTGCCGAAGAAGCGCCAGAACCTGCTGTTCTCGGCCACCTTCTCCGACGAGATCCGCCAGCTCACCCAGGGCCTGCTGCACGACCCGGCCACGGTCGAGGTGGCGCCGCGCAACACCACCGCCGAGCGCGTCGACCAGGCGGTCTACCTGATCGGCCAGAAGCAGAAGCGCGAGCTGCTCGCCCACCTGATCAAGGAAAAGCAGTGGTTCCAGGCGCTGGTGTTCACCCGCACCAAGCATGGCGCCAACAAGCTCGCCGAGTACCTGACCAAGCACGGCATCGACTCGGCCGCCATCCACGGCAACAAGAGCCAGGCCGCGCGCACCCGTGCGCTGGCGCAGTTCAAGGACGGCTCGCTGCCGGTGCTGGTCGCCACCGACATCGCCGCGCGCGGGCTGGACATCGACCAGCTGCCGCAGGTGGTGAACTTCGAGCTGCCCAACGTGCCCGAAGACTACGTACACCGCATCGGCCGCACCGGGCGCGCGGGCGCCGCCGGCCATGCGATCTCGCTGGTCGACAAGGAAGAAGCCAACCTGCTGACCGCGATCGAGCGCCTGATCAAGCGCCGCATCGACCGCGCGGTGGCTGAGGACTTCGTGCCCAGTGCCGGTGGCGAGGCCGCGCACGACGCCGACCACGAGCGCGAGCCGCTGCAGCGCCGCGGCGGCCGCAACGGCCAGGGCCGCAGCCCGGCCGCCACGCCCGCGCGCAGCGGCAGCGGACGCGCACCGGCCCAGCCCGGCGGACGTACCCCCGCACGCACCCGCAGCGAGGCCGACGGCAACCGCGCGCCGACCCCGCGCCCGGAGGTCGATGGCAACCGCGCCGCACCGACCCGCCGCGTCGAGGTCGACGGCAACCGCGCGCCGTCCGGCAACCGCCGTCCGGAGGGCAACGCGCCCCGCCCCGCCGGCGCGAACCCTCAGCGCCGCCCGCAGCCCCGCGCAGCCTTGTTCGCCGCCAAGCCGGGCAGCGACAAGCGCTGAACCTGCCGGGGACGCGATCGTCCCCGGTCTTTCGCGCTCAGGACGGGGCGTGCATTTCATGCACGCAGGGAGCGGCGCAGCAGGATTATGATGGTGGTGCAGTGCACCCTCCGCATGCTCCATCGTCCCGCGTCATGGGCGGGAAGCGGGGTTATGCACGCCGCAACCCCCACTCACCCGCCGCGAACGCCTATGAGCCCAGAGGACGATGACCTGCTCGCCTTCATCGACGAGAAGGATGGTGGCGGACCGCCGGCGCGGCCGCTCAGGACGTGGACCCTGCTGATCGTCGACGACGACGAGGACGTCCATGAAAGCACGCGCTTCGCGCTGCGCGGGCTGGAAATCGAACAGCGCGGCTTGCGCCTGCTCCATGCGCACTCCGGCGCCGAGTGCATCGAGACGATGCGCGGCGAGGACGACATCGCGGTGGTCCTGCTCGACGTGGTCATGGAGTCGAGGACCGCAGGCCTGCTCACCGTGGACCGGATCCGCAACGAACTGCGACGGCTCAACACGCGCATCATCCTGCGTACCGGCCAACCGGGCCAGGCGCCCGAGATCGACACCATCCGGCGCTATGACATCAACGACTACAAGACCAAGAGCGAGCTCACCCGCAACAAGCTCTACACCGCGCTGACCACGGCAATCCGCTCCTACGCGCAACTCTGCGCCCTGGAGGAAAGCCGGCGCGGACTCGAGCAGATCGTCGCATCGAGCCACCACTTGATGGCGCACGACGGACTGCAGGGCTTCGCCGCCGGCGTGATCACGCAGATCGCGAGCCTCCTCGGCATACCCTGCGAAGGGCTGGTATGCGCCGGCACCACGGATGGCCACGCACCGATCTCACCCGAACGGCTGCGCATCATCGCGGCGGCAGGCTGTTTCAGCGGCCTGGTGCAGCATCCGGTCTCCGAGATCGGCGACCCGGTGATCATCGACAGCCTCACCCGCTGCCTGCGTGAACAACGCAACCTGCTCACCGAGCGCAGCGCAACCTTATGCTTCAGCGGCCACGACGATGCGCGCTTCGCCGCCTACGTGGATGCCCCCGGGCCGCTCGGCGAAATCGACCGCCACCTCCTCGAGGTCTTCTGCACCAACATCTCCCTGTGTGCCGACAACGTGGAGCTGGTCGCCCGCCTGCGCCACATCGCCTTCTTCGACACCCTGCTCGGCCTGCCCAATCGCAGCGCACTGATCCAGCGCCTCGACCAGTGCCAGCTCGACCACGACGCACCGGAGCAGAGCCTCGCCCTGATCGACATCGACCAGTTCGCCGAGACCAACGACATGTTCGGGCACGTCTACGGAGACCGGCTGCTCGCCGATATCGCCGCGCGCTTGCGCGCCGCGCTTCCCGCGTCGTGCATGGTCGCACGCATCTCGGGCGACATCTTCGGCGTGCTCGGCAGGCGCGAGCTGATTTCGCCCGAGCGCCTGCTCCCGCTCTTCGACGCCCCCTTCGTGATCGACGGCATCGAGCGTCTGGTCTCGGTATGCATCGGCTTCGCCCGCTGCTGTCACGAGACCGGTAACGGCGTCGACCTGGTCAAGAATGCGTCGATCGCGCTCAAGCGTGCGAAGGCGCGCGGCCAGGGCCAGCATGCGTCCTACACGCCGGAGATCGGCGAGGAGGCGCGAGTGCACATGCACCTGCTGCACGAACTGCGGCAGGCCTTCGGCAACGCCGAGCTGTCCCTCGCCTTCCAGCCCCAGATCAGCCTGGCCACAGGCCGTGCGGTCGGCGTCGAGGCGCTGCTGCGCTGGCGGCGGCGCGACGGCAGCTTCGTATCGCCGGCGGATTTCATCCCGGTGGCCGAGCGCTCGGGCATGATCACGGTACTCGGTACCTGGGTGCTGCGCATGGCGCTCAGTGCGCTCGGGCACATCCAGGCAGCCGGGTTCGAGGACCTTCGGATGGCGGTCAACGTGTCGCCGGTGCAGCTCCGGGCGCCGGGCTTCGCCCGCCTGCTGAAGGACGTGCTCGCCGAGAGCGGGATCGTGCCCGGTCGTCTCGAGCTCGAGATCACCGAGTCGGTCGCCGTCATGGGGCTCGCACGCAGCGCGGCCCTGCTTGGCGAGGTCCGCGCGCTCGGGGTGGACATCGCGGTCGACGACTTCGGCACCGGCTTCTCTTCACTGTCCTACCTCGACCAGTTGCCGGTGGACCGGCTCAAGATCGATCGCGCGTTTACCGCACTCCTCGACAGCCACCGTCCGGGTGCCCGCATCGCCGAGATGATCGTGCCGCTGGGGCACCGGCTCGGCATCGCGGTGCTCGCCGAGGGGGTGGAGTACGAGCGCCAGGCCGAATTGCTCCGCGAGATGGGTTGCGACGAGGCGCAGGGCTTCCTGTTCGCCCGGCCGATGCCGCTCGACGAACTGCTGGACTGGCTCCGGGCACGCATGGGGCCGACGCAATGAAGCCGCACCTCTTGCTCGCCGGCCTGCTTGCGCTGCTGCTGACCGCCTGCGGCAAATCCGAGCCGATCCGCATCGGCTTCATCGGCGGGCTTTCGGACCGCACCAACGACACCGGCGAGGCTGCGCGCAACGCCCTGATGCTCGCGATCGAGCAACGCAACGCCGCGGGTGGCATCGACGGCCGTCCGCTCGAGATGCTGGTCGCCGACGATGGCCAGGAGGCCAGCCTCGCCCGCAAGGCCATGAGCGCGCTGATCGCCGGGCAGCCTGCCGCCATCGTGGGCCCCTATACCAGCGCGGTGGCCGAAGCCATCCTGCCACAGGCGGACCAGGCCGGGATCGTCTTGCTGAGTCCGGTGATCACTTCGATGCAGTTCGTCGGCAAGGACGACATGCTGATCCGGCTCAATCGCAGCACGCGCGACAATGCGGGCGATTACGCCCAGCAGCTGATCGGGCGCGGCATCAGCCGCCTTGCGGTTGCCCTCGACGTGCGCAACCGCGCCTTCTCCGCCTCCTGGCTCGACGAACTGCGCGCCAGCTATCCGGCCCTGGGCGGCGAGATCCTCACCGTGGTCGAATTCCACTCCGCCGCAAGCACCTCCTTCAGCGACATCGCCGACCAACTCCTCGATGCCGCTCCGGGGGGGCTGCTCTTCATCGCGAACGCGGTCGACGTCGCCCGCCTCGCCCAACAGGTACGCAAGCGCTCGGCCGACGTCCCGCTCGCCGCCGTCGAGTGGGCCTCCACCGAACAACTGCTCGAACTCGGCGGGCGCGCGGTCGAGGGCCTGCTGGTCGCCCAGTCGCACAACCGCGACGACCCGGGGGCACGGTTCACCGCCTTCCGCGAAACCTACAAGGCGCGCTTCGGGCGCGAACCGGGCTACACCGCGATCGCGACCCAGGACGCCGCGATCGTGCTGTTCGACGCACTCGCGCGACAGTCGCGCGCCCTCCCCCTCAAGCGCGCGATCATCGAGGGCGGCCTCTATCCCGGCCTGCAGCAGGACATCCGCTTCGACCGTTTCGGCGACAGCACGCGGAAGATCCATTTCGCCGAAATCCGCAACGGCGCCTTCGTCCTGGTGCCCTGATGCCCGCGCGCGAATGGAAGCTGCGCAGCTTCATCACCGCGATCATGGTCATCACCACGCTGATCACGGTGTTGCTGGTCGGGATCGCGGTGCTCCTGCTGCGGCTTCCGGTCATCGAACGCGAGAACCAGCGGGAAGCCCAGCTGCACGCCGATGAATACGCGGCGCACGTGCGCTTCATGCTGGGCGCCCTCGAATCGCGCCTTGAAGTGCTCGCCAGGACGCACAACCGTCTGCCCGACGCGCAGTTCGAAGCCTTGCTCGAGCAGATGGCGCAGGGCACGCCTGGCATTCAGGCGCTCTACCTCGTGACACGCAGCGGCATGGTCATCGCAGCGGGGCTGAGCAGGAGCGCCGAAGCGCAACGACGCGACATCCTCGGCAGCGACCTGTCGGCCACCCCGCTGTTCCGAAGCGCCCTCGAGGTCAGGGAGAGGCGCTGGAGCGACCTCCACCTGTCGGCCCTCTCGGGCCACGTCACCGTCGGTCTGGCGATGCCTGCCGGGACCGGACATGTGCTGATCGCCGAGGTTCCGCTCGGAGCCGTGCTCGACACGGTGAGGATGCTGGCGCGGGAGCAGGCGCCACAGCTCTGGGTGCTCGACAGCCGTGGCGAGGTCCTCATCGAGACCGGCGACGGGCCGCGCCGCGGGCGCGCGAACCTGAGCGGACTGCCCATCTTCCAGGCGGGCGCGCCCGATCCGGCGCGGATCGAGTTCGCCGGTCGCCACTACCATGCCGGCGTGGCCCATTCCGACGCCCTCGAATGGCGCTTCGTCACCCTGGTCCCCGCCGGCCGGGAGAATCCCCGCATCCGCAACACCGTGCTCGCGGTCGCGATGGCCTTCGGCATCGCGATCCTGGCCAGCTTCCTGCTGTCGCCGCTGTGGGCACGGCAACTGGCTGCACCGCTCGATCGCATCGTCCGCCAGGCCCGCGACACCGCGCTCGGCGTCGACAGCCGCTGGCCGCGCGGACGGATTGCCGAACTGAACACGCTGACCAGCGATCTCGAGACCATGGCTGGCGTGATGCGTGAGCGCGAACAGCGCTTCTCCGCGATCTTCAACAGTTCGCCAAGCCCGATGGTGGTGACCGAGCACGCACCCAGGCATGTCTGCAGCGATACCAACGCGGCCTGGTGCGCACTGTTCGGATGGCCGCGCGACGCCGTGATCGGCGCATCCGGCGACGAGGTCGACATGTGGCCGTCCACGGCGGAGCGCGACGCCCTGTTCGCGCGCGCGGCGCGCGAACCGGTCCGCGAGGAAGTCTGGCTCAAGCGCGCCGACGGGCGCTCCGTGCTGTGCCGGGTGAGCACCCGCCGGTTCGAGGCGGGCGGGCGGGAGATGATCGTCTGGTCGATCGAGGACGTCACCTCGATGCGACAGATGGAGCGCGAGCTGCGGACCCTCAACACCGAGCTCGAGGCGCGCGTCGCCCATCGCACCGAAGCCCTCGCCACCAGCAACCGATCGCTGCAGCACGCACTCGACGAGCTCGAGCGCACGCAGCACGAACTCGTGCGCTCGGAGAAGATGGCTGCGCTCGGCAGCCTGGTCGCGGGCGTCGCGCACGAGCTCAACACGCCGATCGGCAACGCGCTGATGGCGGTATCCACGCTGCATGGCCAGGCCGGCGAGTTCCGCACCGCGATGCAGGCCGGACTGCGCCGCACCGACCTCCACGCCCTCCTCGCCAGCGTGGATCAGGCCAGCGAAATCTCCCAGCGCAATCTGGAACGCGCCGCCGAGCTCGTCACCAGCTTCAAGCAGGTCGCGGTGGACCAGGCCAGCTCGCAGCGCCGGCGCTTCTCGCTCGCGGAGGTCGTCGACGAGATCGCGCTGACCCTGCTCCCCTCGATCAAACGTACGCCCTACGTGCTCGACACCGACATCCCGGCGGACATCGAGCTCGACAGCTACCCCGGCCCCCTTGGCCAGGCGCTCGCCAACATGATCAACAACGCGCTCCTGCACGCCTTCGACGAGCGTGATCATGGGCGCATCCTGATCGCTGCCCGGCGCGATGCCGAAGACATGATCGGACTGTCGGTTAGCGACGATGGCAAGGGCATTCCGGCCGAAGACCTCGACCGCATCTTCGACCCCTTCTTCACGACCCGCATGGGCCAGGGAGGCACCGGCCTCGGCCTGCACATCGCCTACAACGCGGTGCAGAACGTGCTCGGGGGAACGATCTCGGTACGCAGCGTCATGGGGATCGGCACCCACTTCGAGATACACCTGCCGCCCGTAGCGCCCGTGCCGGCCGCCGCAGCCTGACCCCCCTGCCTCCGCCCGCGCCGGCGCAAGACGCTTGCACACGCACATTACATTGGCCTATGCTCTGCCCCGCATTCGATCCGGGTGCCCCGGCCTGCAGCCGCAGGACGGGGTGAAACGGGAAGTCCGGTGAAGTCGTCCGCCTTGCGCGCGCACGACCATTCCGGCGCAGCCCCCGCTGCTGTAAGCCTGACGAATCCGCCATCACGCCACTGAGCCTCGCGCTCGGGAAGGTCGGCGGAAGAGGAAGACGGCGAGCCAGAAGACCGGCCCGATCGAGTACGGAATCTCGCAGCCGCCGTGAAAACGGCGCCGTGCGAGGTTCCAGGTTGATGTGAGCCCCGGGGTGTGGGTTCGATCCGACTGGTTTTCCGCCGGCTGCCCGCGTGCGCCGGAAGCTCCAGCCGACTCGTCGTGCAAGCGTCATCAGGCACTGCCGTGCCCGAGGTACGTCCGCGGTTTCGCCGCGTCCGTGCGTCGGCCGCCCGTGCCTGCCAAGGCCTGCCGCCCCCCGCCCGCGTGGTTCGCATCGTCGTTCCATGCACTCGTGGGGAGTCACCATGCACATCGAACCCGGCATCCTTTCCGGCGCCAAGATCGCCGCCGCCAACCTCGCCGCCGTCTCGCTCGTCGCCGCCCAGGCGCCGCAGCTCTTGCGCAAACCGCAGCTCGTCCTGCGCACGCTGCTCGCGGCGCTGTTCTTCTCCGTCTTCATGCAGAGCTTCCACCAGCCCGCGGGCGCGTCGGAGCTGCACTTCATCGGCGCGATGCCGATCTACCTCACGCTCGGCTTCGTGCCCGCGCTGCTCGGCTTCGGGCTTGGCCTGCTGCTGCAGGGCGTGGTCTTCGAGCCGGCCGACCTGCTGCACCTGGGGGTGAATTTCCTTTCGCTCGCCGTACCGCTGCTCGCGCTCCATGCCACCCTCGGCCGCAGGCTCGCCGCCGGCGCCGCCACCCGCATCGGCGCGGTGCTCAGACTCGACGCCGCCTACTACGCCGGCGTCGCGCTGATGGTCGGCTTCTGGCTGGCCATGGGCGAGGTCGCCACGCCCTTCGCGGAGTGGACGGCGTTCGCCGCCGCCTACCTGCCGGTGGTGCTGATCGAGCCGGTGTTCACCGTGGCCGTGGTCAGGCTGCTGCAGTCGCAGGCCCACCGCCCACTCGTGCAACTCTGCTTCGCCGTCCCGGCGCGCGGCTGATGAGCGCCCTGCGCGGCACGGTCTGGTTCGTCGGCGCCGGCCCCGGCGACCCGGACCTGATCACGGTGAAGGGCCGCCGCCTGCTCGAGCAGGCGGGCGCGATCCTGTTCGCGGGCTCGCTGGTCGATCAGGCGGCGACACAGCACGCGCCGCAGGGCTGCGAGATCCGCGACTCGCGCGACATGACGCTCGAAGAGATGAACGCCTGGCTGGCCGAAGCCTGCGCGCGCCACGAGACCGTGGTGCGCCTGCAGACCGGCGACCCCGGCCTGTACGGCGCACTGGTCGAGCTGACCCGCCCGCTCGACGCCGCCGGCATCCCCTGGCGGGTGGTGCCGGGGGTGTCCTCGGCGATGGCCGCGGCCGCCGCGGCCGGCGAGACCCTGACCCTGCCCGAAGTCACCCAGACCGTCATCCTCACCCGCGTCGCCGGGCGCACCCCGATGCCCGCGGGCGAGGAACTCGAAGCCCTCGCCGCCCACCGCAGCACCTTGTGCATCTTCCTGTCGATCACGCTGCTGCACGAGGTGCAGCGCGCGCTGCGCGCCGCCGGCTGGCCGGAGGATGCTCCGATCGTGGTGGTGCACAAGGCGAGCTGGCCGGGCGCGGAGAAGGTCGTGCGCGGCACCCTGGCCGACATCAAGCGCCGCTGCCAGGACGAGAAGATCGCCAGCCAGGCCATGATCCTCGCCAGCCCCGCGCTCGGCGCCCGCCTGTGGCCGGACATCGCGCGCTCCAAGCTCTACGACCCCGGCTTCGGCCACCGCTTCCGCAAGGCGTCGATGCCGGCCGGCATCGCCACCGGAGAATCCGCATGAACGACACCGTCCTCCTCCTCGTCGGCCACGGCTCGCGCAAGCGCGAGGGCAACAAGGAGATCCTGCACTTCGCCGCGCAATGGCGGGAGCTCCATCCCGGCTGGCGCATCGAGACCTGCTTCATCGAGCATGCCGACGTGCTGCTCGACGAGGGCCTCGACCGCGCCGCGCGCGACACCCGCCACGTGCTCGCGATCCCCTTCATCCTCAATGCCGCCGGCCACGTCAAGATGGAACTGCCCGCCGCGCTCGCACGCGCCCGCGCGCGTCACCCCGGCGTCGGCTTCGCCTGCACCCGCCACCTCGGCATGGGCAGGGAGATCTTCGCCGTGCTGCGCGGCCAGCTCGATCGCCTGATGCGCCAGCTCGCCATGCCCGACCCGCAGACCACCGGCGTGGTCCTGCTCGGCCGCGGCTCGTCGGACGCCGGCGCCAACGGCGAGCTCGCCAGGATGGCGCGCTGGATCTTCGAGGACGGCGACCACGAGCTGGTCGACCTCGCCTTCACCGGCGTGACCTGGCCGCGGCTCGAGACCGTGGTGCAACGCCAGGCCCGCCTCGGCATGACACAGGTCTGCATCGTGCCGGCGTACCTCTTCACCGGCGTGCTGATGGAGCGCATCCACGCCCAGGTCGAGCGCCTGCAGCACCAGTACCCGCAGGTCGCCTTCGCGCTCGGCACCCACTTCGGCTTCGACGAGGGCATCTTCAACCTGCTCGACGCACGCGTCGCCGAGGGCTGCGCGGGTCTCGCCGATGCCGCGGCCGCCCACGGCCTGCTCGAGTGCGACGGCTGCCGCTATCGCCTCGCCGCCGAGGACGAGCACCTGCACGACCACAGCCACACCGCATGCCATCACTCCCACCTGGATGTGGACCACGCCCACGACGCGGACCACTGCTGCACGGCAGGACACGGCGCCCACCCCCATTCCGCCCACGTCTGAGCACGAAGGCCACCCCATGCATGCCAACACCATCACCGAACAGCTCACCGCCGCCGGCCGCGCGATCGAGCACGACTCCTTCGCCATCATCGACGCCGAGGCCGGCGCGCACGCCTACAGCGCGGGGCAGTGGCCGATCGTGCGCCGCATGATCCACGCCAACGCGGACTTCGAGTTCAACGGCCTCACGGAATTCCACCCCGAAGCGGTCGAGGCCGGGCTGAAGGCGATCCTCGCCGGCGCCACGCCGATCGTCGCCGACGTCGAGATGATCTGCGTCGGGCTGTCGAAGAACCGCCTCGCACACTTCGGCCTGCACCCCCACGAGTACATCTCCGATCCCGACGTCATCGAGGCTGCGCGTGCCGCCGGCACCACGCGCGCCGTGCAGGCGATGAAGAAGGCGCATCGCCTCGGCCTGCTCGACGGCGCCATCGTCGGCATCGGCAACGCCCCCACCGCGCTGATCGAGCTCGTGCGCATGATCCGCGAGGACGGCGTGCGCCCCGCCCTGGTGATCGGCATGCCGGTCGGCTTCGTGTCGGCGGCCGAATCCAAGGCCCTGCTCGGCGGCGTGGACGCGGTTCCCTGGATCACCATCCGTGGCCGCAAGGGCGGCTCCACCCTGGTCGTCGCCGCCCTCCACGCGCTGCTCGGCCTCGCCGAGACCCGCCAGCGCCAGGCCCCGCAGGACTGAGGCGGGTGTCTGCCCTCGACACGCCCGCATTCGCCGCCCCTCCCGCTCCCGATTCGCCACGCCCGACCCCGCCCTCCTGACGCCCCGATGTCTTCCCTGGCTTCCCCCCCCGAGAAGGTCCGCAAAGGCGACCGCCGTCGCCAGCGCGGCGACCGGACCGGCTTCACCACCGGCGCCACCGCGGCTGCCGCCGCGACCGCAGCCACGCTAGGCCTCGTGCGCGGCGCCGTGCCCGGGCGGGTGGAGTGCGAGCTGCCCAACGGCATGCGGGTCGACTTCGCCATCCTCGACGGTCGCGTCGGACGGATCGACGGCAGCGAGTACGCGCAGGCGGTAGCGATCAAGGACGGCGGCGACGACCCCGACGCCACCCACGGCGCCCACATCACGGTGGAGGTCCGCCGCATCTCCAACGGTGGCGGCGCAGTCCTGCTCGAAGGCGGCCCCGGCGTCGGCATCGTCACCAGACCGGGGCTGGGGCTCGAGGTGGGCGGCCCCGCGATCAACCCCGTGCCGCGGCGCAACATCACCGCCAACGTCGCCGCGGCCGGTGCCGCCATCCTGCAGGCCGGCGACAGCCTGGCGGTGAGGATCTCCGTGCCCGGGGGCGAAGAGATGGCGAAGAAGACCCTCAACGCTCGCCTCGGCATCCTCGGCGGCATCAGCATCCTCGGCACCACCGGCATCGTGCGCCCCTTCTCCACGGCGGCCTGGCGCGCCAGCGTCGTGCAGGCGATCGAGGTCGCCGCGGCGCAGGGGCGGACCACGCTGGTGCTGACCACCGGCGGGCGCACCGAGAAATGCGCGATGCGCAGCTTCCCGCAGCTCGACGAGGCCTGCTTCGTGCAGTTCGGCGACTTCGTCAAGGCGGCGTTCACCACCGCGATCCGCCACGACATCCGCCACATCGTGCTCGGCGCCATGGTCGGCAAGCTCACCAAGATCGCCCAGGGCCTGTCGGTGACCCATGCCTGGCGCGAGGAGGTCGACCGTGCGCTGATCGCCGAGGCCGCGCAGGCGGTCGGCGCCCCGCGCGCGCTCGTCGCCGAGATCCGCGCCGCCGAGACCGCCCGCTTCGCCGCCGAACGCCTGGCCGAGCTCGGCCTCGCCGTGGCCTTCCACCGCGCCCTCGCCGAACACGCGCTCCGCAGCCTGCGCACCCGCTACCCCGGGCCACACCGCCTCACCGTGCTCGCCTGCAACTTCGAGGGCGAGCCCATCGTGACGGTCGAGGACGATGGCGCCACCTCCCCGGCCACCTCGCTTTTCCCCCCTCGCTCCGCACCGGACACCGCACCCCATCCGGCCCGCGGCGAAACCTGCTGAAGCCTGCACACAATGTCCGCACCCTCGCATTCCTCCCCGCCCTCCGGCGCGCACTGCAGCGTGGTCGGCCTCCTCGACGACGGCTGGAGCGGCCTCTCCGCCGCGGCACGCGCACGCATCGCCAGCGCAGGCTGCGTGATCGGAGCCGCGCGCACGCTGGAGCGGGTCGCCGAGCACCTCGGCCCGCAGTCGACGTGCCATACGATGGACGGCGCCTTCTCCCGCCTCCCCGGCTGGATCGAGGCCACCCGTGGCGCCGGCGCCCACAGCGTCGTGCTCGCCACCGGGGACCCGCTCTGCCACGGCATCGCCGCCAGCCTGATCGACAGGCTCGGCACGGACGCGGTGGAGGTGCTGCCCGCCCCATCCACGCTGCAGCTGGCCTGCGCACGCCTGCGCCTGCCGTGGCAGGACGCGCGCATCGCCTCCTGCCACGGCGCCGATGCCGGCGAGTGGATGGCCGCCCCGCTCCCGTCCGACGCACTGCAGCCTGGCGCGCCGGCTCCTTCCCCCGGCCCGGCACACGGCCTCTACCGCCTCGTGCGCGCAGTCGCCGGGCACGCGCTGGTGCTCGCCTTCACCAGCCCGGCCAACAGCCCCGACCGCATCGCCCGCGCCCTGCTCGCCGCCGGCTACGGCGACCCGGGCAGCGGCGAGCAGGTCCGCCTCTCGGTGGTCGCACGCCTGTGCCTGGACGACGAAGCGGTGTTCCCCGCGCTGCGCCTGGAGGAGGCCGCCGTACGGCGCTTCCCCGAGCCCAATGTCGTCGCGATCGAGCGCCGCCCGCTCGCCACCGCAGATGCGCGCACCGACGCGCTGCCCGTGTCCACACCGCTGTTCGGCCTCGAAGACCTCGACTACGTGCAGCGCAGCCCGGAAAAGGGCCTGATCACCAAGCTCGAGGTGCGCGCGGTCTCGCTCGCCCGCCTCGCGCTGCGCGCCGACAGCCTGGTATGGGACATCGGCGCCGGTGCTGGCTCGGTGGGCCTGGAGGCCAGCCGCATCGCACACCGCGGCCATGTGTGGGCGATCGAGAAGAACCCCGCCGACGCCGCCAACGCCCGCCGCAACGCCCGCCGCCTGCGCGCGAGCAACTACAGCCTGTTCGAGGGCAAGGCACCGGCCGGGCTGGACACCTGGCCCGACCCGGACGCGGTCTTCATCGGCGGCTCGGGCGGCGAGCTCGCCGAACTGATCGTCCTCGCCCTGCAGCGCCTGAAACCCGGTGGCCGCCTGGTGATGAACTTCGTCACCGTGGAGAACCTCGCCACCGCCACCGCCACGCTGGATGCCGCCGCTGCCGCCTGGGAGCTCACCCTGCTGTCGGCCGCGCGCAGTCAGCCCATCCTCGACATGCACCGCCTCGCCGCGCAGAACCCGGTGTGGATCCTCACCGCCCGCAAGGAGACTTCCCGATGAACGCCACCCCACCCACCCCACGCTTCGGCCGCCTGATCGGCGTCTCGCTGGGTCCGGGCGACCCCGAACTGATCACCCGCCGCGGCTGGGCCGCGCTGCAGTCGGGCGCGCGCTGGGCCTATCCGGTCAAGAAGGCGGCGGAGCGCTCCTACGCCCTCGACATCGCGCGCCGCGGCGGACTCGACATCCCGCAGGATGCGGTCGAGCTCGTGTTCCCGATGACGCGCGACGCCGAGGCGCTGGCGCGGGCCTGGGCGCGCGCCGCCGCGCAGACGGTGCAGCTGCTCGCCGAAGGCCGCGATCTCGTCTTCCTGGTCGAGGGCGACGCCTCCACCTACTCCACCTTCCGCCACCTCGCGCGCGCGGCGCGCGAGCTCGCAGCCGAGATCGAGGTGGAGACCATCGCCGGAGTCAGCTCCTTCGCCGCCGCTGCGGCGCTCGCCGACGTGGCGCTGGCCGAGGAGGACGAGACCGTGGCGGTGATCCCCGCCGCCTACGGCACCGCGCTCATCGAGCACCTGCTCGACGAGTTCGACACCCTGGTGCTGATGAAGGTGAAGCCGCTGCTCGACGAGGTGATCGAACTGCTCGAGCGCCGCGGCCTGCTCGCCACGAGCTGCTTCATCGAGAAGGCCGGCGCCCCCGGCGAGCGCGTGGTGCGCAATGTCGCCAGCCTGCGCGGCGAGACGGTCAATTACCTGTCCCTGCTGCTGGTGAGCAACCCCAAGCGCGCGCGCGGCGAACTGCGCCGGGGCTGCCGCCGGCGAGCCGAACACGCGGCCGCCCGGTCGATCCCGCCTGCGCACGCCGTGGAAGCTGCGCTCGCAAACAGCGTGGAAGGCCTCGCACCGTGAGCGCGGGCGCTCCCCCGCAGGCCGGCACGCACCCCGCCCCGGCAGAAGCCGGCGCGCCGTGCCCCGAGGCCCTGCTGCCCTTTCCGCCCGGGCGCCTGGCGGTGGTCGCGATCACCCGCCACGGCATCGCGCTCGCCGGCCGCGTCGTCGCCGCGCTTCCCGGCGCGCGCCTGTTCGCACCGCGGAAATACCACGCCGAGGCGCACGCAGCCGCACCCGGCGCCTGCGCCTGCTACGAGGGCAAGGTCGGCGCGCAGGTGCCCGCGCTGTTCGCGAACTTCGACGGCCTCGTCGCCATCGTCTCGCTCGGCGCGGTGGTGCGCCTGATCGCCCCCCACCTGAAGGACAAGGACAGCGATCCCGGCGTGGTCGTGCTAGACGAGGCCGCACGCTGGGCGATCCCGGTACTGTCCGGCCACCTCGGCGGCGCCAACGCGATCGCCGCCGCGCTGCAGACGGCGATCGGCGCCACTGCGGTGCTGACCACGGCCTCGGACGCGCGCGGGACGCTGGCGGTGGACCTGCTCGGGCGCGAGCTCGGCTGGAGCCTCGAGGCCAGCCACGACGAGCTCGTGCGCGCGAGCGCGGCGATGGTGAATGACGAAGCGGTGGCGCTGGTGCAGGAAGCCGGCCGCCGCGATTGGTGGCCGGGCCACGCCAACGGCCGCAGCGGGCCGCTGCCGGCGAACCTGCACTGCTTCGACCGCCTGGAAGAAGTCGAGCCCGAGTGCTTCGGCGCCGTGCTGTGGATCGCCCACCGCACGCTGCCTGCCGCCTACGAGGCACGCCTGGCGGGCAAGCGCGTGATCTATCGCCCAGGCGTCGAGCAAGCATGAGCCCGCCGCCATCGCAAGGCGGCGCGGCCCCTGCCGCGCCCGCACCGAGCGCAACGGGGCCCGGCTGCGGCACGCTCGACCGCGTCGCCAGCCTCCCGGTATGCGTCGCGCTCGGCCTCGGCTGCGACCGCGGCACGCCGGCGGAGACGATCGCGCAGGCGGTGGCCGAGGCCCTGACCCAGGCGGCCATCCGGCTCGGCACGCCCGCGCTCGAGGTCACCGCCGCGGCCAGCATCACCCTCAAGGCCGACGAGGCGGGCCTGCTCGAGGTGGCCGCAGCCGCGGGCTGGGCGCTGCACTTCTACGATGCGGAGCGCCTGGCCGGCGTCACCGTCCCCAACCCATCGGCGACGGTGCGCAGATACACCGGCACGCCCTCGGTCTCCGAGGCCGCGGCGCTGCTCGCGGCCGGCACCTCGCTCGCTGCCGACCCCGGCGCGCTGCTCGTCGAAAAACACCGGCTGCGCGGCGCCGACGGCCGCAACGCCACCGTCTCCATCGCAAGGATGCCCCGATGAACCCCACCGAACCTCTTCGCCCCGCCGTTCCCGGCGGCCGCATCATGCTCGTCGGCCTCGGCCCCGGAGCGCACGAGCACCTCACCGCGCGCGCCCGCGCCGCGATCGCCGAGGCCGACACCGTGATCGGCTACGTCACCTACATCCGCCTGGTCGCAGAGCTGCTCGAGGGCAAGGAGGTCATCCGCAAGTCGATGACCGAGGAGCTCGACCGCGCCATCGAGGCGCTTGCGCGTGCCCGCCAGGGTCGCAAGGTCGCGCTGATCTCGTCGGGCGACGCCGGCGTCTACGGCATGGCCGGCCCCACCTTCGAGGTCCTGTTCCAAGCCGGGTGGACGCCCGACTCGGGCATCGAGGTCGAGATCGTGCCCGGCGCCTCGGCGCTGAACACCTGCGCCGCCCTGGTCGGTGCGCCACTGACGCACGATTTCTGCGCGATCTCGCTGTCCGACCTGCTCACGCCCTGGCCGACCATCGCCCGCCGCCTGGACGCCGTGGCCTACGCCGACTTCGTGGTCGCCCTCTACAACCCCAGGAGCGGGCGGCGCACGGGGCAGATCGTGGAGGCACAACGCCTGTTCCTGCGGCATCGCGACCCGGCCACGCCGGTGGCCATCGTCAAGTCCGCCTACCGGCCGAAGCAGCGCATCGAGTTCACCACGCTCGAACGCATGACCGAGGCCGACATCGGCATGCTGACCACGGTACTGATCGGCAATTCGCAGACCTTCGTGCGCGACGGCCTGATGGTCACCCCGCGCGGGTATGCCAGCAAGTACGCGCTCGATGCAGGCGAGCGCGCCACCGTCGACGGCGAACAATCCGGACGCTCGCTGTCGACCGGCCTCGAAGGATGGCTGGCGACGATCCGCGCCAGCGGGCGCAGCGCCACCGAACTTGCCGACACCTACCGCCTGCCCGAGGCTTACATCCGCGTCGCGCTCGCCGGCGCGGAAGCGCCGGTCTGACCGGCTGACCGGCTCTCCGCGAACCGCCGCGGACAATCCGGCGGGCGTGGGTACGACGCCCATACGCATCAGTATGGAAACCGCTTATAATCCCATTTTTGCAATGCAGCAGAACCTTCGGGGAGAACGACCATGACCCGCCTGCAGGCCCTCTACGACAGCAAGCGCATGACGCCCACCGACGCCGCGGGCCTGATCCGCGACGGCGACACCGTGGTCGTGCCCACCGGCGTGGGCGAGCCGCCCGCGCTGCTGCACGCGCTCTCCGCGCGCCGCCACGAACTGCACGACGTCGCGGTGAGCCAGATCCTGCCGCTGCGCAAGTTCGCCTACCTCGACCCCGACACACGCGCCAACATCCGCCACGACGCCTACTTCTTCGGCGGCGCATCCCGCGCGGGCGGCCAGGCCGGCTGGGTGGACTACGTGCCGGCCTATTTCTCCGAGCTGCCCATGCTGATCGACCGCGGCCTGCTGCCGGCCGAGGTGGTGGTGTCGCTGGCCTCGCCGATGGACGAGCACGGCTACTTCAGCCTCTCGCTCGCGCCCGACTACACCATGGCGGCGATCCGGCGCGCACGCGTGGTGCTGCTCGAGGTGAACCCGAACGTGCCCTTCGCCAACGGCGACTGCCTGGTGCACATCTCCCAGGTCGCCGGCCTGGTGGAGAGCGACGAGGAGCTGTTTGAGGTCGGCCTGCCCGAGATCGGCCCGGTGCAGCAGGCGATCGGCAAGCACGTCGCCGAGCTCATCGACGACGGCTCCACCCTGCAGATCGGCTATGGCGGCATCCCCGACGCGGTGGTGATGCAGCTGCAGCACAAGCGCGACCTCGGCATCCACACCGAGATGCTGGGCGACGGCATCCTGTCGCTGATCGAGTCGGGCGCGGTCACCAACCGCAGGAAGACCTTCATGCCGGGCCGGACGATCGCCACCTTCGCGCTCGGCTCGCGGCGCCTGTACCGCAGCATGCACCGCAACCCGGGCATCGAGATGCACCCGGTGGAGTTCACCAACGACCCCTACCTGGCGGCACGCAACGACGATCTGTGCGCGATCAACGCCACGATGCAGATCGACCTGATCGGCCAGTGCGGCTCGGAGAGCCTGGGCCACCTGCCCTACTCGGGCACCGGCGGGCAGGCGGACTTCGTCCGCGCCGCCAACCGTTCCAGGGGCGGCAAGGCCTTCATCGTGCTGCCCTCGACGGCGAAGAACGGCACGGTGTCTCGGATCGCACCGGTGCTGTCGCCGGGCACCCACGTCACCACCAGCAAGAACGACATCAACTACGTGGTGACCGAGTACGGCGTCGCGCAACTTCGCGGCAAGACCGCCAAGCAGCGCGCCGAAGCGCTGATCGGCATCGCGCATCCGGACTTCCGCGGCGAGTTGCGCGATGCGGCGCGGAAGATGAGCCTGCTTTGACGGGGAGGTTGCGGGCAGGCGTGACAGGCGGTCCGGCAAGCGATGTGCGTGGGTGGGTGGATCTCGACCGCCGCGTTCGCGCCTTGCGGCGCTCCTACATCAACCGCCGCGCTTCCGGCCCCCGGTAGGAGCGGCGCAAGCCGCGAACAAGGCCTTCGCGCAAGCGATGTGCGAGGAGAGGATCTCGACCGCCGCGTTCGCGCCTTGCGGCGCTCCTACATCAACCGCCGCGATTCCGGTCCCCGGTAGGAGCGGCGCAAGCCGCGAACAAGGCCTTCGCGCAAGCGATGTGCGACGAGGATCTCGACCGCCGCGTTCGCGCCTTGCGGCGCTCCTACATCAACCGCCGCGCTTCCGATCCCCGGTAGGAGCGGCGCAAGCCGCGAACAAGGCCGCTTACAGGATGACCGTGATCTCCTCGCGCCGCACCAGCTCGGCGCCGAAGGTGAGCGCGTCGAGTTGCAGTGCGTCGCGTGCAGTGACCACGCCGAGCGGGCGGCGGTTGGCGTCGACAATGGGCACGTGGCGCACGCCGTTCTCGTACATCAGATGCAGGGCGTGGCCGAAGGGGCGGTCCTCGGTCAGCGTCACCGGGTTGTGCGTCATCACCGCGCCCACTGGCGTGGTGTCGGCGTCCAGCCCGGCGGCAAGCACGCCGAAGGCGGCGTCGCGCTCGGTGAAGATGCCGGTGAGCACGCCGTGCTCGGTGACCAGGGCGGCGCTGCGCTGCAGGGCGCTCATCTGGCGGACCACCTCGCGTACCGGGGTGTCGGCCGGTACGCTGACGAAGGGACGATCGGAAAGGACCTGATGGATCGGACGGCTGGGCATGATCTGTCTCCTGATGCTCGTTGTTGGACGGCATCCAACCCCTAGCTTCAATCGTGCCAGCTTCGGGGTTCGGCGCCGGGCACTCCGGACGGAAGGCCAAGCCGCTGTTCTAGCGCAGGATTCTTTCAGCATCGTGACCGAAAGGTGACCGGCCGACCTACCTGGCGGTCGCGGCCCGAGCCACCATCACGGTGCATCGGCGAGAACCGGCGCACCATCGGGGGGCACGGACGATTTCGCGCGCGCCATCGGCTCGCCCATCCGCACCGGCCCGCCCGGCGCCCAATCGGAGCCGAAGCGCAGCGCATCCTTCGGGAACAGCATCACCACCGTGGACCCCAGGAGGAAACGTCCCATCTCCGCCCCCTTGTCCAGCATCACCTCGCCCTCGGCGTAGCTGCGCTTGGCGATGTCCGGGCGACGCGGCGGATTGACCACGCCGTGCCACACGGTCGCCATGCTGCCGACGATGGTCGCCCCCACCAGCACCATCACGAAGGGTCCGAACTCGCCCTCGAACACGCACACCACGCGCTCGTTGCGCGCGAACAGGCCCGGCACGCCGCGCGCCGTGGCCGGATTCACCGAGAACAGCTCACCCGGCACGTAGATCATCTGTACCAGTCGCCCGGCGCAGGGCATGTGGATGCGGTGGTAGTCGCGCGGCGACAAGTAAATGGTGGCGAAGTCGCCGTTCTCGAAGCGTGCGGCGAGCGCCCGGTCGCCGCCCACGAGCGCGGTGGTGGAATAGAAGTGGCCCTTGGCCTGGAAGACCTGGTCGAACTCGATCGGCCCGAACTGGCTGATCGCGCCGTCGACCGGGCAGACGAAGTCCGCCTCCGCGATCGGGCGCACGCCCTCGCGCAGCGGGCGGGTGAAGAACTCGTTGAAGCTCGCATAGCTCGCCGGATCCGGATTGGCCGCCTCGGCCATATTCACGCCGTAGCGCTTCGCGAACCAGCGGATCACCGCCGTCGTCACCTTGCCCCCCTCCAGGCCGGCGAGTTTTCCGGCAAGCTGGGTCAGGAGGCGCTTGGGCAGGGCGTACTGGAGGGCGACGGCGAGGCGTTCGGACACGGCGGAGATCCTGATCGGTGCGCGCGACATGCGCGTGGGCGACGATTATAGCGGGCCCGGTTCACCCGCTCCGCCACCGGAACGATCTGTTTCAGGACGAGCACCGACGCGTGGAATGCGCGCTGCGGTCGACCGGGCGCCGTGTTCGCGGCTTGCGCCGCTCCCACAGGGGGTCCCGAAACGCGATCGCTTCTGTAGGAGCGCCGCAAGGCGCGAATGGCCACTCACGCCCGCTCACGCCAGCAGCAGCGAGGCCGCGATCGCCCACAGCACCAGCGCCACCAGCGCATCCAGCACGCGCCACGCCAGCGGCTTGGCGAAGAGCGGTGCCAGCAGGCGGGCGCCGTAGCCGAGCAGCAGGAACCATACGATCGAGGCGGTGATCGCGCCGGCAGCGAAGAGCGGGCGCAGGTCCTCGGCCTGCTGGCTGCCAATCGAGCCGAGCAGCACCACCGTATCCAGGTAGGCGTGCGGATTGAGCAGGCTGAAGCCGGCGGCCGCGAGCAGCGCCTGGCCGCCCGACATCCGCCGGTGTTCGGTGAGTTCCATCGTGCGCCCGCCACGCAGCGCCGAGCGCAGCGCACGCGCGCCGTACCAGAAGAGGAAGGCCGCACCACCATAGCGCGCCACCGCCATCAGGTCCGGGTTGGCGACGAAGAGGCTGCCGACCCCGGCGATCCCCAGGCCGATCAGCAGGATGTCGCACGCTGCCGACACCCCGATGGTCAGCAGCACGTGTTCACCACGCAGCCCCTGGCGCAGGACATGCGCGTTCTGCGCGCCGATCGCCATGATCAGGCCGAGGGTAAGGAGGAAGCCGTTGAAGTAAACGTTGCTCATGATGCGTTCTCTTATCGTTTGCTATTTCCGTGGCCCCAGTCCGTTCGCGGCTTCCACCGCTCCGGCAAAGACCGGCAGCGGGGTGCCTCGTTTAGGAGCGCCGCAAGGCGCGAATATAGGGCTCAAGCAGGTACACCTTAAGTAGAATCGATTTTTTTCCATTTGAAGTAAAATCACTAATGATCGATCATCGCCTGCTCGCCTTCGAGGCGGTCCTCCAGGAGGGCGGATTCGAGCGTGCGGCGCGCCGGCTGTCGCTCACCCAGTCCGCGGTGTCGCAGCGGGTCAAGCTGCTGGAGGCCGAGCTCGGTCAGGTGCTGCTGGTGCGCAGCAAGCCGGTGCGGCCCACGCCGGCCGGGCGCCGGCTGCTGCCCTACCTCGCGCAGCTGCGCCTGATGGAGGCAGAGGCGCTGCGCGCGCTGTCGCCACGCCAGGCGGACGGGCCGCTACGCCTGGCGGTGGGCGTCAACGCCGACTCGCTGGCCACTTGGTTCATCGGCGCGGTCGCTGAAGTCGTCCGCGGCGAAGGAATCGTGCTCGACTGCGTGGTAGACGACCAGGACCACACCCACGCGTTGCTGGCCGACGGCGAGGTCCTGGGTTGCATCTCCACCCGCCCCGACCCGATCCGCGGTTGCGCCGCTGTGCGCCTCGGGAGCATGCCCTACCTTTGCGCCGGCTCACCCGCGTTCCGCGCACGCTGGTTTCCGCAGGGGCTCACCGCGGCAGCGCTCGCGCGCGCACCGGCAATCGTCTTCGGCCACCACGACGACATGCACGAGGCCTTCCTGCTGCGCCATTTCGGCCTCGACGCGCAGCGCTATCCACACCACGTCGTGCCTTCTTCCGAGGGCTTCATGGCCTTCGCGGTCGCCGGCCTGGGTTACGGCTTCATCCCCGAGATCCAGGCCCGCGGCCACCTGGCACGCGGCGAGCTGGTCGACCTGGCGCCCGAGCGCGAGGAGGTGGTGTTGTACTGGCACCATTGGCAGGTGCAGTCGCCGGTGATGGCCAGGCTGGCGGGTGCGATCGGGGACGCCGCTGGCAAAGCCCTGGTGTCGCCGGCACCCACCGCGTAGGACCGCCGGCAGGCGCGAAGGCGGCGCCCGTCTTTCGCCCCCGTAACGAAGCCCGACCGCCGCTTTCGCGGCTTGCGCCGCTCCTACGGGCACCTTCGGAGCGCTGGCAGGCGCTCGGCGGGGCTACAGGTGACGAGTTCGCGGCTTGCGCCGCTCCTACGGGTGCCTTCGGAAGCGGGATGGTTTTTGTAGGAGCGCCGCAAGGCGCGAAAGCGGCCGCGGGATATCGCACTCGCAGCGATCCCCGCCCCGCACGCTCGCGCTCAGCCGCCGAACAAGCCCGCCACCGCCACCGGATTCGACGGGAACCAGAAATGGACGTAGGAGGCAGTGACCGGGCCGCGGCGGTAGATCGCCTCGCCCTCGCCGCCGTCCGGGCGGCGCGCCCGCAGCCATGGGTCGAGCGGCGTCTCCGTCCGCGAGTAATGGAAGGTGTGCCCGGTGACTCGCCCGCCGGGCAGATCCACTTCCTGCATGCCGAGCGCAGCCAGCCTTTTCTGCATCACCGCGCGCCCGGGCAGCAGGCCGGCGAAGGCATGCTCCGCCCCGGCCTTGTCGACGATGGCATCGAGCAGGCTCATCAGGCCGCCGCATTCGGCGAGCACGGGCTTGCCTGCGGCCACATGGGCGCGCAGGCCGGTCCACAGGCCCACGTTGGCGGCGAGCGCGGCGCCGTGCAGCTCCGGGTAGCCCCCCGGCAACCACACCGCGTCGCACTGCGCCGGCAAGCCCTCGCCGGCGAGCGGCGAGAAGAAGGCCAGCTCAGCCCCCAGCGCATGCAGGGTGTCCACATTGGCGGGATACAGGAAGCCATAGGCGGCGTCGCGCGCGATGGCGATCCTGCGTCCGGCGAGCAACGGCGGAATGTCCGGCGCCGCCACGGCGGGAAAAGCCACCGCAGGCGGCAGCTCCGCCGCACCGGTGCGCTCCAGGTGATCGGCGAGGCGGTCGAGCCGCGCGCCGAGATCCTCGATCTCCGCCGCCTGCAAGAGGCCGAGGTGGCGCTCGGGCAGCGCCGCATCGGCGTCGCGCATCACCGCGCCGAACCAGCGCATGCCCGCCGGCAGCGACTCGCGCAGCATGTCGGCGTGGCGCGCGCTGCCGACGTGGTTGGCGAGCACGCCGGCGAAGGGCAGGCCGGGCTGGTAGTTCGCCAGGCCACAGGCCACCGCGCCGAAGGTCTGCGCCATCGCGCGCGCGTCGATCACCGCCATCACCGGGATGCCGAAGCGGCGCGCGATATCGGCGCCCGAGGGTGCGCCGTCGTAGAGGCCCATCACGCCTTCGACCAGAATCAGGTCGGATTCGCGCGCCGCGGCATGCAGCCGCCAGGCGATGTCGGCCTCGCCGCACATGCCGAGGTCGACGTTATGCACCGGCGCGCCGCTCGCCACCACGTGGATCTGCGGGTCGAGGAAGTCCGGCCCGCACTTGAACACCCGCACCCGCCGCCCCAGCCGGACGTGCAGGCGCGCGAGCGCCGCGGTGACGGTGGTCTTGCCCTGGCCTGAAGCGGGCGCGGCGACGAAGAGCGCCGGGCAAGAGGCCGCGCCGCGGACGACCGCCGCAGCGCGCGGCAGACCGACGGTTTCCGGCATCACGCCCACCGCGCTCACTCGCTGCCCTTCCCGTGCACCACCGCACAGCCGGCGTGCGGCAGCGGCGAAGCCTTGGGCTGGTCCTCGGGCTCGAACCACGCCAGCTTGGGATACAGACCGACGACGCTGCCGACCACGGTCAACGAGGGCGGGCGCACGCCCTCTTCGAGCACGCGCTGCGGCAAGGTGGCGAGGTCGGCCACCACCACGCGCTGCGCGTGCGTGGTGCCGCGCTCGATCACCCCCGCGGGCGTGCCCGGCGGCAGGCCATGGGCGACGAGCTGGGCGCAGATGTCGGCCAGGCGCGAGATGCCCATGTAGATCACCACGGTCTGCTGCGGGCGCGCGAGCATCGGCCAGTCGAGGTCGATCTTGCCCTCCTTGAGGAAGCCGGTGGCGAACACCACCGACTGCGCATGCTCGCGATGGGTGAGCGGGATGCCCGCGTAGGCGGAAACGCCCGCCGCCGCGGTTACGCCCGGCACCACCTCGACGTGGATGCCGGCCTCGACCAGCAGCTCCATCTCCTCGCCACCGCGGCCGAAGATGAAGGGGTCGCCGCCCTTGAGCCGCACCACGCGCTTGTTCTCCCGCGCCAGCTTCAGCAGCAACAGGTTGATCTCGTCCTGCGGCAGCGAGTGGTCGGCGGCCTTCTTGCCGACGTAGATGCGCTCGGCCGAGGCCGGCGCCAGATCGAGGATGGGCGGCGCGACGAGGTTGTCATAGACGATGACGTCCGCACCCGCCACCAGGCGCGCGCCGCGCAACGTGAACAGCTCCGGGTCGCCGGGGCCGGCGCCCACCAGATAGACACAGCCCGGCAGCGGGCCGGGACGATGAACCGCAAGATCGGGAACTGCCATGTTTACCACTCCATGCCGGGCATCGCCTTCACCCCCGCGGCGAAGGCGTGCTTGACCGGCGTCATGTCGGTGACGGTGTCGGCGGCCTCGACCAGCGCCGGCGGCGCGCCGCGGCCGGTGACCACCACATGCTGCATCCGCGGCCGGGCGCGCAGGTCGGCGACCACGCGATCCGCGTCGAGGTACTGGTACTTGAGCGCGATGTTGAGCTCGTCCAGCACCACAAGGCCCAAGTCCGGATTCTGAAGCATTTCGCGTGCCACCGCCCAGGCGGCTTCGGCCGCCTCGACATCGCGCGCGCGGTCCTGCGTCTCCCAGGTGAAGCCCTCGCCCATCACGTGCCAGGTCACGCCGGGCTGGGTGCGGAAGAAGGCCTCCTCGCCGGTGTCCGAGCGCCCCTTGATGAACTGCACCACGCCCACCTTCATGCCGTGGCCGAGCGCGCGCGCTACCAGCCCGAAGCCGGCGCTCGACTTGCCCTTGCCGTTGCCGGTGTTGACCAGCAGCACGCCGCGTTCGGCCTGCGCGGCGGCGATCTTGTCGTCGACGACGTCCTTCTTGCGCGCCATGCGGGCGTTGTGGCGGGTGTCGCGGTCGGGGGTCTGGGTCATGTCGGGTCTATCGTCCTTTTTTGGTTCTGAAGTCGGCGCGCGCTGGCGCGCATGCCAGCGGCGATCGTGGCGAAGACATCCTCGGGGAACCCGGCCGGCAGTTCGGCGCCAAGCTTGTCGAGCACCGGGTCGAGTTGCGCGAGCACGTCCTCGACGATGTCCTCCATGTCGGCGCCGAGGCCGCACCGGTGAGCCATCGCGTTGAAGTGCCTGCGCTGAATGTCGCGCAGCCGGTAATGAGCGTTGCGCCCGCGCAGCGCCATGGCGAGGCGCAAGCGCGCCGGATCGAGCCGGTTCTCGCCTGTCCCCGCAACCGGCCACGCCGACAGCACGTCGTACAAGGGCGCGAGCCGGTAGCGCCCGCCCGCGAGCAGGAAGATGGAGAAGTTCTTCGCGTGCCCGTCGGAGGCAGCGAGCATCCAGAACAGCAACTGCGCCTTCAGCACGATGCGCAGATCATCGTCACGGCGCACCGAGCCCTGCAGGATGCGGGCGAGGTCGAGCAGGCCCGGGCCGCCATCGGCCTCGTACTTCAGCGCCGGCGGAGTGGCGGTGGCCTGGCAGAAGTCCTCCTGCGGCAGGCGCAGCCAGTAATCGCCCGTAGCGGACAGGCGACGATCGAAGCGTTCGACCACGAGCACCTTCTGCGCGCCAAAGTGTTCGATCTCGCATTGCGCCACCGGCAATCCGAACGCCGCCAGCAGGCGCGCGCACAGCCACTCGTTCTCGACCGAGGTGCGCATGTCCGCCTGCCTGTTGCCAACCAGGCCGAGCGGCAGCTTGAAGATGTGGGTGGTCGGCGTCGCCCCGAGCGGGCGGCACCAGCGCCCCGCGTGGCGGGTCAGCGCGGTCTTCTCCTGTGCGCCGGCGATCGAGATGCGGAAATCGTCCAGGTCGGTCGCTACCTCGCCAAAGGCGCGCACCGGCGCGACGGCCGCACGCAGGAGGTGCTCGACATCGGCCTCGTCGAGTGGCTCCGCGTCGATCCGGAAGACACCTTCCGGCCCCTGCCCTTCGGGCAACAACTGGACCGCGCCCACGCAATCGCGCCCGATCGCCTGCAGCAGTTCGAAGACGCCCCTTCCCGGCGTGCGAAAGCGTGCCTGCAGGCGCATGCGGATCTGCTCGCTGTCGGGCAGCAGGTTGTCGAAGTAATTGCGTACCCGCAGGCCTCTCAGCGCCGGGGCGGCTGCGTCGAGCGGCATCGGCAGCGAGAGCGACAGCGGGCGCGCCTCGGCCGACTCGAGCCACTCGGGCGCATAGCGGAAGCGATCTTCGCCCTGCGCCGTGACCTGCCACTGACCGACGCGCAGGCCGTTGATCCAGACATCGAGCACGCGCGCCTGCGTGCGCTTCCCCGGGCCTACCATTCGCCTTCCGCCTCGACGGGTTTGCGCTCACCGAGGGCCAGTTCCAGCCCGAGCACGCCCGCGAGCGCGAGCAGACGGTCGAAGGTCAGGCGCTCCGGGCGTGTCTCCAGTTCGGAGAGCCGGTTCTGGCTGATGCCGAGCCGCGCTGCGACCTCGGCTTGCGACAGACCGAGTGCCTTGCGCCGGCCGACGAGCAGTTCGGCGGCTTGTTGCGGAGAGTAGAGTCTGGACATGGCGTCGTATCGATGATCTCGATAAATCCAGGATATCGCCTTTCTCGATAAAAGCAAGAAATCGAAAATCCCGATATCGAGCGCTGCAGCCAATCCGGAGCCGCCCCGCTCAATCCGGCAGGAACACCGCCCGCCCCGCGTGCTCGATCCGCCGCAGCGGGTGGCCGAAGGCCTGGCTGAGCAGCTCGGCGCGCAGCACGGTGTCGCGGTCGCCCGCCATCACGCCGCCGCGGCCGTCGAGCAGGATGATGTGGTCGGCGTAGCGCGCGGCGAGGTTGATGTCGTGCAGCACCAGCACGCTGCCGCGCCCGGCGCCGTCCTCGCGCACCAGGCGCTGGAAGAGATCGAGCGCAGCGATCTGGTGGTGCAGGTCGAGATGGTTGAGCGGCTCGTCGAGCAGGAAGAGGCGCGGCGCCTGGGTCAGCAAGGTCGCGATTGCCACGCGCTGGCGCTCGCCGCCGGACAGGGTCTGCACGTCGCGCTGCTCGAAGCCGGCCAGGCCTACCGACTCCAGCGCCGCGCGCGCGATCGCCACATCCTGCGGCCCCTCCCAACCCCAGCGCCCGAGGTGCGGATGGCGGCCGACCAGCACGGTCTCCAGCACGCTGGCCGCGAAGGGGTCGGGCTGCTGCTGCGCAAGCAGGCCGCGGAAACGCGCCGCCTCCAGCGCCGGCCAGGCGGCATAAGGCAGCCCGCCGATGCGCACCTCGCCCACCGTGGGCTCGCGCAGTCCGGCCAGGGTGTGCAGCAGCGTGGTCTTGCCCGCGCCGTTGGGGCCGAGCAGCACCAGGCACTCGCCCGCCGCCAGGCTCAGGCTGAACTCGCAGCACAGCCAGCGCTCGCCCACCCGGAGCGCGAGGCGCTCGGCCTCGAGCAGCGG
>JAEUNQ010000163.1 GCA_016790365.1 Thauera sp. | reverse complement strand
GGTGGTCTTGAGGCCGAGCTCGCGGGCGCGCGCCAGGCCCTCGGAGGTGGCGTCGATGCCGACCATCCACACCGGCTCGAGCACCGGGCTGCGCTTCAACTTGTACAGCAGGTCGGTGCCGATGTTGCCGGGGCCGATCAGCGCACACTTGATCTTGTTCATGCCTGTCTTCCTTTGGGGTTGAGTCGTTTCCAGGAATGCAGGCCGCGCGGCGATCCGGGGAGGGGAGAGGATCGGACCGCCGCACGACTGCAACCGGGAGATGCCCGCAGCGCGGACGGAAAAAAACCTCGCCGTTCAGGGCTCGACGTCGTCGGCTCCGATCGCGAGCAGCCCTGCGCGCGCGCAGATGCCGTCCTGCTCCTCGGAGGCACCCGAGACGCCGATACCGCCGACCAACTCGCCGCCGACGCGGATCGGCAGGCCGCCGCCGAAAACGACCAGCCGCGGCTGCGCAGAGAAGCCCAGCTTCATGCCCTCGTTGCCCGCGCACACGTCCATCCACTTCCCGGTCGGGAAGCCGAATCCGCCGGCGGTGTAGGCCTTGTCGATGGCGATCGCGATCGACTGCGGGAAAGCGCCGGGCATGCGCAGGAAGGCGACCAGGTTGCCGGAGGCGTCGGCAACCCCGACGTTGATCCGGACGCCGAGCGCCTCGGCCTTCTCGACCGCGGCGGCGACGGCGGCATGCGCCGCCTCCCAGCTGATGGTGGCCTGAGGAACAGCGACTTTCATCGAGTGAGCTCCTGTGGTTCAGGTTTGATTTGTAATGGATTTGAAGGTAGACCAGGGCAATGTCGACGTCAAGGATTTTTCTCGAGATTTATAGAAGAAGCTAATTCGATCACGCTGGGATAGAATCGCGAACCCGGGTGCATTCAACATCATTGCGATCATGAACGAAGTGGTTCCGCCGAAAACACCGGAGGCCGTCGAGCCGAAAACCCTCGTCGAGGGCGCCTACCAGCGCCTGCGCCGGGACATCATCGAGGGCGTGCATGCACCCGGCGAGAAGCTTCGCGTCGAACATCTCAAGGACCGCTACGAGGTCGGCGCAGGCACCCTGCGCGAGGCCCTCCTCCTGCTCGTCACCGATGCCCTCGTGGTCGCACAGGGACAGCGCGGCTTCCGCGTGTCGCCGATCTCGATCGAGGATTTCGAGGACATCACCCGCACCCGCCTGCTTCTCGAGACCGAGGCCCTGCGCCAGTCGCTTCAACTCGGCGGCGAGGACTGGGAAGCCGCCGTGGTCGCCGCCTTCCACCGCCTGTCGCGCGCGGAGCAGAAGCTCGGCGACAACGACTCGCTGGCAGCCGAGGAATGGGAGCGCCGCAACCGCGCGTTCCACGAGGCGCTGATCGCAGCGTCACCCTCGCGCTGGATCCGTCACTTCCAGCACATCCTCTACCAGCAGTCCGAGCGCTACCGGCGCCTGAGCCTGTTCAGCCACCCCATCCCGCGCGACATCCACGCCGAACACCAGGCCCTGTTCAACGCCAGCCTGGCGCGCGACACCACGCGTGCGACCTCCATCCTCACCGAGCACGTGCTGCGCACGCTCGACGCGGTCAAGCTGCTGCCGGCGGAATTCTTCGCCGGCAAGCAGAAATCCTGAGCCGGCAGGTCCCGACTTTTCCGGGCACGCGCCCCGCTTCACCGATCGGCACATCCAAACGCCCGCCCACCGACGGCCCTGCCCGACCGGCAGGGACCGCCGGCGCGGCCAGGCTCAGGACACTACGCTCAGGAAGCGCTCGTTGAGCTTGCGGTCGTGGTAGAAAATGCCGGCGCCCACCTCGTCCCACGTCCAGGTGATGGTCTTGTAGTCGGGGTAGGTGTCATAGCCGCCGCAGAAGGTCTCGAAGCGGTTGCCCGAGGGGTCGAAGGCATAGATCGTGGTGCCGCGGGTGATGCCGTGGCGGGTCGGGCCGATGTCGATCGAGATGCGGTTCATCGACATGATGTCGGCCGCGCGCAGCACCTTCTCCCAGCTGTCGAGCTTGAACGAGATGTGGTGCAGCTTGCCCGGCTC
>JAEUNQ010000162.1 GCA_016790365.1 Thauera sp. | reverse complement strand
GGTGGTCTTGAGGCCGAGCTCGCGGGCGCGCGCCAGGCCCTCGGAGGTGGCGTCGATGCCGACCATCCACACCGGCTCGAGCACCGGGCTGCGCTTCAACTTGTACAGCAGGTCGGTGCCGATGTTGCCGGGGCCGATCAGGGCGCACTTGATCTTGTTGCTCATGGAAATCGTTCTCCGCGTTCCGGCCGCGAATGGCCGCTTGCATGGGGTAGGGGGAGTCGCGCGGGGTGCAGGCAGCGCGGCGGCGGGGGGATGAGCGAGCGAGACGCCGCCGCGCGCCTGCAGACGGTCGAGATCAGCTGAAAGTCACCGAACAGCGGCCGAGACCCTCGATCTCCATTTCGAATCGGTCGCCGGCGCGCGCCGGGACCAGCGGCGCGAGCGAGCCCGACAGGATCAGCTCGCCGGCGCGGAAAGGAATGCCGAAGCGGCCGAGCGTGTTCGCAAGCCAGGCCACGGCCTCGGCCGGATGGCCTTGCACCGCGGCGCCAAGGCCTTCGCCGACGGGGTCGCCGTTGCGCGTCATGCGCATGCGCACCGCCGCGAGGTCCAGACCCTTCGGGTCGGTATGCTGCTCGCCGATCACGAATACGCCGCAGGAGGCGTTGTCGGCCACGGTGTCCTGAATGCGGATCTTCCAGTCGTCGATGCGGGAATCGACGATCTCGAAGCAAGGCGCCACCCAGGCGGTCGCGGCGAGCACGTCCTCCTTGGTGATGCCCGGGCCGTGCAGGTCCGAGTTCAGCATGAAGGCGATCTCGCCCTCGGCGCGCGGCTGGATCAGCCCGGCCGCGGCGATCGGAATGCTGGTGCCGTCCGCATGCTGCATGGCATCGGTCAGGAAGCCGAAGTCGGGCTGATGCACGTTCAGCATGTCCTGCACCGGTTTGCTGGTGACGCCGATCTTCTTGCCCACCACCCGCTCGCCGTCGGCCAGGCGACGCTCCAGCATGTGGAGAGAGATATGGTAGGCGTCGTCGATGCCGATCTCCGGATGGCGATCGGTCAGTGGCGCCAGCGTGCGGCATTCGCGCAAGGCGGCGTAGAGTTCGTCGCCGAGCTGAGGGATCAGCGAAGTGTCTATGTTCGGGTTCATTCGTGGGCGGGCGCGTGGTGGGAAGGGTTCAGCCGGGCCAGACGCTCGACTCGGCGCCCCCGTCGACCTCGATGATCTTTCCCGTCACCCAGGACGAGGCCGGCGTGGCGAGATACAGCGCCGCAGCGGCGATGTCCTCGACCTCGCCCAGGCGCTTCAGGGGCGTGCTCTTGATCATGCCCTCGCGCATGTTGGCGGGCAGGGCGCGGTCGAGCGCGGCGGTCATGATCGGTCCGGGCGCGATCGCGTTCACGCGGACGTCCGGCGCGAAGTCCTGCGCCAGCAGGCGGGTCAATTGCGAGAGGGCGGCCTTGGCGGTGCCATAGGCGCTGAAGTAGGGCTGGGCATAGCGGGCTGCGCCCGAGGTGATGTTGATCACGTTGCCGCCGCCGGCGGCGCGCATGTGCGGCACGCACAGGCGGGTGAGCTCGTAGGCCGAGCTGACGTTGAAGCGGAACACGCCCTCGAACTTGTCCGCGGACATCTTCAGCGGGTCGTTGGGGCCGGAGCCGCCGGCGTTGTTGACCAGATGGGTGATGCGGCCGAAGGTCGCCAGCGCCGCCTCGACCACGCCCGCCAGCTGCGCCAGGTCGGTGACGTCGCATTGCACGGCGAGCGCGCGCCGACCCAGGGCGCGGACCTCTTCCGCCACGGCCTCCACGTCGGCCAGAGTCCGTGCCGCGCACACCACGTCGGCGCCAGCCTCGGCATAGCTCAGGGCGATGGCGCGGCCGATGCCACGGCCGCCGCCGGTGACGATGGCGACCTGGTTGTCGAGGCGGAAACGTTCGATCAGGGGCATGGGGTGTCCTTTGGTGTCGTTCGGTGGCGCGGGAGAGTGTGGCGAGTCGGCAGGGCGTGTCAGCGCGCCGACCAGAGGTCGGGCATGCCGGGGTCGCTGGTCGAGATCAGGCGCTTGAGCAGCAGCTTCAGGGCCATCGTGTCGCCGGTGCCGAGCTTGGCGGCGATGTCTTCCTCGACCGCCTTGGCGAGCGCGATCTGGCGCAGCGAGGCCTCGCGACCGTCCGCGGTCAGCGCGTAGCGTGTCTCGCCGTCGTCGGTTTCGAGCGCGACGAGCTGCTGGGACTCGAGGGCAGCCATCGATTCTGCGCTGGCCAGCATGCCGGTGTAGGCGATGAAGGCGTTGAGTTCATCGAGGGTCAGGCGGTCCTGGATCGACAGCACCGACAGGATGAAGAACGAGCGTTCGTCCAGCGCCTGGGTGCTGAGCAGCTGGCGCAGGGCGTACAGCATCTGATAATGCGCACGGCCCAGCAGGTAGCCGAGGAGGTCCTCGGTGTAGCTGCACTCGGGCGGCGGCGTGGCGCCCAGGCGGACTTCCTCGCGCGGCTTGCGCGCGGCGAGCGCGTACTGCCCGCTCTGGAACGCCAGCGGCGGCCGGTTGCTGTGGTCGTAGGCCAGCACCTCGCCGACGAAGATGACATGGTCACCGCCGTCGTAGCTGAAGGCGGTGCGGCACTGGAAGCGCGCGGTGCAGTCGGTGAGCAGCGGGGCCTTGCTGATGCCCTCGTCGAGCTCGAGCCCGGCGAACTTGTCCTCGCCCTGGCGCGCGAAGCGGCCGGACAGCGCCTCCTGGTCGGCGGACAGCACGTGCACGTTCCAGTGCTTCGCATTCGAGAAGGCCGCGAGGCTGCGCGCGTTCTTCGCCAGGCTCCACAGCACCAGCGGCGGGTTCAACGAGACGGAGTTGAAGCTGTTGGCGGTGATGCCGATGGCCTCGCCATCGGCATCCCGGGTCGTGATGATGGTGACGCCGGTGGTGAAGGTGCCGAGCGCCGCGCGGAATGCCTGGGGATCGAAGCCCGTTTGCGTCGTCATGATCTGTCTCGCAGGACCGGAGGAATGATGGCGCCGAGTATGGATTTCGGTGGGGGCGAGGGTCATCGTCCCAACGGACTAGCGTTTCCGAGCACGCCGGGTGTCGCGCTCGTCCGATCGGACGACGCGGATTTGCGGCTCTCGGGGTATGGTCGCGACACCATGCAGGTGTCTGCAATTCTGTCCCGCAACCCGGAGCGCTCGCCGTGACGAAAGAGATCATCACCACCGCAGCAGGCCTGGCCGGCCTGCTCCAGCAACAACGCCAGGCCTTCAATGCGGCCGGCGCGGTCGGCGCCGCCGAGCGCAAGCGCCGCATCCAGACGGCGATCGACCTGCTGGTGAAGTACCACAAGCCCCTGGTCGAGGCGATGGATGCCGACTTCGGCGGTCGCCCCAAGGGCTACTCGCTGATGAACGACGTGCTCGGCTCGCTGACCTCACTCAAGTACGCCCGCGACCACTTCGAGCCCTGGATGGCGAGCGAGCCGCGCACGCCGTTCCCGCCCTACGACCAGTTCGGCGCCCAGGCCTGGGTCATGTACCAGCCCAAGGGCACGGTGGGGATCATCGGCACCTGGAACGCGCCGCTGTTCACCCTGTTCAGCCCGCTCGCCAGCGCGCTCGCCGCCGGCAACCGCGCCATCCTCAAGCCTTCGGAAGTGGTGTCGTGCACCGCCCGGGTGGTGGCCGAGGCGGTCGTCGACATGTTCGATCCGCTCGAGGTCGGCGTCGTCACCGGCGGCCCGGACATGGGCGAGATCTTCACCTCGCAGCCCTTCGACCACATCGTGTTCACCGGCAGCACGCAGGTGGGCAAGGCGGTGATGCGCAACGCCGCGCAGAACCTGGTTCCGGTCACGCTGGAGCTGGGTGGCAAGTCGCCCACCATCGTCGCCCGCAGCGCCGACCTCGCGACCGCGGCCTTCCGCATCGCCGCGGCGAAGGCGAGCAACGGCGGCCAGCTGTGCGTGAATCCGGACGTCGTCTACGTGGCCCGCGAGCAGCTTGAAGAGTTCGTCGCCGCGCTCAAGCGCAGCTTCGGCGAGCTGTTCCCGAGTGTGGCGGGCAACCCGGACATGGTGGCGGTGGTGAATGATCGCCACCTGGCGCGCGTCGACGCGTACCTGAGCGATGCGGTGCAGGCCGGCGCGCGCGTCGAGTGCGCACCGGCGCCGCTGGCGGCCGATGCGGCAGGGCGCCAGCGTCCGCTCGCCATCGTCATCGACCCGCCGCAGGGTGCGAAGATCATGCAGGAGGAGATCTTCGGTCCGGCGGTGGTGGTCAAGCCCTACGATGGCATCGACGAGGTCATCGCCGACATCAATTCCCGTGCGCGGCCGCTTGCGCTGTACTACTTCGGCGAGGACGAAGCCGAGCAGCAACGCGTTCTCGAGCACACGCTGTCGGGCGGGGTCACGATCAACGAGGCGATGTTCCACGCCGCGATGGAAGACGCCCCCTTCGGCGGCGTGGGCGATTCGGGCATGGGGCACTACCACGGCCGCGAGGGTTTCCTCGAGTTCAGCCACACGCGCACGGTGTTCAAGGCCCCCGCCTACGACCCGCGTCGCGAGTGGGGCCTGCTGCCGCCGTACTCCGAGCACTTCCTGGCGATGATGGAGGCGCAGGTCACGCCCTGAGCACGGGGCGCCCGTGGGTGGTCGTCTCGCAGGCAGCCACCCGCAGGCGCTGGTGTCAGATACCAGAAAAAACGCCGCGCCACCCCGGAGGGTGAGCGCGGCGTTTTACGGTGCGCCTCGCGCTCAGCGCCGGGCTGCGGCCAGACCGGCCTGGCGGCCGAAGAAGGTCGAATCCCCCAGCGACATGCCCGAACTATAGCCTTCGCCCCAGCGCGGCAGGCCGCAGGCCGTGCGGCCTGCGGCGTAGAGACCGACGATCGGCTGGCCGTCGGCGTCCAGCACTTCGCCGCTGGGCAGCGTGTGCAGGCCGCCCATGGTGAAGGCGTGGGCCTTCATGTCCTCGCTGCAGTAGCTGAGTGCGGCGAAGGGCGCTTCGGTGAGCGGGCGCAGCCAGTTCGCCGCCTTGTGGAGCAGCGGGTCCTCGCCTTCGGCCGCGTGACGGTTGAACTCGGTCACCGTATGCACCAGGCTGCCGGTGGGCAGGCCGAGCTCCTGCTCCACCTCGTCCCAGGTTTCACCGACCGCAGCGACCTCGAGGTCGGGCTGGATCACCGGTCGTCCGAAGATCTCGTTGTCGACCAGCAGCCAGGCCTTGCCTTCGGGCTGGCGCAGAACGTAGTGGCCGACACGGCCGTGGTAGGCGTCCTCGTTGATGAAGCGCTCGCCGCGCGCGTTGACGAAGATGCCCTTGACCAGGGACTCGGGCGGGAAGAAGGGGATGGTGGCGAAGAACTGGTCCATGTGGATCGTGGCGCCGCCCACGCTCATGCCCATGCGGATGCCCGAGCCGTCGTCGTTGCCGCCGGAGACGACCTCGGTGCAGGCGAGCGCCCCGGGAGCGAAGCGCGCCACCATGTCGCGATTGACGATGAAGCCTCCGGCGCACAGGACCACGCCCCTGCGGGCGCGCACGTACTTTTCCGCGCCCTCGATGCGCACGATCACGCCGGCCACGCTGTTCGTCCGGTCCACGATCAGGCTGAGCGCGCGGCTGTTGCAATGCACGACCGCGCCCATGGCTTCGGCGCGCGCGCACAGCTTCTCCATCAGCACCTTGCCGCCGCCCCAGCCCTTGAACTGGGCGGTGTGGCCGCGCGGCGCCGGTTTCGCCTTCGCGCTGAACGGCCAGGCGGCCTCGCTGCCCCACCACAGCAGGGTGTCGTCGGTGGTGGGCTCGATCCACTTGCCCGGCAGGTAGGTGCCCTTGAACGGCACGCCCTGGGCTTCAAGCCAGTCGAAGTGGGCGGCGGCGTTCTCCGCATAGACGCGCACGCGCTCCGCATCGGCGCCGGGGCCGCCGGCCATCATCAAGTAGGTGTACAGGTCCTCGGTGCTGTCTTCGAAGCCATGTTCGCGCTGCACCCGCGTGCCGCCGCTGCCGCCGACATAGACCTCGCCGCCGGACCACGAGGCGCTGCCGCCCGCTGCGGCCGCGACCTCGAACACATGGACGTCCGCACCCGCCGCGCGCGCCTCGATCGCCGCGCAGCTGCCGGCGGCACCGAAGCCGATCACGGCGACGTCGGTCTCGATGTCCCAGCGCGGCACGTCCTCGACGCGGCAGGCGCGGGCCGGGGAGTGAGTGGGGGATGCGTGCTGGGAGGCCTGCTGGGAGGGCGGTGTGCTCATGCCGGTTTCCTTGTCCGGTTTCTCGATGCGCACGATCATCGAAGGACCTGCCGCCGATGGCATCCCCCGATTGAACGATGCCGCTCCCGGGGGTGGAGCGGATCGTGCATTCATAGTCCGCATTGACGATGAAACGCCTCGGCTCCGCCGCCAATATCGCTCGCATTCCAACAAGATCAGGGGTGGAGCGTGAGCGTGCAAGATCAGTCACAGATGAGCTGGGACGTCATCGTCGTCGGCTCCGGTGCGGGCGCGATGACCTCGGCGGTGGTCGCGGCCGACCAGGGGCTGTCGGTGCTGGTGATCGAGAAGAGCGACAAGTTCGGCGGCACGTCGGCGATCTCGGGCGGTGGCATCTGGATCCCCAACAATCACTACTTCAAGGCCAAGGGCGGCCAGGACAGCTACGAGAAGGCGCTGCAGTACATCCTTGCGGCCGGCGGCGGCAAGGCGGACGAGATCAAGGTGCGCGCCTACCTCGACCATGCGCCGAAGATGATCAAGTACCTCGAGGACAAGTCCCGGGTGCGCTACGCGGTGGCCGAGAAATACCCCGACTACTACCAGCGCCTGCCGGGTGCGCTGCCCGGCGGCCGCTCGCTCGACCCCGAATTGTTCGACACCAGCACCCTCGGCGACGAGCTCGCCAACCTGCGTCGGCCTTCGGCATCGACGCTGCTGATGGGCCGCATCGCGTGGACCGCGCGCGACGCCCACGTCGCCATGGCGCGCGAGCGCGGCTGGCGCTTCAAGATTCTCGGACTGATGCTGCGCTACAAGCTCGACTTCAAGTGGCGCAAGAAGAGCAAGTACGACCGCCGCGCCGGCCTCGGCAGCTCGCTGGTGTGTGCGCTGCGCGCCTCGCTGCTGGACCGCAAGGTGCCGCTGTGGCTGAAGACGGACTTTCGCGAGCTGGTGCTCGACGGCGACCGCGTGATCGGCGTTCGCGTGGCGCGCGAAGGCCGCGAGCTGACGCTGATGGCCCGCCGCGGCGTGATCCTCGGCGCCGGCGGCTTCGAGCAGAACCAGGCCCTGCGCGAGAAGTACCTGCCGCAGCCCACCAAGGCCGAGTGGAGCGCCACGCCGCCGGGCAACAACACCGGCGCCGCGCTCGAGGCCGGCATGGCCGCAGGGGCCGCGACCGACCTGCTCGAATGGGCGTGGTGGGCGCCGACCATCGCCGTGGTCGGCGAGGAGAAGCCGCGCGGCGTGTTCGCCGAACGCGCCTTCCCGGGCGCGATCGTGGTCAACAGCCTCGGCAAGCGCTTCTGCAACGAAGCCCAGGGCTACCTCGAGTTCGGCGACGCGATGTACAAGGACCGCGATGCCACCGGCGGCAGGAACGTGCCGGCGTGGTGCATCTTCGACGCGCATTTCCGCTTCAACTACGCGATGGGTCCGCTGATGCCGGCGCAGATCATGCCCGACAGCCGCCTGCGCAAGGAGTGGCTGGGCAGCGTGTACTGGAAGGCCGACACCCTGGCCGAGCTCGCGCGCCAGATCGGCGTCGATCCCGCCGGCCTCGCCGACACCGTGGCGAAGATGAACGACTACGCCCGCAGCGGCAAGGACGCCGATTTCGGCCGCGGCGACAACGTCTTCGACCGCTACTACGGCGATGTGAACGTCAAGCCCAATCCCTGCCTCGCGCCGATCCAGAAGGGACCCTTCTACGCCATGCGCATGGACGCCGGCGACATCGGCACCAAGGGCGGGCTGCTCACCGACGCGCAGGCACGCGTGGTGCGTGCGGACGGCTCGCCGATCGAAGGTCTGTACGCCATCGGCAACACCTCGGCCTCGGTGATGGGCACGGCCTACCCGGGCGCCGGCGCCACCATCGGACCGGCGATGACCTTCGGCTACATCGCCGCCCACCACATCGCGACCGACGCGTGACGAACCGACAGGAGACCCAGCACATGGCAGGACGAATCGAAGGCAAGGTGGCGCTGGTCACCGGGGGCGCGAGCGGCGTCGGCCGCGCGACCGTGGAGTTGTTCGTCGGCGAAGGCGCCCAGGTCGTGTTCACCGACCTCAATGTGGACGCCGGCGAGTCGCTGGCGGCAAGCCTCGGCAGCCAGGCGACGTTCATCCGCCAGGACGCGGCCTCTGCAGCCGACTGGGATGCGGTGATGGCGGCCGTGCGCGCGCGCTTCGGCCGCCTCGACATCCTGGTGAACAACGCCGGCATCCTGGTCAAGGGCTCGATCGAGGACGCCTCGCTGGACGACTGGCAGCGCCTGATGCGGGTCAATGCCGACAGCGTCTTCCTCGGCTGCAAGGCCGGCGTGGCGCTGATGAAGGAGGGCGGCGGGGGCTCGATCATCAATATGTCCTCGATCGCCGGCATCGCCGCCAAGGAGGACTACGCCGCCTACGGCGCCTCCAAGGCCGCCATCTCGGGCCTCACCCGCGCGGTGGCCGCCCATTGCCGCAAGGCCAAGTACCGCATCCGCTGCAATTCCATCCACCCCGACGGCGTCATGACGCCGATGACCGCAGGCTCGTACCCGAAGGGCATCGACCCGGCGCGCTTCACCATCGACGCCGACCCGATGAACCGCGCCTGCCTGCCCGAGGACGTCGCCGCCGCCATCCTCTTCCTCGCCGAGGACGGCGCGCGCGCGGTCAATGGCATCGAGCTGCGCGTCGACAGCGGCCAGTTCGTCATGAGCATCTGAGCCGCCGCAACAACACCGGAATCATCATGACCGCACATTTCGTACCGCCGCTCGCCCGCACCCTGCCGGCGCTGGTGATCGAGGCCGCAAAGCGCCACGGCGAGCGCGTCTTCATCGAGGACGGCGACACCCGCATCGACTATGCCAGCCTGCCGGCGCGCGTCTTCGCCGTGAGCCGCGCGCTGATCGGCCAGGGCATCGAGCCGGGCGACCGGGTCGCGATCTGGGCGCCGAACCGCGCCGAATGGATCCTGGCCGCGCTCGGCATCCACTGCGCGGGCGCGGCGATGGTGCCGATCAACACCCGCATGAAGGGCCCCGAGGCGGCCGACATCATCGAGCGCAGCGGCAGCCGCGTGCTTTTCGTGGTCGATCGCTTCCTCGACATCGACTACCCGGCGATGCTCGCCGGCTGCCGCCCGGCCACGCTGGAGAAGGTGGTGGCGATCGGCGAGGCCGGCGCGCATGCCGACACCGACTGGGCGCGCTTCCTCGCCGACGGCGAGGGCGTGAGCGAGGGCCAGGCGCGCTTACGGGCGCAGGCCGTGCAGCCCGACGACATGTCGGACCTGATGTTCACCTCGGGCACCACCGGCCGCCCCAAGGGCGTCGTCAGCGCCCACCGCCAGATCATCCAGGCCTTCATCGAGTACGTGAAGATCGCCGGCATCCAGGCCGGCGACCGCTACCTGATCGTCAACCCCTTCTTCCACACCTTCGGCTACAAGGCCGGCTGGGTCACCTGCCTGATCGCCGGCGCCACCGTGCTGCCGCATCCGGTGTTCGACGCCGAGGCGGTGTTCCGCCGCATCGAGGCCGACCGCATCAGCGTGTTGCCCGGGCCACCGACGCTCTACCTGTCGATGCTGGCGCACCCGAAGCTGGCGCAGACGGACCTGTCCAGCCTGCGGGTGGCCGTCACCGGCGCCTCGACCATCCCGCCGGTGCTGATCGAGCGCATGCGCGCCGAGCTCGGCTTCAAGGTCGTGCTCACCGCCTATGGCCTTACCGAATGCGGCGGCCTGGCCACCATCTGCGCCGACGACGACGCCGAAACGGTAGCGCTCACCAGCGGCCACGCCATCCCGGGCACCGAGGTGCGCATCGTCGACGCCGACAACCGGCCGCTGCCGGCAGGCGAGGCGGGCGAGATCTGCCTGCACGGCTTCCACGTCATGCAGGGCTACTTCGAGAACGCCGAGGCCACCGGCGAGACCATCGACGCCGAGGGCTGGCTGCACACCGGCGACGTCGGCACGCTGGATGCGCGCGGCTACCTGCGCATCACCGACCGGCTCAAGGACATGTTCATCGTCGGCGGCTTCAACTGCTACCCGGCCGAGATCGAGGCCGCGCTCACCGCACACCCCTCGATCGCCCAGGTCGCGGTGATCGGCTTGCCCGACGAGCGCATGGTCGAGGTCGGCTGCGCCTGTGTGGTGCTCCGCCCTGGCCAAGCTCTGGACGAGTCCGGGCTGATCGCCTGGTCGCGTGAGCGCATGGCCAACTACAAGGTGCCGCGCTTCGTGCGCTTCTTCGCTTCGCTGCCGGTCAATGCGTCGAACAAGGTCGTCAAGAACGAGCTGCGGGCGCTGGTGCGTGTTCCTGCGTGAGCGCGCTACGGTGCCCGCGTCCGCCGGCCGATCCAGCATCGAACTCCCCGAGATCCGCATGAGCCAAGTCCCCGATCTGTTCGCCCCCTTCAAGCTGGGGCCGGTCACCCTGCGCAACCGCTTCATCCGTGCCGGCGCCAACGAGGGCATGGTGCTTGATGGCGCGCCCACCAGGGCGCTGGTCAGGCACCACCGCGACATGGCCGCGGGCGGGGTGGGGCTCACCACGGTGGCCTATGGCGCAGTGGCCAAGGTCGGCCGCACCCTGCCCAACCAGGTGTGGATGCGCCCCGAGATCCTCCCCGACCTCAAGGCCGTGGCCGACGCGGTGCATGCGGAAGGCGGCGCGGTCTCCTACCAGCTCACCCACGGCGGCTCCTTCGTCACCTCGGTGAAGGTCGACGGGCCGACGATGAGCGCCTCGGGCGGCCTCAACAAGGCCGGCCTGATGCGCGGCAACTTTTTCCAGCGCGCGATGACCCGCGCCGACATGGACCGGGTCGCCGAGCAGTTCGTCGACGCTGCCGAGCTGTGCCGCCAGGCCGGCTTCGACGCGGTCGAGATCCACATGGGCCACGGCTACTTGCTCAACCAGTTCATCTCGCCGCTCTCCAACAAGCGCAAGGACGAGTACGGCGGCAGCGCCGGGAAGCGCGCGCGCTTTCCGGCCGAGGTGCTGCGCCGGGTGAAGGAGAAGGTCGGCGGGCAGATGGCGGTGCTGGCCAAGATCAACGTCGCCGACGGCGTGCCGGGCGGCGCGACGGTCGAGGATGCCATCGTCACCGCGCGCCTGCTGCAGCAGGCCGGTGCCGACCTGCTGGTGCTGTCGGGCGGGCGGAACATCGAATCGGGCTGGTTCATGTTCGGCAGCAACTTCGACATGGACGAGATGAAGAAGGTGCTCAAGGGCAGCTGGCTGACCGGGCTGATGATGAAGTTGTCGCAGCTCGGCACGCCCAGGGTGCAGTTCCGCGAGATGTACTTCCTCGAGCACTCGCGCCGCATCCGCGCCGCGGTGGACATTCCGCTGGGCTACCTCGGCGGCGCGCGCTCGCTCGCCAACGCCGAGCAGGCCATGGCCGAAGGCTTCGATGCCGTGGTGATGGCGCGACCGCTGATCCACGATCCGCAGCTGGTCAACAAGTTCCGGCGCGGCGAGGCGCGCACGTCCGGCTGCACCAACTGCAACCGCTGCGTGCCCTACATCTACCACCCGGCGGGCACGATGTGCGTGCTGAACCCGCCCAACGACCCCGCGCTCAACAAGGTGCGCGCGGGCGTTTGAGGCGCGACGCCGGCGCGGCACAATGCGCCGGATGAGCACGCCCGACCTCCCTTCACCTTCCTCGCTGCGCGCCGACCTGCGCGCAGCGCTGCGCGGCACCGACGCCGACTACACGCGCATTCCGCTCAAGCGCGCGGTGTTCCTGCTCGCCGTGCCGATGATGCTCGAGCTGGTGCTCGAATCGACCTTCGCGGTGGTCGACATCTTCTTCGTCGCCAAGCTCGGATCGTCGGCGGTGGCCACCGTCGGGCTGACCGAAACCTATCTCTTCCTGCTGTATTCGATCGCGATGGGGCTGGCGACGGCGGTCACCGCGATCGTCGCCCGGCGCATCGGCGAGCATCGGGGCGAGGAGGCGGCGCTGTCGGCGGTGCAGGCCATCGTGCTGGCGGTGCTCGTCTCGCTTCCCGTCGCGCTGGTCGGCATCGTGTGGGCGCAGGACCTGCTGCGGCTGATGGGCGCCGACGCCTGGGCCATCGAGCACGGCTACCGCTATACGCAGTGGATGCTCGGCGGCAACGCGGTGATCCTGCTGCTCTTCGTCATCAACGCCATCTTCCGCGGCGCGGGCGACGCGGCCGCGGCGATGCGCGTGCTGTGGGTCGCCAATGCGATCAACATCGCGCTCGACCCGATCCTGATCTTCGGCCTCGGACCGGTCCCGGCGCTCGGCATCGAGGGCGCGGCGATCGCGACCAACATCGGGCGCGGTGCCGGGGTACTGATGCAAGTCTGGATTCTCGTGCGTGGCAGCGAACACCTGCGCATCCGCCGCACCAGCCTGCGCTGGCATGGCACGACGCTGCTGCAGATCGTGCGCACCTCGCTCGGCGGCATCGGCCAGATGATCGTGTCGATGACCGCCTGGATCTTCCTGATGCGCATCCTCGCCAGCGTATCGACCGAGGCCGTGGCCGGAGCGACGATCACGATCCGCATCATGATGTTCACCCTGATGCCCGCCTGGGGCATGTCCAACGCCGCCGCCACGATGGTCGGACAGAACCTCGGCGCCGGCGAGCCCGAGCGCGCCGAGGCCGCCGTATGGCGCATCGGCTGGATGAACATGGCCTTCACGCTCGCCGTGTCGGTGGTGTTCTTCTTCCTGCACGAGGCGCTCGTCGCCCTATTCACCGACGACGCGCAGGTCATCGCCATCGGCGGCGAGTGGCTCGCCATCCTGTCGTATTCCTATTTCGTCTATGGCTGGTGGATGGTGTCGGTGCAGGCCTTCAACGGCGCCGGCGACACGATGACGCCGACCTGGATCAACCTGGTGTTCTTCTGGGCGATCCAGATCCCGCTCGCCTGGGCGCTTGCGCTGCCCATGGGCTGGGCGCACGCGGGGGTGTTCTGGGGCGTGTTCGTGTCCGAGACCGCGGTCGGGCTGTTCACGCTGTGGCTGTTCAGCCGCGGGCGCTGGAAGGCCACGCGCCTGTGAGGGCGACGGCGGGCCGTCGAAATCGTCAGGCGGTGATGCCGCCGCCGTTCAGCGGCACGATCTGGCCGGTGACCCATTCGGCCTCGCGCGAGGCCAGCCAGGCCACGCCGGCGCCGACGTCGGCGGGCGAGCCGGCGCGCGGGATGATGCAGTTCTTGCGCGCCAGCTCCTCGGAGCCTTCCCAGTTGTTCATCGTGCCCAGCGACAGCGCGTTCACGTTCACCCCCTTGCGCCCGACCTCGGCGGCGAGCTGGCGCACGAAGCCGACCACGCCCGCCTTGGAGGCGGCGTAGGCGGCGATGCCCATCGGCACCGCGGCGCGCCAGGACTCGGAGGTGATGGCGACGATGCGGCCCCACTTGTTCTCGATCATGCCGGGCAGTACGGCGTGGCAGCCGTTCATCAGCCCGTACAGGTTGAGCTTGACGAAGCGCTCCCAGTCCTCGGGCTTCGATTCGAGGAACTTGCCGTAGCCCATGCCGGTGGTGGGCACGCCGGCATTCGACACGTAGACGTCCACGATGCCGGCCTGCGCGCGCACGGCGGCGACCATCTTCTGCACGGCGTCGTAATCGGTCACGTCGGCAGGCGCGGCCAGGGCCTTGAGCCCGGCGGCGCGCAGCTCGGCGGCGGCGGCCTCGGCGCGCTCGGGGAAGAAGTCGTTGATCGCCACCGTGGCGCCCTGGCGGGCCAGGGTCTCGGCCACGCCGCGGCCCATGCCGCGGCCGGCGCCGGTGACGATGGCGACGCAGCCGTCGAGGCGGAAGAGCGGCGCGGTGGGGGCGGGGGAGGCTTGGGTCAGGGGCGAGTCGGACATTGGGTCGGTGTTCCTGTCGGGAGTGGAAAACGGGTGGTGGGCGGAGTGGGGCGGGCGAAGTCGGGCGGACGCAGCCGGTGCCGGGCGGCATCGGCGAGCGCCTCACGGGCTTCAGCGCCCCTCGAACTTCGGCGGCCGCTTCTCGATGAAGGCCTGCATGCCTTCCTTCTGGTCGTGCGAGGCGAACAGCAGCGCGTTGGCGCGGCGCTCCATCGCCAGCGCGGTCTCGAGCGGGGCGTCCATGCCCAGCAGGATGCATTCCTTGATCTGCTCGGCGGCGAGCGGCGGCATCGCGGCGACGGTGCGCGCCAGCTCGATCGCGGTCGGGATCACCTGCTCGTCGGCCACCAGGTCACTCACCAGGCCGGCGGTCCACGCCTCGTGCGCGGTGATCGGCTTGCCGGTCAGCGCCATGCGCATCGCCTTGACCTTGCCCATCGCGCGCACCAGGCGCTGGGTGCCGCCGATGCCGGGCATGATGCCGATGCGGATCTCGGGCTGGCAGAAGCGCGCGCCCTCGCCGGCGACGATGATGTCGGCCAGCATCGCCAGCTCGCAGCCGCCGCCGTAGGCGTAGCCGCAGACCGCGGCGATCACCGGTTTGGGGCAGTGCTGGATCGGCCCCCACACGCGCTCGGTGTGGCGCTGGGTGATCTCGATCGGGCCGACGCCGGCCATGCTGGTGATGTCGCCGCCGGCGGCGAACACCTTCTCGCCGCCGGTGAGCACGATGCAGCGCACGGTGTCGTCCGCCGCCAGCTCGGTGAAACGCTGCGACAGCAGCGCCTGCAGCTCGAGCGACAGGGCGTTGGTGGCCTGCGGGCGGTTCAGGCGCAGCAGCGCGACGCCGCCGTCGAGGCGTTCGAGCAGCAGGGGCGAAGCGGTTTCGGACTGAGATGTCGGGTCTGTGGTCATGGAGCCTCCAGGAGCGCCCCGGGGGCGGACGGCCTGTGCGGGCGCGGCAACCGGGGAAGGGGATGGAATGCATGTTCCGTCCTCCACGCAAGGCGCTCATCGTCCATTCAGACGAAGAATGCTGCGGGAGCCGAACCTAGACTCGCAGGCATCAACCATCGTGGAGAAGTGCATGAACAATCAGGCTTCGACGGGCGCCGCGGCGCTCGACTACCGCGGCAAGGTCGTGCTCGTGACCGGCGGCACCAAGGGCATCGGCGCAGGCATCGCGCGGGGCTTCCTGGCCGCGGGAGCGGCGGTCGTCGTGTGCGGCCGCAACGCGCCCGAGACGCTGCCCGAGGCCGGCGGCAAATCGGCCGACTTCATCCCTGCCGACGTGCGCGACATCGAATCGCTGCAGGCCCTGTTCGCCGCCATCCGCGAGCGCTTCGGCCGCCTCGACGTGCTGGTCAACAACGCAGGCGGGGCGCCCTTCGCGCTCGCCGACAAGGCCTCGCCGCGCTTCCACGAGGGCATCATCCGCCTCAACCTGATCGCGCCGCTCAACGTCGCCCAGCAGGCCAATGCGCTGATGCAGCAGCAGGCAGAAGGCGGCGTCATCATCTTCGTCGGCAGCGTCGCCGCCTCGCGGCCCTCGCCGGGCACCGCCGCCTACGGCGCCGCCAAGGCCGGCGTGCTGTCGCTGGCGTCCTCGCTCGCGGTGGAGTGGGCGCCCAAGGTGCGCGTGCTGGCGATCAGCCCGGGCCTGGTGCAGACCGAGCAGGCGCACCTGCACTACGGCGACGAGGCCGGCATCGCCGCCGTCGGCGCCACCATCCCCGCCGGGCGCATGGCCACGCCCGACGACATCGCCAACGCCTGCCTGTATGCCGGCTCGCCGCTGGCGGCCTACTTCGCCGGCACCAACCTGCTGCTGCATGGCGGCGGCGAGCGGCCGGCCTTCCTGGCGGCGGCCAATTCGGGCGAGCAGCACTGAGCGGGTGGCGCCGCGCCCGACGCGGGCGCGCGGCGCCGCCGTCGTCCTCAGCGCGGGGCGCCCTGCCCGGCGAGGGCCGGCTGCCGGCGCTCGGCATATCGCCGCGCCATCACCGCGCACACCATCAACTGGATCTGGTGGAACACCATCAGCGGCAGGATGGCCAGGCCCGCCGCGCCACCGCTGAAGATGATCTGCGCCATCGGCACGCCGGTCGCCATGCTCTTCTTCGAGCCGCAGAACACGATCGTGATCTCGTCCTCGACATCGAAGCCGCACACGCGGGCGAGCCACGTCGTGGCGAGCAGCACCAGCGCGAGCAGCACCACGCAGCACACCACCAGCTGCGCCAGTGCCGAGGCCGGAACGACGCGCCACAGCCCGTCGAGCACCGCCGCACCGAAGGCGGTATAGACCACGAGCAGGATCGACCCCTGGTCGACCACGCGCAGCCAGCGCTGCCGACGCGCCACCCAGTCGCCGATCCACGGCCGCAGGGCATGGCCGGCGGCGAAGGGCAGCAGCAACTGCACGCCGATCTTCACCACGGCCTCCCCGAGCGGCACGCCGGCGCCGGTGCTGCCCAGCACCAGGCCCGCCAGCAGCGGCGTGAGCACGATGCCGACCAGGCTCGACGCCGATGCCGCGCACACCGCCGCCGGAATGTTGCCGCGCGCGATCGAGGTGAAGGCGATGGCCGATTGCACCGTACCGGGCAGCAGGCACAGGTAGAGCATACCGAGCCAGAGCCCGTCGCCCAGCAGTGGGCGCAGCACCGGCCCGAGCGCGAGGCCGAGCAGCGGGAACATCGCGAAGGTGCACAGGAACACCAGCAGGTGGAGCCGCCAGTGCATCGCGCCGTCGATGATCGCGCGGCGCGACAGGCGGGCGCCGTGCAGGAAGAACAGCAGCGCGATGCCTGCGTGGGTGAGTCCGTCGAAGAGCACGGCGAATGCGCCCTGCGCGGGGAGGACGGTGGCGAGCACCACGACGGAGGTGAGCAGGATCGTGAAGCGATCGAAAAGCAGGCGCAGGAGGTTCATGTCAGTCGGGGGCAGGGCAGGGAGTGAGCGGAAAAGGGTGACGGGCAACATGGGCAGGCTGCGAAGCCTGCGCGCTTGTGAATAAGCCTAACGGAGGTCGATACTTCCAGCTAACGCCAACCGGCTCTTGGATATCGCTGACAAGACATGCCGCAGTCTCTTCCGGAGGAACTTGCCGGGCTCGCCGCCCTGTCGCGCCCGGTTTTCGGCCACGCCGAGTCGGTGGCCAATCGCGCGCTCGGCTATCGCCACGCCCATCCCTGGGTCCAGTTCGCGTATGCGGTGGCGGGCGTCCTCGACGTGCGCACCGACAGCGGGCGCTTCATCGCGCCGCCACAGCGCGCGGTGTGGATTCCGGCGGGCGTCGCGCATCAGGTGCGCTGTTCCGCCGACACCGAGATCCGCAGCCTGTACATCGAGCCTTCCGCGTTGGCCGGTGCGCCGGGCGGCTGCCGCGTGCTCGCGGTGAGTCCCTTGCTGCGCGAGTTGATCCGCGCCTTCGGCGCCTTGCCCGCGGAGTACGACGAGCACGGACCGGGCGGCCGGCTCGCCGCCGTGCTGCTGGACGAGGTGGCCACCGCGCCCGCGCTCGGCCTGATGCTGCCGTTGCCACAGGAACCGCGCCTGCGGCGGGTGTGCGAGGCGCTCGAGGCCGAACCCGATTCGCGGGACGGGCTGGCGGCCTGGGGCGCGCGCCTGGGGTGTTCGGAACGCACGCTGGCGCGCCTCTTCCGTGAGCACACCGGCCTCAACTTCCGGCTCTGGCGCCAGCGCCTGCGCCTGATCAGCGCCTTGCCCCTGCTCGAGGCCGGCGAGCGCGTCACCGACGTCGCCATCGCCTGCGGCTACGACTCGGTGTCGGCCTTCATCGCCAGCTTTCGCGAGCACTTCGGTGCGACGCCGGGGGAGTTTGCGGGGGTGCGCGGGAATGCGTGATGCCGGTGAAGGGGAAGAAGGCAATGTGATCGTGGTGGCAAGTCGGCGGACCGGGAGGTGCGACGGTTCGGGCGGATCCACAGGTCATGGACCGGCGTTGACCGCGATCAACAGCAGGTAAGCGGATGCGGATGCCAACAGAAGGAACTGGTCACCACCTGCCGTCGGGAATCCTGCCAGAACTCCCTCGTCGGCTTGTCCTGGATGACCGGTTTACGGCGACGAACTGGGACCCCGCGTTGGCTCGACCCGGCCACAAGCCGACACTGGCCACTCATGTTCAGCTTTGTTCGACGCCTGCCCCTTCCCCATGCCGATGAAGGTCCGACCCGTGCCTGTGGGCAGGCGTTGGACAAAGCCCGGGGGAGGAAACCGCGAAACGAGGCGAGGCCGTTCACTCGGGGCGCGGCGCTATGGGCATTCTAGCGTCGCCCGACCGCGCAGGTACGCGATGTGCATGGTGCTGCGCCAGGCGCCGCATCTTGCGTGAAGCCGTTGCCCGCCCTCGGTGGGGTGGGCAAGGTCCGCGCAGCGTGGCTCGTGATGCGGATGGCAGTGGCGGGCGTAGCGGGTCTCGACCAGGCCCGTCCGAACGGGTGCTGGCGGCAGGCTACGGGCGTGGAAGCGATGCCCGGTCACGAGGTCGCCCCATGGAATGGCGGTGCGCGGATCGTCGCACCGCGAGCAAAGGTCTCGATGACGCGCATCACCGATCCACAGCAGCGACACACGAAGCCGGTGGTGGGCGTGGTCGACAGCGCGGCGGCTTCAGGCGCCGTAGCGAGGGTGCGTGGATCGTCTGGAGGTGTTGCGCCAAGCAGTTCGCGCGCACGTGCCAGGTTCTGCCGCCGTCCCGCGTTGGCGAGCAATCCGTAGTGCCGGAGGCGGTGGAAGCCGCATGGCAGCACATGCAGCAGGAAGCGGCGCATGAACTCCCCGGCGGTGAGCGTCATGGTCTTGTGGCGGGTGCGCCCCTTGGCGCGGTAGTCCTTCCAGCGGAAGGAGACGCGGCCGGCGTCGAGCGACACCAGGCGACGGTTCGAGATCGCCACCCGATGGGTGTAGCGCGACAGATAGGCGAGCACCGCCTCGGGACCGGCGAAGGGTCGCTTCGCATAGACGACCCATTCGTTCGTGCGCAGGGGCGCCAG
>JAEUNQ010000351.1 GCA_016790365.1 Thauera sp. | reverse complement strand
GCGAGAACGAAAATGAGCATCTACGCCCTGGGCGACCGCCGGCCGAGCTTCGGCGAGGGAAGCTGGATCGCCCACAACGCGACGGTCATCGGATCGGTCACTGCGGGCCGCAACGTCAACATCTGGTACAACGTCGTGGTGCGCGGCGACAACGATCCGATCACGATCGGCGACGACACCAACATCCAGGACGGCTCGGTCCTGCACAACGACGATGGCATCCCGCTGACGATCGGCAAGCACGTCACCGTGGGCCACATGGCCATGCTGCATGGCTGCACGATCGGCGATGGCAGCCTGATCGGCATCAACGCGGTCATCCTCAACAACGCCGTGGTCGGCAAGCAGTGCATCATCGGCGCCAACACGCTGATCCCGGAGGGCAAGGTGATCCCCGACCGCTCGCTGGTGGTCGGCTCTCCCGGCCGGGTGATCCGCACGCTCAGCGATACCGAGGTCGACAATCTGGTGGTCAATGCCCACAACTACGTGGACAACGCCCGCCTCTACGCCGACCGCCTGTGTGCGCTGGAGCCCTCCAGCGTGATCGCGAAGCCGGAGCAGTGATGCGCACCGCGATCGCCACGATCGCCGCGCTCGCGGCGCTGCAGTCCGCCCCCGCGCTTGCCGCGGACACCGCCAACCCACCGACGGTGGAGCTCGCGGCCGAAGCCAGCGGCCCGGCAGCAAACGACCTCGCGGTCGCGGTGCTGTATGCCGAGCGCAGCGGCACGAGTGCCGCCGCAGTGGCACGCGAGGTGAACCGCGACATCGCCGCGGCACTCGAACTCTCCCGCGCGCAGGGCGCCGTCAAGGTGCAGAGCGGCAACGTCTCCACCTGGCCAGTCTATGGCAAGGACGGTCAGGGTCGCATCGCCGCCTGGAGAATGCGCTCGGAGCTCCGCCTCGAGAGCACCGACACGGCGGCGATGTCGGAGCTCGTCGGCAAGCTCCAGGAGACCCTGGCGCTTGCTCAACTGAGCATGGAGCCCGCGCCCGAGACGCGCAGGAAGGCGGTCGCCGACGTCACCGTCGACGCCCTGCGCGCCTTCGAGGTGCGCGCGAGGCTGATCGCCGATACCCTCGGCCGGCGCTACCGCATCGCCCATCTTTCGGTCGCGGATCACGGCCTGCAGCCCCCGCCGATGCCGCGCATGCGCGCCGCGGTGATGGCCGCGGAAGCCGCGCCCGCGCCGCTCGAAGGCGGCGAGAGCCGGGTGTCGGTGCATGTGAGCGGTCGCATCGAGCTGCTCGACTGAAGACAGCGGGCCTCTACGGGCCCGACTTCGGCCTCTTTCGAGAAAACCCCTCCAAGCTCCTGATCCGAAAGCGAACCTTGCCGCCCTCCGCCGGGCCTGACATACTCGGGCGCAAATCCTTTCCGCATCGGATCTCGCCATGAATCCCGAGCTCCCGCCCCGCGCCTTCCCCCCTTCCCGCCCGCATGTCGGCATGTTCGGCCGGAGCCAGGCGCTGCTCGCGACCGCCGCGACCCTGGCCGCGCTGCTCGCCGGCTGCAGCATCACCCCTGCCCCGGTAGCCAGCCCCGCACCGCCGCCGCGCACGGCGGCACCGGGCGGCCACTACTTCTCGCTCGAGGGCCAACACCAGACGCAGGAGATGGTGCTGTTCGCACTCGGCCTGCTCGACACCGGCTATCGCTTCGGCGGGCGCAACCCAGAGGCCGGGCTCGATTGCAGCGGAATGGTTGCCTACATCGTGGAGAACATCAGCGGCCGCAGACTACCGCACAATGCGGCGCAGATCGCCGATCGCACGCGCCCGATCGAGGTGGACGAGCTCCGCCCGGGCGATCTCGTGTTCTTCAACACGCTCAAGCGCCGACATTCGCACATGGGGATCTACATCGGCGACGGCCGCTTCGTGCACGCACCTTCCAGCCGCGGCCGGGTACGGGTCGAACGCCTTGCCAACCGCTATTTTTCGCAGCGCATCGACGGCGCGCGCACACTTCTCGCAAGCAACTGAGGCATCTGCCAGGCCGACGAGCGGAGTCAGCGCTGCGGGATCTGCACGAAGATCTCGCCCGGGCGGGTGAGCCCGAGTTCGAAACGCGCGCGCTCCTCGATCGCCTCGTTGCCCGACTTGAGATCATTGACCTCCGCCGCGAGCGCGGCATTGCGCTGCTCCAGCCGCAGGTTCTCCTCGCGTTGCGCATGGAGCTGGCGGTCGACCTCCCAGACGCGCAACCAGCCGCCTTTCCCCAGCCAGAGCGGGTATTGCAGCAGCACGACGAGTGCGATCAGGATCAGGATCGGCCAGCGCATGGGGAGAGGTATGGAGGTGGATTCAGGCGCATTCACGACAAAGGCCGGCGGGTCGCCCGCCGGCCTTCGAGTCGCTGCGGATCAGCGCTGCAGGGCGTTCAGCGAAGGTTGTAGAACGCGCGCTTGCCCGGGTAGTTGGCGGTGTCGCCGAGATCTTCCTCGATGCGCAGCAGCTGGTTGTACTTCGAGATGCGGTCCGAGCGGCTCAGCGAGCCGGTCTTGATCTGCATCGCGCGCAGGCCCACGGCGATATCGGCGATGGTCGAGTCGTCGGTCTCGCCCGAGCGGTGCGAGATCACCGCGGTGTAGCCGGCGAGCTTGGCCATCTCGACTGCAGCGAAGGTCTCGGTCAGCGTGCCGATCTGGTTGATCTTGATCAGGATCGAGTTGGCCACGCCCTGCTCGATGCCCTGCGCGAGGATCCTGGTGTTGGTGACGAAGAGATCGTCGCCCACCAGCTGCACCCGCTTGCCCAGGCGCTCGGTGAGGATCTTCCAGCCGTCCCAGTCGCCCTCGGCCATCGCATCCTCGATCGAGACGATGGGGAACTTGTCGCACAGGGTCTCGAGGTAGTCGGTGAAACCTTCGGCGGTCAGCGACAGGCCCTCGCCCTTGAGCTCGTACTTGCCGTCCTTGTAGAACTCGCTGGCGGCGCAGTCGAGCGCCAGCAGCACGTCCTGGCCGGGCACGTAGCCGGCAGCGACGATCGCCTCCTGGATCAGGTTGAGCGCTTCCTCGGTGCCAGAGACGTTGGGGGCGAAGCCGCCCTCGTCGCCAACCGTGGTGGGGTAGCCCTTGGCGTCCACGATCTTCTTCAGGTGGTGGAAGATCTCGGCGCCGCAGCGCAGGGCCTCGCGGAAGCTGGTCATGCTCACCGGCATGATCATGCATTCCTGGATGTCGAGGCTGTTGTTGGCGTGCTCGCCGCCGTTGATGACGTTCATCATCGGCACCGGCATCACCATCGGGCTGGAGCCGCCGAAATAGCGGTACAGCGGCAGGCCGGCCTCCTCGGCGGCAGCCTTGGCCACCGCCATCGACACCGCCAGCGTGGCGTTGGCGCCGAGGCGGGACTTGTTGTCGGTGCCGTCGAGCTCGATCAGCGTGCCGTCGATGAAGGCCTGGTCCTCGGCATCGAGGCCGATGATGGCTTCGGAGATCTCGGTATTGACGTTCTCGACGGCGCGCAGCACGCCCTTGCCGAGATAGCGGCCGGCATCGCCGTCGCGCAGCTCGATGGCCTCGCGCGATCCGGTGGAGGCGCCCGAGGGCACTGCGGCGCGGCCCATCAAGCCCGATTCGAGCAGCACGTCGGCTTCGTCCGTGGGGTTGCCGCGGGAATCGAGAATCTCGCGGGCGATCACATCAACGATTGCACT
>JAEUNQ010000077.1 GCA_016790365.1 Thauera sp. | reverse complement strand
CCTGCATCACGGTGCCGGCGATCAGCGACGTTTGATGTCGACACGCCTGGCACTGGAACAGCGCGTAGGTTCGCCCGCGTACCCGGCTGTAAGTAACGCCATCACAGCGCGGACACCGAAACCCCGCAGGCCAGCGTGCCTTCTCCAAAGCCGCCTCGCAGGACGGCTCGGTTCCGTAGCGCTGGAGAAACTCGGGCATGGACAGTCCGGCTTGAAACTGGATTCGGTTCATCGGCATGGCGCACCTCCCGGCAGAAAAACTGTATTTCCGTACAGTATAGACCCGTTGGGGTGCCTGGCTGAGCATCGTTGCTAATCAGGAAATGTTTTGTCCAAAAGATGATTCCCGTTGCACGACGACCGCCCCCATCCTGGACGGACAGTCGTCCGACGCAAGCCCATGCTGCCCACCCTCGTCCCGATCGGCGCGCTGCTCGCCGGCATCGCCCTGCTCCTGCTCGGCTCCGGCCTGCTCAACACCGTGGTTTCGCTGCGCGGCAACCTCGAGGGCTTCTCCGACACCACCTTGGGCCTGATCGGCTCGACCTACTTCCTCGGCTTCTTCCTCGGCACCTTCGTCGCCCCCAAGCTGATCCGGCGCATGGGCCACATCCGCGCCTTCGCCTTCTTCGGCGCCACCGTCGCGACCTGCATCCTGCTGCATGCGATCGTCGTCCACGCCTGGTTCTGGATGGGGCTGCGCGTGCTCACCGGCATGAGCCTGGTGGGCTTCTACGCGGTGATCGAGAGCTGGCTCAACGACCAGACCGCGCCCGAGCGCCGCGGCCAGGTGTTCGCGGCCTACATGATCGTGAACCTCGCCGCGCTCGCCGGCGCCCAGCAGTTGTTGCGCCTGGACACGCCGGCCAGCTTCACCCTGTTCGCGGTCGCGGCCATGTTCGTCTGCCTGTCGCTGCTGCCGGTGACGATGACGCGCTTCCCGCAGCCGCAGATCGCCACCCGCGTGCGCCTGCGCCTCAGGATGACCTGGCGAGCGGCGCCCGCGGCCTACGTCGGCGCCCTGTCGTCCGGCCTGTCGATGGGCGCGTTCTGGAGCCTGACCCCGGTGTATGGCGAGCGCCTCGGCCTCGACGACGCCGGGATCGGCCTGCTGATGACCGCCGCGATCGTCGGCGGTGCGCTGCTGCAGTGGCCGATGGGGCGCTTTTCCGACGCGGGTGACCGCCGCCTGGCCCTCTCCTTCGCCGCCTTCGGCGCCGCGCTCGCAGCGGGCGCGGTCGCGCTCTTCGGCCACGTCGAGCACGTCCCGCTGGCGGGGCTCTTCCTCTATGGCGGCATGGCCTTCGCGGTGTATCCGATCGTGGTCGCGCACCTCGTCGACCATCTGCCGCAAGACCAGATCCTCGCCGGCAACACCACCGTGCTCTTCCTGCATGGAGTAGGGGCGGCGGCCGGCCCGGGCATCGCCGGCGCGCTGATGGGCTGGGTGGGGACGATCGCATTGCCCCTGCACCTCGGCCTCGCCTTCGTGCCGCTGGGCCTGTTCGCACTGGTGCTGTCGCGGCGCAGCGAGGACGAGATCGTCGAGGGGGCCGCCCAGTTCACCCCGATGATGCGCACCTCGCATACGGTGCTGGAGATGGTGTCGCCCGAGAATGCCGAGTCGGTCGCCGAAGCCGCCGAGGCTTCGGGAGCCGCCGAAGCGGCTGGGGCGACCGCGGAAGCGGAGCCCGTCGCAGAAGACGTCATCCAGCCAGCACCCGACCCCGGCGCCCTCCTCAAACCCCCGCCATCGTCTGCGCCCACCACAGGTACAGCGGAATCCCGACCAGCAGGTTGAAGGGGAAGGTGACTGCGAGCGCCGCCGCCACCCCGAGCGCCGGGTTGGCCTCGGGCACCGCGATCCGCATCGCGGTCGGCGCGGCGATGTAGGACGCGCTGCCGGCGAGCGTCATCATCAGCACCGTGCCGCCCACCCCGAGGCCCATCACCTGCGCCACGCTCCAGCCGGCCAGCGCCAGCACCGGCGGCAGGGCGAGCGCGCTGCCGACCAGGAACAGCCCGGCCTTCTTGAGGTCGGGCAGGCGGTCGGCGGCGATCAGGCCCATCTCGAGCAGGAACAGGCACAGCGCACCCTTGAACAGATCGACGAAGAGCGGCGACAGCGGCTCGAGGCCCTGCGGCCCGGCGACCCAGCCGATCAGGATGCCGCCGCCGAGCAGCACCACGCTCTTGTTGGCGAACACCTCGTGCACCAGCGCACCCGCGGTGGAGCTGCCGTCGGCCGACTTCACCCCCCAGCGCGCGATCAGCGTGGCGACGATCAGCGCCGGCGCTTCCATCAGCGCGGCGAGCAGGGCGAGGTGGCCCTCGACCTCGATGCCGCGCCCGGCCAGCACCGCCGCACCCACCGCGAAGGTGACGATGGAGACCGAGCCGTAGTGCGCCGACAGCGAGGCGGCGTCGGGCCGTGAGAAGCGCAGGCGGAAGAGCGGGAAGACCAGCAGCGGGATGATCGCGCCGAGGCCGATCGCCAGCAGCGCATCGACCCACAGCGTGGCGCTCTCGGAGCGTGCGATCTCGACCCCGCCCTTGAGGCCGATCGCCAGCAGCAGGTAGATCGACAGGGTCTCGAAGACGGCGGCGGGCAGGCGCAGCCCGGAGCGGGCAAGCGAGGCCACCGCGCCGAGGGCGAAGAAGAAGGGAACGGCATCGACCATGTATTGTTTTCCTCGATGAGCGGACCGCGCGGGAGCGGAACCGGGACCGCGCCGCGACGGACCTTCGGAGGCCGCGGCTGCGTCAGTGCGATGCGAATTTTGCCGCAGCGCACACATGCAGAAAAATGATTTATTCTTGTCTTATACATAGATTTTTATCTATGTAACTTTCCAACTGTCTTTCCAACCCTTCTTCCCCCCTTTCCCCCTTTTTCCAACCCTGACTCACCGCCCATGCGCCTCACCTTCCACCAGCTCCGCCTCCTGCTCGCGGTCTCGCGCGAGGGCAGCGTGTCGCGCGCCGCGCAGCGCCTGCACCTGACCCAGCCCACGCTGTCGGCGCAGCTGCGCCAGCTCGCCGAGCAGGTCGGCCTGCCGCTGTTCGAGCGCGTCGGCCGCCGCCTGCACCTGACCGCGGCCGGGCGCGTGGTGCTCGACACCGCGAACCGGGTCGAGCAGGAGCTGGAGCGCCTCGACGAGACGCTCGCCGAGCTGCGCGGCGACGTGGTCGGCCGCCTGCGGCTGGCGGTGGTCAGCACCGCGGAGACCTTCATCCCGCGCCTGCTCGGCGACTTCCGCCGCGAACGCCCGGCGGTGGAGGTGTCGCTGGTGGTGCTCAACCGCGACGCGGTGATCCGGCGGCTGGCCGACAACCTCGACGACCTCTACATCATGAGCCGACCGCCGCAGGCGCCGCCGGTGGTGGCCACGCCCTTCCTGTCGAATCCGCTGGTGGTGGTGGCGTCCACCGAGCATCCGCTCGCCGGATGCAGGAGAAAGCTTCCGCTCGAGGCGCTCGCCGACGAGGAGTTCGTATTGCGCGAACCCGGTTCCGGCACCCGCCAGGCGGTCGAGCAGTTCTTCGCCACCCACGGCCTCGCGCTGCGCCCGCGCCTCGAGCTGGGCAGCAACGAGGCAGTGAAGCAGGCGGTGGCGGGCGGGCTGGGGCTGTCGCTGCTGTCCGCCCACGCGCTCGCGCATGCGGTCGATGAAGGCATCGCGGTGCTGCGCGTGGAGGGGACCCCGCTGGCCACCCAGTGGCAGGTGGTGTATCCGGCCGGCAAGCGGCTCACCCCGCTCGCCGGCGCCTTCCTCGAGTTCCTGCGCGAACGCGCCGCCGAGCTCGAGCGCAGCGCGCAGGCGCGCCTGGACGCCGCGCGGCGCTAAGCCGGCACAAAGACGCGCCTCGTCGGCCAACGGCGGATCGGGCGCTAGCGTTCGGCGGCCGTCGCCTGCTGCAGGCGCCGCGCGGCCTCGTAAACGGCCTCGAAGGCGAGCGGGGAAACGTGGAAGGTCTTGTCGTTGCTGGCCGTGGCCAACAAGGCTCCATCCGGGCTGAAGGCGATGCCGCGTACCTCGTTCTTGTGCACCGTGATGGTCTTCACGAGGGTGCCCGCAGGCATCTCGAACAGGCGCACGCCGGCATCGTTGCAGCCCACCGCCAGCCAGCGGCTGTCCGGGCTGTAGGCGAGGGTCGCGCAATAGCGCGCGCCCTCGATGAGCGGAAGGCGGAGCGGTTCCACGGGATCCGGTGCCTTGAACGCGGTGACCGGCCAGACCCGCACGCGGCGCTGCACCACCGCGGCCACGTAGGCCCCATCCGGGCTGAAGGCGAGGTCGGAGATGTGTCTGCCGAGCTTGCGCTCGTCCTCCGGCAACGCAAGCTCTCCGAACGGCTCTCCCGACAGAGTCCAACGCTTCACCTTGCCGTCGAAGCCGCTGCTGGCCCAGGAGTCGCCCAGAGGATGAAAGGCCACGCCCGAGACCTGGGTCGTGGCCCCTCCATGCAGGACCGAGATCGGGCTCGCCTGCCCCGCGAGCGGATAGAGCCGCGCATGGCCGTCGGCCCCTGCGCTCGCCAGCAGGCGGCCGTCCGGGCTGAAGGCCACCCCCCTGAGCTGATCCTTGTGCCGGTGCTCGGGCGGCACGCCCGGCAGCGCGATCTCCGCGCCGCTCGCGACGTCCCAGAGCCGCAGCTGATTGTCCAGCCCTGCCGTCGCCACGCGCGCACCCGAGGGGTCGAAGGCCACGCGATGCACCTGGTCGGAGTGGCCGCGCAGGGTATGCCGCAAGCGCGGGGTACCTTCCGCCAAGTCCCAGATGCGGGCGGTTCGGTCGCTGCTGCCGGTGGCCAGCGTACGACCATCCGGGCTGAAGGCGATGCTGGTCACCGTGTTGAAATGCCCCTCGATGTTCCATAACTTGACCGTGCCGTCACGGCTCGCAGTCGCCACGTGACGCCCATCGGGGCTGAAGCGGGCCGCCTCCACGTAGGAGAGATGCCCGGTCAGCACGAGCAGGTTCTCGCCCGTGCGCCGGTCCCAGATCCTTGCCGTCCCGTCCCCCCCCGCACTGGCGATCAGCCCGCCGTCCGCACTCACCTCCACGTTGCGGATGCGGTCTCCGTGGCCCGCCAGCATGCGGCGATTCCAGGAGGGCCCCTCACCCCGGTGCGCGCCACCCGCCGCCTTGCGCAGCAACGCATCGAGCCCCACCCCTCCGGGCTCCCAGACGCGCAGCCAGCCGTCACGGCTGGCGGTCACCAGCGCACTGCCATCGGGTGCGAATGCGATCGCGTCGCTCGGCTCGTCGAGCGGCAGGGAGAAGATCTCGCGCCGGCGCTCGAGACTCCACAGGCCGATCGCCGTTCGCTCGGCCTTGCCGCGCTCGACCGCGGCGGTGGCGACGCAGCAGCCATCGGGGCTGAACGCCAGCCCCATGATCCACGCCCCCTCCACATCCAGGGTGAGCAGCGGCTCCGCCGCATCGGAGTCGACGTCCCAGATCCGGATCACGCGCGCCGCCCTCGCGCCATCCCCGGCGGTCGCCAGGCGCCGCCCGTCGCCGCTCAGGTCGAGGGCGGAGTAGATGTTCCCGCCATGCTCGAAGCTGCGCACCGGGGCGTCCGGCCGCGCGAGCGCCCACAGCCAGGCGCGGCTTCCCGATACCGTGAGCACGCGCTCGCCATCGGGAAGGAAGCGCCCCCGCCGCACCCAGGCCTCATGCGCGAGCGTGACGACCGCTTCGGCGGGACGGCCGCCGCGGATATCCCACACGCGGGCCGTCTGATCCTGGCCGGCAGTGAGCAGCCGGCTGCCATCGGGGCTGAACTCCACATCGGACAGCACCCTCCCGCTCGCTGGCAGGGTCCATGCCAGGCGCGAGGCCTGGATGGCCTGGCGCAAGGCGTCCTCGGCGGCGGCAGTCGGCGTCAGGTGCAGGCGGGCCCCTCGAGCGACCGACATCCCGGATGGGACCGTCGCCTCCACCGCCTCCAGGGCAAGGTCCAATGCGCGTGCCGTGTCGAAGGACGCGTTCGAGATCGACTGCGCCGCCTTCTCGTTGGCCGCCGAGCGCATCCCCTCCCAGGACGCATAGAGCCATCCCGCCCCAGCGACGCAGCTCATCACGCCCAGGCCCGCGAGCCACCTGCGCAAGGCACGCCGGGCCGCGCGCTCGCGCACGACCTGCGCCTCCTGCTCTCGCCGTGCGGCTTTCTCGCGGGCCACCCTGAGCGCCTCCTCGCGCTGCCGGTCGGCCTCGAAGCGTTGGCGCCAGTCGAGGATCGCGGGCGCGAGGACGTCGTGGTAGATCTCGTAGCGCATCGCCTCCGGGTTGTCGGGGACGGGCACGGTGCGCAGGATGCGGTTGCGCGCATCGCTCAAGGCCTGCAGCACGGCCGGCACGTGCGGCGCGAGATCGCCCGCCCAGCTGATCAGGTCGGGCGCGCCGCAGGCGATCTTGCTGCCGCTCGGGGTGACCAGGCGGTCGAAGAAGCTGGCGCACACCGCCTGGCTCGTCGCGTCGAGGCGCGCCATCGCCACGTCGAGGTGGGTGCGGACGATCTCGTCGGCACCGCCCAGCCGGTCCAGCGTCGCCCGCCGCAAGCGGTCCGAGCCTTGCGCGCGTTCTTCCTCCCACAGCCGCACCATGACCAGTTGCAGGAAGGGCGCCTCGATGCAGCCTTCGTCGTGGCGCGGACCACCGCTCCCCCCGGGGCGCCCGGCCGAGACCTGCCCGATGCGGACCTGGCTCAGCAACTCGCCGACCAGCTCCTCGTCGATGCCGACCTCTGGCACGCCCGCAGCCTGCATCGCGTTCCATACCGCCAGCGGCTTGCGGATGGCGTCGCCCGCCGCCTCGGTATCCAGATGGTTGAGCCGCAGGCGGTTGCTCAGCAGATTGTGGATGCGCTCCTGGAAGCGGTCCAGCCGTGACAGGCTGTCGTCGCGCAGCGCGACCAGGAAACCGACATCGACGTCCTCGCGGTTCACCGCACGCGCGAACTGGGCCTCGAAGGCCCCGGCGGCGTCGCTGTCCTTGGCGTGATAGAGGAAATACTCCTCGAACTGGTCGAAGATCACCAGCACCGTCTCGTGCGCCGCCTCCGCGCAAGCGCGCAGCACCTCGTCGAGGGGCAGGGTCTCGGCCGGCCTGGGCTGGTCCGCGCCCATGGCCCAGACGGTCTCGATGCAGGAACGGGTCAGCGCGAGCTGAAAGTCGCGATCCACCCAGTTGCGAAACACGACCACCGGGGTCCCTGGCCGCTCGCGATGGAGTTGCGGCACGACCCCCGCCATCAGCACCGAGCTCTTCCCGACCCCGCTCGATCCGTAGAGGATGGTCAGCGGCGACGAGAGCAGGTTGGAGATGATCACCCGCTGGTCGCGCTCACGCCCGAAGAAGAAGGCCCGGTCGGCCTCCTCGAAGGGCTGCAGGCCGACGTAGGGGCAACGCTGATCGATGCGGGGCGCCGTGTTCATGACGGCATCCTCGCGCGCAGCAGGCGGACGAACTCGTCCAGGTTCACCTCGTAGGGATACACCCCGCGCCGCTGCCAGAACTTGAGCTCGAGCTCGGAGAAGCGGTCGTCGATCGCCCATGACTGGATCTCGTCGTCGCCCGCGACCAGCCGCTTCGCGAAGAAGCGGTTCAGGCTCTGCAGGATCGTGCGGAAGCTCCAGTCGCGCAGGCTGTAGCCGAGGAACAGAAGACTGCGGTCGCGGCAATGCGAGGCAAACAAGGCGGGAATCGCCGACTTGCTGGCGATGCGCGAGAGCAGCTCGACATAGTCCGACTCGGTGATCACAAAGCTGTCGAGTTCAGCCGATTGCGGGACGATGGAGCCGTGCATCTTGAAGATCACCGTCGTCTTGTCGAGCTCGATGTAGAGCTCGTTCGGGGTCACCGTCTCCGGCTTCAGCGCGCCGTGCGGCCACCACAGGACGGCGTTTCCGAGCTCCTTGAGCTCGGAGTACACGACCAGGTCGTAAGGCTTCCGAGCCTCGCGGAAGACCTGTTCGATCAAAGTGTCATAGTTGGTCGTGATGATCAGCAGCGGCTTCTCGAGGGTGGCGAGAAACGAGTAGAGCGGTGGCGCTGCGATCCTGTCCAGGGCCGCAGGCGCAAGCAGCGCACGCAACCGCTCGTGCAAGGCATCGCGGGTCTGGAAGGCCTCGTAGTAGGACGCCACCTCTGCCAACTGGTCGCGTTCGGTCTGCGACGGGAAACCCGCCTCGTCGGCGAGACACGCCGACAGCTCGGTGCCGCTGGGGAGAAAGCGCGGTGCGTCGGGGTCCCAGGGCGCGTCCGAGGGGCGCCCCGAGCGGCAGATGCCGGGGCCGATGATCGGCACCGCAGATCCGCTGGCGAGCGCCTTCGCGATGCGTCCGTAGGGCGGCGACACATTCACGCGCACGGTCTGCCCGTTCGCCCGCTCGACCTCCAGGCGGCGCTGGATGAAGGCGCGCAGATCCACGCGCAGGCGGTCGCGGAACTCCTGCGGCGTGTCGTACTCGGCGAAGCCCCCCGCAAGGGAACCATCCGCGTTACGGAAGCGCTTGAAGAAGTCGTTCGCCCGGCGGTACTGGGCGAGGCGCTCATCGTAGTCGGCATCGAGCGGGTCGCCAAGCTCGGGCGGGCTGCGCCGACGGTAGACGAGGATATGGGGCTGCGGCTTCGCGTTGAGCGCGTCCTCGTATTCCCATTCGGTGCCCGAGAGGTAGCGGCTCCCGTCGGGGCGGGCGCAGCTCGCCGGCAGCGGGGTCCCCATCCGCGCCCACAGCACGACGACCACGCAGTCGCACGCCGAAGGCCGCGGCAGGCCGCGATTCACCGCCTCCTGCGGGGTCAGGGTGGCCGGCATCGCCACCGGCGCGGCGGGGTCGTCCCAGCGCACCGCCTCGCAATCGACCAGGCCGCGCACGAAGGGATCCTTCGGCAACTCCTGCTCGATGACCTGCTGGGCGAATGTCCGCTCATCGGCGACATCGCCCGGCGACGACAGGAAGAAACGGAGACGCATGACACTCCCCTCGATGACGGCCTCGCGAGCCCGCATGACCAATATAGGCCCACGCCGGCGGGATTGAACCCTCTGCGCTGCGCGCGCCTCGCCAGACTGCGGCGCCGACGCGGATCGCCACGCGCCATCCGCGCGGCGCTCACGCGCTGTCGCGCCCTATGGAACCAGCAGGAATAAGCTTCGGAATATCAAGTCTTTTGAATGCATAAACGCCGCGGCTAAGCTCCAGCACCCGTCCATTCATGCCGCCATGCCGCTGCCCGAGCTCCACGCCCCCCTCTTCGTCGGCCTCGTCCTCGTCGTCCTCTTCGTCGCCTTCGTGCGCGAATGGACGAAGCCCGACGTCGCGGTCATGGCAGCGGTGGGCGTGCTGCTCGCCGCGGGCGTGCTGAACAGCAAGGAGGTGCTCGGCGTGTTCGGCAACAGCGCGCCGATCACCATCGCCTGCCTGTTCATCATCAGCGCCGCGCTGTCGCGCACCGGCTGCGTGGACCAGCTCGGCGAATGGCTCGCCGCCGCGGCCGGCGCCGGCGAACGCCGCCTGCTGCTGGCGCTGATCGCCGCCTGCGTGCTGGTGTCGCCCTTCATCAACAACACCCCGGTGGTGATGGTGATGATCCCCGCGGTGATCGCGGTGGCGGCCCGCCAGGGCCTGGCGCCCTCGCGCCTGCTGATCCCGCTCTCCTATGCGACCATCCTCGGCGGGCTGATCACCATGGTCGGCACCTCGACCAACATCCTGGTCGACGGCGTCGCGCGCGAGCAGGGCCTCGCCCCCTTCTCGATGTTCGAGATCAGCCTGCCGGCAATGCTGATCGCGCTGGTGGGCAGCGCCTTCATGCTGGTGTTCGCGCCGCGCCTGCTGCCGGTGCGCGAGACCCTGAGCCAGCAGTTCGGTGCCGGCGAGCGCTGGTTCATGACCGAGCTGTTCGTGCCCGAGGGCTCGCATCTGGCCGGCCGGACGCTGCGCGAGGCGCGCCTGTCCAACGGCATCATCAAGGTCTTGAACCTGGTGCGCGGCGACACCGAGCTCGCCGACCCCGCGCCCGACACCCGCCTGGAGGTCGGCGACCGCGTGGTCGTGCACAGCCGCAGCGACGCCATGATGGCGCTGCGCAGCAGCGACAGCGTCGGCCTGCAGGCGCCGGCGGGCACCGCGGCCCACGACATCGAGACCCTGCGCCGGCGCGACCTGGTGATGGTGGAGGCGATCGTCGGCCAGACCTCGCGCTACATCCTGCGCCCGATCCGCGACCTCGACCTGCTCGCGCGCTACGGCATCCACCTGGTCGCGGTGCACCGGCGCGACGCCTCGTTCGCGCAGATCGGCGAGGACTTCCAGCTGCTCGGCGGCGACGTGCTGCTGGTGGAGGGCACGCCGGCGCAGATCCAGCGCTTCTGCGACAACGGCGACCTGTTCGCGATCACCGAGGGCCGCCAGATGGCCAGCCGCCGCCACAAGGCGCCGGTCGCGCTCGCCACCATCGT
>JAEUNQ010000073.1 GCA_016790365.1 Thauera sp. | reverse complement strand
CGAGACCCGCAAGGGCCCCGTGGTGTTCGACACCGACGAGCATCCGCGCATGACCACCATGGAAGCGCTGGGCAAGATGAAGCCGGCGTTCAAGAAGGACGGTTCGGTCACCGCCGGCAACGCCTCGGGCATCAACGACGCCGCGGCCTTCCTGCTGCTGGCCGATGCAGCCAAGGCGGCCGCCGGTGGTCACAAGCCGATCGCCCGCCTGGTGTCCTACGCCATCGCCGGTGTGCCCAACGACGTGATGGGCGAGGGGCCGATCCCTGCCACCAAGCTCGCACTGCAGCGCGCCGGCCTGAAGCTGGACCAGATCGACGTGATCGAGTCCAACGAAGCCTTTGCAGCGCAGTCGATCACGGTGAACCGCGGCCTCGGTCTCGACACCGCCAAGGTCAACCCCAACGGTGGCGCCATTTCGCTCGGCCACCCGGTGGGCGCGACCGGCTCGGTGATCATCACCAAGCTGCTGCACGAGCTGATCCGCGTGAATGGCCGCTACGGCGTGGCCACCATGTGCATCGGCGGCGGCCAGGGCATCACCACGGTGTGGGAACGCGTGTAAGCGCAGTTTTCGCCTGACAGAAACCCGCGCGGCCGTGAGGCTGGCGCGGGTTTTTTTCATTCGTGTCGAGTTGCGGACAAAACTCTGGACATTATGAAGCTGCGTGCTAGCGTAAACTAATGAAGATTAATACGATTTTAGTGATTTGAAGATGCAGTTGCCTCGACATTATGCGCACCAGGAATCTTGAAGTCCGCCAGCGTCTGATTGCCCTCCTGCGGCGCGGGCCGGTGCGTGCGGCCGACCTGGCGCGGCAACTGGACGTGTCGGCGCGGACGGTGCTGCGTCTGTTCGAGGAGTTGGGCGCGGACATCTGCCGTGGCGGGGCGACGGGTCGAACGCGGTACGCCGCGTGCCGTCCCTTGCGTGGTTCATCGGCACCGATTCCGCTTTTTCATGTCGATGCCGACGGTCGACTGCAGGAGGGGGGGGGCCTGCGCCTGCTACAGCCAGACGGGGCGTGGTGCGCGCTGGACAGGCTCGGATTTCCGGTCGATGACGAGGCACGAGACGGCTGGTGGCCCGGATTGCCCTATCCCTTGTACGACATGCAGCCGCAGGGCTATCTCGGGCGCCAGTTCGCACGCCAGCTTCACCTGGATCTCGAGGTGCCCGACGATCCTCGCGACTGGGGTGATGACGAAATCGCGTGGATCCTGAGCCGCCGCGGCGCTGACCTGCCCGGTCACCTGATGCTCGGCGAGCAGGCGGCGCGGCTGTGGCAGGCCGAGGTGCTGGCGCCTACGCCAGTCCTTGCCGAGTCGACCCTGCTTGCGGCTTATCACGACTCGGCGGAGCGCAGTGTGTCGTTGGGTATCGCGGGGAGCAGTGCGGCGGGCGACTTTCCGAAGTTCCTGTCGCTGCGCGAGCATGCGGGACAGCGCACGCCGCATGTGCTGGTGAAGTTTTCCGGGGTGGGGGAGAGCAGCCGGCGCTGGTCCGACTTGCTGGTGTGCGAGCATCTTGCATTGGGCGCTGCGGCGGGACTGAGCGGCGTCGACGTTGCGCAAACCCGCATCCTTGCCAGTCAGGGGCGTACCTTCCTGGAATCGGAGCGGTTCGACCGGCTGGGACGCTTCGGTCGGCTGCCGGTCGTCAGCCTGCAAGCGGTCAGCGGGCATCTTCTGGGCTTGGGGGCGCGCGACTGGCGGGAACATGCCAGGGCGCTGGTCGAGGCAGGGTTCTTGTCCTCGCAGCATGCAGCGAGCATCGACCGGTTGTGGTGGTTCGGGCGCCTGATCGCCAATGGCGACATGCACCTTGGCAACTGCGCCTTCCGCGTGGCCGATGGCCGGCTCACGCCCGCGCCCGCCTACGACATGGTGCCGATGGACTACGCCCCGCTGCCCGGCGGCGAGTTGCCCACGAAGGTATGGCAACCGCCCTTGCCGCTCCCCGGAGAACGCCCCATCTGGCTGGAGGCCTGCAGGCAGGCGCTGGTCTTCTGGAGCGCGGCCGCTGGCGACAGCCGGATCTCCGAACCCTTGCGCAAGGTGTTCCGCGATAACGCAAACCGGCTCGAAGATGCAGCCGGCCGTGTATGACCACGCTCAATCCGCATCCCTCAGCCTGCGTCCCTTCAGTCCCCGTCCTTTTCCAGCTTGATCGACGCCGAGTTGATGCAGTAGCGCAGGCCGGTGGGCTGGGGGCCGTCCTCGAAGACGTGGCCCAGGTGGGCACCGCAGCGCTGGCACAGGACTTCGGTGCGCACCATGAAGTGGCTGCGGTCGACCGCGGTCTCGACGTTGTCCGGCTCGGCGGCGGTCCAGAAGCTCGGCCAGCCGCAGCCGGCGTCGAACTTGTGCTCGGAGCGGAAGAGCGGGGCGCCGCAGCACACGCAGTTGTAGGCGCCCTGGTCCCAGGCGTTCCAGTATTCGCCGGTGAAGGCACGTTCGGTGCCCTTCTCGCGGGCGACGCGATACTGCAGGTCGGAGAGCTGGCGGCGCCATTCGGCGTCGGGTTTGTCGACTTCGCGGGCCATGGGAACCTCGTGCCGGATCAGTGGAGATGGCGCGGCGCCTGCATGCCCTGTTCCTCGGGCATCTCGGCATGGACGACCTCGCCCTCGGGCGATGGGTAGAGCGGGGCGCCGCAGTCGTCGCAGTACTCGAGCGGGAAGTGATGCTCGAGCGCCACGATGTCGGTCAGACCGGATTCGCGCAGTACGGTTTCGATCTGGGCCACGCAGTCGGTGGTCTCGTCTTCTGCGCCGAGCAGCGGCCACACCACGCCATGCACCACTGCGTCGCGATCGCGCATGGTGAATCCGATGCGGTACTCCTCGAGGTTGCGTTCCCAGAACGGCGCAAGCACCGCGCGCAGGTTGGCGGCGGGGGTTTCGAGCGTGGTGGCGAGGAAGGCGACGGAGGCGCGCACCGAGTAGGGCCGGCTGTCCTTGTCGGCGGCGCGGCTGGCGGCGAAGTAGGAGTCCGGCAGCACGAGATCGACCGCGCAGCCGGGCAGCAGCGGGGCGAGGCAGGCTCCGCCCTGGGCGCGCCATTGCTCGAGCGCACCGTCGCGGGTGCCGTCGGGCTCCTGCCAGCGGAACAAGGCCGCGCCGCGCGGTACCGCCACCGCGGCAAGCAGGTAGCGGGTGTCGGAGAGGAACTGCGCGGTTTCCGGCATGCCCTCGGTGTCGATGTGCAGGTCGAGATTGTCGGCCGCGGCGCCGCAGATCACCTTGGCGAACTCCGCCGTGGCGCAGTAGCCTTGCGGCAGCTGGTCGGGGCTGAAGAGGAAGTCGGCCACCGACAGCTTCGCGCCCTTGGCCAGCACGTGCGCCTGCAGGTGCACACGCAGGTTGGCGAGTACCGCGGGCGGGATGTTGGTGGCGGGGATGCGGTAGCGCGACCACGCCAGCACCGGTGCGGCGATCAGCACCACGTCGTGCTCGGCGAGGTTCCCGGCGGCGCATTCGGCGCGCGACTCGATGTTGTCGGCGAGTTCGTCGTAGGCGCGGGCATCGGCGCTGTACAGGTGATCGAGCGCGGCGTTGAGTACTTCCTCGTCGTTGTCGGCCAGGATCTCGTCGATCAGGCGGGCGAGCTGCGTTTCCCAGTAGTGGTCCTCGACCCGGCTGCCGGACTGGGCCAGCCCACCGGCGAGCCAGACGAGTTGTTCGGCATTGCGGCCGAGGCCGCCGCGGCGCTTGAGGCGCGTTCTTTTCATGTCGGATTCCTGTTGCGCTGTTCGGGGTGCCGGCTTGGACGGCACGCATGACGCCCTATTCTACCAACGCCGCGGGCAAACGCCGGTTGCGGCGCGAGCGCGGGACTCGAGTTGGTGGGCGGCTGCAGCGCGCACTGGGGTGCGCGGCGCGCGCTCAGAATCCGGGACGGTCGACGCGGATCGTCTGCAGGATGGTGGCGGAGATTTCCTCGATCGACTTCGTGGTCGAGTCGAGGCAACGGATGTTCTCGCGACGCATCAGCTTGTGCGCGGCGTCGATCTCGTAGCGACAGTTCTCCAGCGCTGCGTAGCGGCTGTTGGGCCGGCGTTCCTGGCGGATCTGCGACAGGCGCTCGGGCGCGATCGTGAGGCCGAAAAGCTTGCCGCGGTACTTGTGCAGCTCGCCGGGAAGCTTGTTGCGCTCGAAGTCCTCGGGGATCAGCGGATAGTTGGCCGCCTTGACGCCGAACTGCATCGCCAGGTAGAGACTGGTGGGGGTCTTGCCCGAGCGCGACACGCCGACCAGGATCACGTCGGCCTCGGCGAGCTCGCCCTCGCTGGAGATGCCGTCGTCGTGCGCCATCGCGAAGTTGATCGCCTCGATGCGGTGCTTGTAGTTGAGGCTGTCGGCGATGCCGTGGAAACGGCCCACGGCGTGGGTGGAGCGTTGGCCGAGCTCGGCCTCGAGCGGGCCGATGAAGCGCTCGAAGAGGTCCAGGAAGAGCGCGTCGGATTTGTGCAGTGCATCAACCGTGGCCTGGTTGACCAGCGTGCTGAACACGATCGGGCGCACGCCGTCCTCGCCCGCGGCCTCGCGGATCTGCGTCGCGCAGTCGATCGCCTTGTCGATGTCGTCGATGAAAGGCGCGCGCACCTGGCGGAAGCGCGCGTCGGGAAACTGCGCTAACAGGCTGTGGCCAAGGGTTTCGGCGGTGATGCCGGTGCCGTCTGAGACGAAGAAGACGGTGCGGCGGGCGATGTCGTTCATGATTTCGGACCTTGCGGCCCCGACCAGGGGTACGGGGCGAGTATTGGGGCAAACCCTGTGATGCGGCACAGCACAAAAAATCGTACACTGCCGTTCGCGATATTTTGCTTTTTCCCCAACATTTGCGGAAGCCACCCATGACACGTTACGTGATCCCCTTCAACGAACTGCGCATGTCCGACGTCGAGATGGTCGGCGGCAAGAACGCCTCGCTCGGCGAGATGATCAGCCAGTTGCCCGCCAGCGTACGTGTGCCGGGTGGTTTTGCGACCACGGCCGAGGCCTATCGCGAGTTCCTCGCCCACGATGGCCTGGCCGATCGCATCAATGCCGCGCTCGATGCGCTCGACGTGGATGACGTCGATGCGCTGGCCAAGACCGGCGCGCAGATCCGCCAGTGGATCGTGGAGCTGCCCTTCCCGGCCAAGCTCGAGGCCGAGATCAAGACCGCCTACGAGCAGATCACCGCCGAGGGCGAGGGCAGCTTCGCGGTGCGCTCCTCGGCGACCGCCGAGGACCTGCCGGACGCCTCCTTCGCCGGCCAGCAGGAGACCTTCCTCAACATCCACGGCTACGAGAACATCCTGCACGCGATGAAGGAAGTGTTCGCGTCGCTGTACAACGACCGCGCGATCGCCTAC
>JAEUNQ010000033.1 GCA_016790365.1 Thauera sp. | reverse complement strand
CGCCGGCCAGGTTGACCACCGACTCGAGCGCGTCGGACAGGTAGCCGATCGAGCCGGTCAGCCACCAGGCGCCGGTCTTCATTGCGATGGTGCTGAGCGCGGCGGCGAGCGAGAGCAGCAGGGCCTGGCGCGGCGTGATGGCGGTCATCGGTTCACAGGGCGGTGGGTCGGGTGGCGGAGCACCCGAGGGTCTCCAGCACCCGATTGTAGAGCCGTTGATCGGCGTCGAGGCGCTGCAGCGCGAGCTGGCGGGCATCGGGGCGGGTTGCGCCGCGCACCAGCACCAGGGCGTCGCGCATGTCGCTCACCAGCACGCTGGCCTGCGCGCGCTGCGTCGCCGGTGCCGGCAGGTTGGCGTGCAAGGCGTCGAGGTGGGACTCGAGCGCGCGCGCCAGCGTCAGGTAGGGGTCGGGCGCCGTCGCTGCGCCGGCGCGCTCCGCGCGCGCCTCGCTCACATGGGTCGCGACCGCATCGAGCTCATGGCGAATCGACTGGCATGTTTGTGGCGGCAGGGATGCCGGTTCACGCCCCGCGGCGTGCGCGGGGGCGGCGATGCCGGCGGCAAGTGCCAGCAACAGGGGGGAGAGCAGGGTCGCGGTCATCATTGGCAGGGCTCCGTGGTGAGGACAGCGCGGAGCATGGCGCTGCCATCCTTAACTGGAGCTGAACCGACTGCCGCCGGGCGTGGCCGGCGGCACTGCGGCGCTTTCGTTTGCGCTGCGACAAGGCGGGCCAGCGGCCGCCGGGGCACAATCAAAGCAGTCGGTCCGATGACGCGCGCACCCTATGCACCGCAACGGACGCGGGATCTCGAGCGAATGGAGCACACGATGAACAACATCCGGTTTGCGTACGCTGGGCTGTTGCTGTTGCTCAGCCTGCTGTGGTGGATGGCCGATCCGCTGTTGCCCAACGGCTATGAATACTTTGCCCTGCGCACGGTGGCGATCAACTACACCGGCGTGATCGGCATCGGCGTCATGAGCGTGGGCATGATCCTGGCGCTGCGCCCGGTGCGGGTGGAGCCGCTGCTCGACGGGCTGGACAAGACCTACCGCCTGCACAAGTGGCTGGGCATCACCGGCCTGGTGTTCGCGGTGATCCACTGGCTGTGGGCGCAGGGCACCAAGTGGGCGGTGGGCTGGGGCTGGCTGGTGAAGCCCGAGCGGGGGCCGAAGCCGACGCTCACCGACCCGGTCGAGATCTTCTTCCGCACCCAGCGTGGCCTCGCGGAATCGGTGGGCGAGTGGGCCTTCTACGCGGCGGTGGTGCTGATCGTGATCGCGCTCACCAAGCGCTTCCCCTACCGCCTGTTCTTCAAGACCCACCGCCTGCTGGCCGTCGCCTACTTGGCGCTGGTCTTCCACTCGGTGCTGCTGACGCCCTTTGCCTACTGGGCGCAGCCGATGGGCATCGTGCTCGCCGTGCTGATGGCCGGCGGCAGCGTCGCCGCCGTGGTGTCCCTGTCCGGACGCGTCGGCCATCGGCGCAAGGCGGTGGGCGAGATCGAGGAGCTGGTGCCCTTCCCCGACAACCGCGTGCTCAAGGTGGCGATCCGCTTCAAGGACCGCTGGCCGGGGCACGAAGCCGGGCAGTTCGCCTTCGTCACCTTTTCGACGGACGAAGG